>JBAUNL010000603.1:0-2855 GCA_049579205.1 Rhodomicrobium sp. | reverse complement strand
AGAGAACCTGAAAGGGCGCGTGATCGACCGGAACATGATGTTTACGGTTCTACGCGAGGAAGGTGGCGGACGCCTCCATGTGCCCAACAACCTCTTCTTCCAGAAGATGTTCAGGGTTTCGGGTAGGGAAGACCTCTCTCAGTTCGAGGCTCTTGAAGGCCATGACGGTTAGAATCACAGGCCCGGCGCTGATGATCAGATGTCCTCTTGCCAGGGCAGTCCCTGGCGCAGAAAGCCTGCGCGGCACGTGTTCGCCATGAGGTAGGCCACCGTCATCGGGCCCACTCCTCCTGGGACAGGGGTGATTGCACCCGCCAGCTGACGTGCGCTTTCGAATTGCACGTCACCAACAAGCCTCGTCTTGCCGCCGCCCGCCGGCACGCGGTTGATACCGACATCGATAACCGTCGCGCCTGGCTTGATCCAATCACCTTGTATCATTTCCGGGCGTCCAACCGCGGCAACAAGAATGTCGGCGTTGTTAACGGCGGCCTTCAAATCGCGTGTCTTGGAATGCGCGATCGTTACTGTGCAGTCTCGCGCTAGCAGAAGATGCGCCATCGGCTTGCCAACGATGTTTGACCGGCCCACAACCGTGGCATTGAGGCCAGTGAGGTTCGCGTTCGCACTCCGGATCAGGCGAAGGCAGCCGAGGGGAGTGCAGGGCACGAAATTGGGCGCGCCGATGAAGAGGCGTCCGACATTGGACACATGGAAGCCGTCAACGTCTTTTGCCGGATCGATGGCCCCGATTGCCGCACCGGCCTCGATGTGACGTGGCAAAGGAAGCTGGACGAGTATGCCATCGATGGCGGCGTCCGCATTGAGCGCCGCGATAAGATCGAGCAGCGCACACTCTGTGATGTCAGCTGCTGGTCTGTGCTCTACGGAGTGAAAACCGAGGTCCCGTGCAAGTTTGAGCTTACTGCGCACATAGACTTGGCTCGCCGGATTTTCCCCAACCAGCACTACCGCGAGGCCCGGCGGTCTGCCCGCATTCGCGGCGAAAAGCGCTGCCCTCTGCGCCACGCTTTGCTTGATGTCAGCAGCGATGGCAACACCGTTCAAAATGAGCGCTTCGGCCATTTTATTCACCTTTGCTTCCGGGGGGAACTGCGCGCGGGGCGCATCCGGAAGGGAGTATCAAATTCCGGTGCAGAAGCACGTTTTTCCGCATGCCCAGCTTTGAATATTATTCTCAAATTCCACAAGGACGCTGCTGCCACTTTCGGCGTGGCGTGTCAGCGCAGCTCCGCCTGAATGAACCAGCCAATTGCCGGTCGTAGCCGGTAGTCGCGTTGAATAAATATAATGCACGTACGCGCAAAAATCATGCTTGACATATCAATTATAAAGCTCTGTAACGGCATTCTAAAAAAGGGGGAAGCCTCCTTGATGACGGCAGGACAGCTTCGGGCGGCCCGCGCCTTGCTCGGGATCGAGCAGAAGACGCTCGCCGAAATGGCGGGCGTTTCGCTGCCCACGATTCAGCGGATGGAGGCAAGCGAGGGCACCGTGCGCGGCAACGTAGATAGTTTGACAAAAGTCATTGAGGCGCTGGATCGCGCCGGTATCGAATTACTCAATGTTGGGGGACGCGGCGTCCGCCTGCGAGAGAAATGACGCGATGCCCGATCCGGCGAACACGCTTAACTTGATGGCTCTTGCGCTCGCGCTGATGGTGTTGTCGGCTCTTGCGGCGCCATGGCGAAAGCCGCTCAGTTTAGCGGCCGTCTACCCTGTCTGCTTGATTGCCGCGGCGCTCGCATCCGCAGTGGATCTGACCGTCCTCTTTGCGGGAAGCACAACCACAGCGCACTTGCCGATAGGACTGCCGAAAATTGGCTTGAGATTCCGCATCGACGAGCTGAGTGCGTTTTTCGGCCTTACTGTGAATGTCGGAGTCATGGCCGCGTCGCTTTATGGTCTCGGGCTTGACCGGCAGAAGGATCTCTCGCCGCGTATCGAGCCTTACTTCCCGGCCTTTGCCGCGGCCATGAATGTTGTGCTCCTCGCGGACGATGCATTCGGCTTTCTTTTTTTCTGGGAGCTGATGTCGCTCACCTCCTGGGCGCTTGTTCTGGCCAGGCATACGGACGAAGACGCTCGCCACGCCGCTCATGTTTACCTCATCATGGCCAGCATCGGCACCGTCGCTCTGTTTTTCGCTTTTGGCGCGCTCGCCGGCCCTGCAGGCGGCTATGATTTTGCGTCGATGCGAGAGGCTTCGCTGCAGCCCAAGATAGCAGCACTTGTCCTGTTTGCGGTTCTCGCCGGGACCGGCTCAAAGGCTGGCATTATGCCGCTGCATGCCTGGTTACCGCTGGCGCATCCGGCAGCTCCGAGCCATGTGTCCGCCCTTATGAGCGGCGTGATGACCAAAGTCGCCGTGTACGGATTGATCCGGGTTGTCTTTGACATTCTCGGCGCGCCAGTTTGGTGGTGGTCGCTTCCGTTGATTATTCTCGGGTCGCTGACAGCTGTCGCGGCTCTACTTTATGCGGTTCTCGACAATGATGTGAAGCGCGTCCTGGCCTATTCGACGATCGAAAATATCGGGATCATTTATGTGGGCCTTGGCCTGGCACTTGCCTTCAAGACATCTGGGTTGAATGCGGCCGCCGCCGTCGCGATGACGGCAGCTCTGCTGCATGCGCTGTTCCATTCATGGTACAAGCCGCTCTTGTTTCTGGGTGCGGGCGCCGTCCAACACGCTACAGGGTCGCGGGACTTCGACAAGCTGGGCGGTCTCATCCATCGCATGCCACGAACCGCGGTTTATTTCCTGATAGGGGCGCTTGCGATATCGGCGCTGCCTCCGCTCAACGGCTTCGTGTCAGAATGGCTCCTGTTTC
>JBAUNL010000602.1:0-10520 GCA_049579205.1 Rhodomicrobium sp. | reverse complement strand
GTTTGAGGCGTTGATCGAGGGGCTTGAGCCCTACGTTCCCGACTTTGGGCTTGGAAGCGTCCCCTATCCGAAGATAGAAATTGTCAGCATGCCGATGTTGAGCCGGTTTCTGCCGGCGGACGAAAATGCAATCATCTTTGCAGGCGGGCAAAGCGAGGGCGGCAAAACGTACCTATGCACGGGCCTTGCCATGTCCATTGCTTCGGGCAAGCCGTTCCTTGGCGCTCCCGTACGCCGCCGGGCGGCTGTAATCTATGCTGCAGCCGAGGGGCAGGGCACTATCGGAAACCGCGTCATCGTAGCCGCGCGGCACATGGGCATCACCGAGGACATTCCATTCCACCTGTTGAAACAGCCGGGCGTGATAGCCGACGACCTGCCCGGCTTCATAGGCCAGATCAAGCCAATAGCCGATTACTACAAGGCTCGCTTCGGCGTAGAATTCTGCACATTCTGGCTCGATACGCTTTCGAGCGGATGGGGCATTCCGGACAAGATGGAAAACGACAACGCCTATGCGGCGGCAACATGCCATCAGCTGAGAGAGATATGCGCCGCCATCGGTGGCCCCGTCATTATCGCGCATCACTACGGCAAGTCTATCGAGGGCGGTCTTCGCGGGGCGTCTAACTGGAAGTCTCAATCGGACCAAGTATTGAGCATCGTGGCCATCAAGGAAGAGGACGGCACCACGAAGCGCAGCCTTGAGATTTCGCGCTCAAGATATGGCCCCACTGGTGATGTTGGGGTGGTGGATCTGCAATATGAAAAGCTCGGTGTGGACAAGTTCGGGGACGAGTTCGGCGATTGCTCCATGGTGCTCGTTTCGGCCCCCCAGAAAAATCAGCACGTATTTAAAAAGAGCAACGCCAGATTGTTCGAGGAATGCGTTTTAGAGTGTCTGTCCAGCCATGGAATAATGCGCCGTGTTGACGGAGATGGACCGCTTGTGAAGATGGCAAAATTAAATCAGCACGTGCGGCCAATAATGCGCGCAAGATATATGAGCGGTGAGGACGACCCAGAAAAAAGAAGCGCTGCATTTCGCAAAGCGTGGATGAGATGCGCCCAAGAAATTGACGCAAACAAATTCTTTTGGCGCGAAAACGAGGAGAAAAACGATAATTGGATATGGTGCAAAGCGTGACATTAGGGCGTGACATAGGCGTGACATGTCCCGTGACAGTCACGCTGAGACACCGTGACATGTGGGCGTGACATAAGGCTCTCCCTTTAGGGAGCCAATGTGTCACGTCACAGGAAGTCTGGCCAGAAAAGGAAATTAAAATGAAGGAACTGCCCTACCATCCTAAATTCCAGTGCTGCGCATCGTTTTTGAATTATGATTTTATTGGCCAGCAAGGATTTCTATATTTGCCCGATGCGAATTGCACGGACATGGGCGGCTGCATCGAAGTGTTTAAGGCCATCGACCCGGCGGTAAAAAGAATTTACGTCTGGGAGGCCGGGGCATTAATTAATATTTATGAAAAAAGAGGGAAGAAATGGTCCTGCAGATCGAGCGCGAGGAATTATCAAAATGCTGCACTATGATTTCAAATCTCTCATGGAACGGATTAGCGAAATCGAGCCACTTAATTTCGAGCGCGAATTAAATAATCCGGTCGTTAATGTGCTGGAAGCGCTGGATAGCCAAAAGCGGTTGAATGTCTATCTCGACAGCTTGACAGCCAAGCCATGGTATGCGTTCCTATTATCGGGCTTGCAGGATGTTGTTTCGAACTTTTCCGCTCTGAGTGGCCCCCGCCCTCAGTCCGCTCCATGGTCAAACAGCACTGCCCCCTGCAAGCCTACTTTTGGGGCAAGAGTGGTTGAAATGGTCAAATTCATAAATTGGAACGTGGTCTCCGATCAGGTGCATAACATCATGATCGCGGTCGGGGCATTGCTCGGCAGTACGGGATTCGGGCTGGTGCCCGATCCGATGGTCGGAAATATCATCGGCACGGCCGGAACCGTGATAGCGCTTTTGGGCAGCGTGCTTTCCAGCTTCAACCTTGTTAACGCCCAAAAGGTGGCCGTAGCTGCCCCGCCAAGTTCGGCGTCAGGGCCAGTTCAACACCCGCCCGGAACTGTCCTCGGGCCGCCTAATCTAGCCAACAATCAAAATGCCTAATTTCAGCATAACGCCAGATGCTGGGGCTTTTGTTCATGGCTATAGCGCTACTATCCCCCCAACTCCTGAGTTTGAAATCTATTCCAACCAGGAAGCACGGCAAAAGGCCGTGCGGGTGATCACGTCAACCACGCTTGACTACAACGGCGATTGGAGCGCATTGTTCGACCATGAAGGCGTTGCATCAGGTTCTTTCAATGGGCGCTTCCTGGCTTGGATTAATAGCAGGCTCGGAACAAGTTACGCCGGTTTGCCCGGCGCGATGGCGGCTTATGCTGCAGCGCATAGCTTCAACGCCCCGTGGGATAACATCAACGCCATCGGATCGAGCGGTTAAGTAGCCATGCCCTGGACTGGAAAAGAGTTTGCCGAGAAGCACAACAAGAAGCTCAAAGGCCCAGCTGCAAAAAAAGCTGCCAAGCAGGCCAATGCTGTGCTAAGGTCCGGCGTACCGGAAGGTGAAGCTATCGCGATTGCCAACAAGCACGCGGCCAAAAGCGGGAAAAGGATCTGGAAATGAGGGGCGAAAAGGGCAGGGAACACCGTCATGCCAAGCACGAAGGGCTCAAGCATCCAGGTCATCGCTCTGAGCAAGAGCACTCCGGCAAGGATCACCACGGCATGCATCGCCTGAGGCATCGGCACCCGGAAAGCGGCCACATGGCCGAACAGCGCACCGAGTATCACACGCACCACGCACACGGGCATTCCCTCGAACGCAAAACCGGACATAGCGGCGCCGGCGGCTTCACGGGAATAGGCCACAAAGGCGAAAGTAGCGAGTAATTCGCTAGATTCGCTTATGGCGAAAACAGGCCCAAAATCAATTCATTCAGGCAATTTCGCAGCTGGAAACCCCGGTAAGCAAAAGGGGCAAATTTCGGCTTTCAAGAAAGCTGCCAGAGAATTAGCCCAAGTTCATTGCGCCCTTGCTCTCAAAACTCTGGCTAATATTTGCGAGAGCGGCGAAACTGAGCAAGCCAAAGTCGCGGCAGCAATAGCCCTACTTGATCGCGGCTTTGGTAAACCGGCCCAAGACCTCAACATTGATCACAACATTCGCCCCATGGTAGTTGGACCGCTTGAGCCGATCAGCGAGGACCATGACGAATGGACGGAAAGAATCCGGGTGATAGAGCATCAGCGGCTGACATCGAACTAGGCCCGGCCTGGACGCCCAACGCTGGCCCTCAGCGCTATATGATTGAGTGCCCACTGGACGAAATTTTCTTTGGAGGATCACGTGGCGGCGGCAAGACAGATGGCATGCTCGGCAAATTTCTCTTCAAGGCACAACGATTTGGCGGCAAATGCGTTGGCGTATTTTTTAGAAAGACCCTCGTTGACCTCCGTGAGGCTATCGAGCGCTCGAAACAGATCTATCCTAAGGTTGGCGCTAAATTTAACGAGACAGAAAAGCAATGGACCTTGCCGAATAGCGCAAGGCTTAAATTCGGTTACCTCGACAGGGACGACGACACAGACAACTATCAAGGGCACAGCTACACGGATCTTTTCTTTGAAGAGATACAGCACTGGCCTAGCCCAACAGCTCCGGATAAATTGCGGGCCACTCTCCGCTCCGCATCAGGTATCCCTTGCCAATTCCATGCAACGGGCAATCCTGGCGGCGTCGGCGCTGGCTGGGTCAAAGAGCGCTACATAGATCCGTGCCCTAGTGGCTTTAAAACGATCTGGCAGGAATTCAAGAACCCGTTCAATGGTCACATCGAGCGCAAGAGCCGCACATTTATTCCAAGCGCGCTCAAGGACAACCCTTACCTTGGTGCGTCCTATGTCGCGCAGCTGCAGCAATCCGGCAGCCCTGAGCTGGTCAGAGCTTGGCTAGAAGGCGATTGGACGGCGATTGAAGGAGCGTTTTTCAACGAGTTCAGCCCAAGGCGTCACGTATTGCGCCCCACAACCCTGCCGCCCTGGTGGGCCCGCTATCGCTCGGCAGACTGGGGATCAGCAAAGCCATTCGCGGTCCACTGGTGGGCAGTATGTGGCGACGAATGGCAGCACCCGGACGGGCCGACCGTGCCCCGTGGCGCCCTTGTCTGTTATCGGGAGTGGTACGGGGCAAGCAAGCCCAATGTTGGCCTCAAGCTCACAGTCGAGTCTGTGGCAAGAGGCATTAAAGACCTTGAAGCTGATGACCCTCCTCTTGCTGCTGCTATGTCTGTCATTGATCCGGCCGCGTGGAATGCTGATGGCGGTCCCTCTATTGGGGAGCGCCTTAGCAATTGCGGCATTGTTTTCCGGAGGGCAGACAACCGCCGCGTTGGTGTGGCTGGGGCTATGGGTGGCTGGGATATGGTGCGTCATCGCTTGGTAGGTGACGGCGAGCTGCCCATGATATTCTTTTTCTCGACTTGCAATGCAATCATTCGTACATTGCCAGCGTTACCTCATGACAAGGCGAAGCCGGAAGATGTGGACACGGATACTGAGGATCACGCCGCTGATTCGGTGCGTTATGCTTGCATGGCAAGGCCTTGGGTTAAGCCGCCACCGGTTGTTATTGAGGACGTGTTCGCGAAAATGCAGAACGAGCGGCCGACCTATGACGAGTTTTGGAGGCAACGGAAGCGCCACGCTTGAGGAATTAGCAGCGTCTTCGTTCATGGAATACGTTGCGATGCGCCGCATTAGCTATTGGCTGGGTGGGTTGATGAAATGAGGAAATACACTTTGAAGGCTGAGTCTGGCCGCACGGAAATCAAAGCCCCGGACATTGGCAAGATCAGCGCAGACTTTCTTGCTTTCAGTCTCAAGGAGCAACTATTCGAGCACTTGGCCGCCGTGGCTGCGCTTATGAACGAAGCTGCCGGCAACAAGCTGGACGTGAATTTTAACATCAGTCGCAATGAAAAGGGCCAATTCGAACCCAAGCTGACGCTGACAAGGACATATTAAATGGCCGATGAGCTTCTGATGCCTGCAGAGTTTGACGAAATTCTTGAAATTCTCTTAGCTGCAGCGGCCGGACAGCAAGACGATGAGGGTAAGCGCGGATGACATATGACGATGTGCGCCACACCCAGAAGCGCCACGTTGCCCATGGGAGCAAGAAGCCAGGCAAGGATGAGAACTGGACACAAGCAATCGTTCGTTTCGATGATGAAATGTTCGCTGCGATCCGTGCCAGAGCGATTGCTCAAAAGACTTCCTTCAGTGAACAGGTGCGTCTGCTTTGTGAGTGGGGACTAGAGGCATAATGGGGCGGTATCGCTGGAATTACTGGTGGCGCATGCGGTTCGCCGCACGCCCGCCGATCGAGCTGACGGCGCTCGGGCGCCGCTATGTGTGGGAGCTGCGCACCAAGACGAGATGGCGGCGCAGGCAGCTGCGGAGGGCAGCGGCTAATCCTCAGCTTCTGATGCCCGCAGAGTTTGAAGAAATTCTTCGCTGTTATAGGGTTAATTGATGGCAAAGAGTGCGCAACAAGGCGATGACTCCGGCGATACAATCTCCGCTCAGAAGGAGACCTATGAGCCATCAACGGAGGGCGACCCCTCGACCAAGTGGCTGTCGGAAATCAAAGTCGCCAAGATGCGCGAAGAGAAGTGGCGCAAGAAAGCGCTCGATATTCTGGCCCGTTATCGGCAGGAACGTGCCCTTGAGATTCATTCCAATAAGCCTACAGACAAAAAGTTCAATATACTTTGGTCGAATACTGAGGTTCTCATGGCCCATCTTACGGGGGATTTGGGAATGCCGGACGTTCGAAGGCAATTCCCCTTCCCTGGCCAGAAAACGCGTATTGCCCGCACGGCCGCAGAAATCCTTGAAAAGGTATTGATCGTCGAAAACCATGCCTTCGACGTGGCTGAGGAGTTTGAGGCCTGTGTCGAAGACAGTCTTTTGCCGGGCCGGGGCCAAGTGTGGATTGATCTGGACGAGATCCCCGATGATGAGAGCAACGACAATAAGGACTGGCTGGAGGCCCGCATTTGCCATGTGGACTGGGAGATGTACCTCGAAGGACCGTCCAGGCGCTGGGATCAGGTGCCCTGGGTTGGCAGGATGCATTTGTTCGATAAAGACGACCTAAGAGACAATTTCTCAAACTACGCCGATCAGATCCCTCTCAATTACGAGCTGGACAATACGAATGAACAAACGAAAGAAAGCCTTGTTGCATCAGGACGTGAAACTGTTAGTCGTGCGCCCATCTGGGAAGTTTGGGTCAAGAATACCAAAGAACGTTTATATGTGGCTGAAGACTTCCCAAAAATCCTTAGGGTTGACGTTGATCCCTATCGGCTCAAAGACTTCTTTCCATGTCCGAAGCCGCTCTATGCGGTTAAGACAACGAACACAAGAATCCCGATTCCTCTCTTCGCTCAATATCAAGATCAGGCAGACGAACTCGACAGGCTCACCACGCGCGGCTACCGTTTGGTCGAAACACTGAAATATTGCGGCATATACGGCAACCTTGGCGAAGGCGACGATACGCTCCAAGACTTGTCCAGGCTCGAAGACGGTGAGTTCATGCCGTACAAGGGCTTTGCCGCGCTCCTGCAGTCCGGCGGCCTTGAGAAGGCTTTCATGGTCAGAGAGCTGCAGCCGATCATGGCCGCAATCCAGGGCGTGGGAGAGAAGCATGACTGGACTGTCCAGAAAATCTGGGAAATTACGGGCATCGCCGACATCATGCGCGGCATTTCGGATCCGAACGAGACTCTTGGTGCTCAGGAACTCAAAGCGCGCTACGGCTCAAACCGCGCCCAAAGACGGCAAAAACTCGTCCAGCGCTTTGTCAGAGACGCGTACCGGCTCAAAGCCGAAGTGATTAGCGAGCACTATAAGCGGGAACAGCTGCAGGAGATGACCGGGATTAGCCTGCCGACAAAGGACGAGCAAGCGCAAGCCAAGAAGGCCATGCAGGAAATGCAGCTCATGGCGCAACAAGGACAGCAGCAAGGCCTTCCGCCGCCGCAAGTCACTCCGGAAAGCGGAGAGCGTGTCCAGGCGATTATCCAGGCTGTTGCGTGGGATGATGTTTCGAAAATCTTGCGCACCAACACGCGGCGCCTGTTCATGGTCGATATTGAAACCGATGATACAGCCTTCCAGGATGAGGAAGATCAAAAGTCTTCTGCAATCGAATTCCTCAAAGCGTTCTTCGAAACCATGCAGGGGATCGTACCGGCTGTTCAGCAGTATCCCGCCCTGCTTCCCCTGGCCAAAGAGCTTGTTCTATTCTCGGTCGATGCTTTTAAAGTGGGGCAAGCTTTCGAGGATGCCATTAACGACGCTTTCGACAAAATCGCACAAATGCCGCCTGCTCCTCCTGGAGGGAACGATCCAAAGGCCAAGCTTGCGGCTCAACAAGGCCAGCTCCTGCAGATGAAGACGCAGAACGAAGCCATGAAGCTGCAGAACTCCAAGAGCCAGCAGCAACAAGATGCTCAGGACCGGCAAGCCGATATGCAGGCCAGGGCGCAAAACATCCAGCAAGATCAGCAAGCGCATAATCAGAGTATGCAGGAAAAAGCCGTGGATATGCAGAACGATCAAGAGCGTATGCAATTCGAGCGGCAAAAAATGCAGATGGAGCTCCAAGAGATGGTTGAGCGCATTATGATGGAACGCGAGCGCCATCAGACTGGCCTCGTCCACGAGCAACAGACCCATCAGCAAGGCTTAATCCAGGGGCAGCAAACGCACCAAGTCGGACTAATCGGGGAGCAACAATCGTTGCAACAAGGCGCTGAGGCGCATCAGGCCAAGCAAAAAGCGTTTGACATAAAACAGCAACAAGTTAAGCCTAGGGTTCAATGATGCTCGTCATGACCTTTATGCTTTTCGCGTTTGTTACATTCGACGGGCAAGTGACATCTATATCCGGCAGCTTCTCGTCTGAACTGCAGTGCAAGAAGGCAGCAAAGGCCATTGCTGATATGCTGCCGGGCCACGTCCATTATGTCTGTGTGGAGAAATGATGAGCTGGACAATTCTACCGTTGCAGGTTGCGGGTACCAATGGAAGCGCTTCGGGGCGCTGGCGTTTGACGGCCGCCCCTGATATTCCGATTTCTAGCCCTCTTGGTGATTTAAGCCACGATCATGAAAGCCTGGAAGCCGCTGAGGCGTGCGACCGCTGCGACGAGTTCATAGCCTCACTTACTGGCAAGCTCTCGAAACGTCAGCAGGCCAAGATCCAGGACGAGAAGGATTGGAAGGAATACCAGCGGTTAAAGGCTAAGTTTAGCGAGCCATCTCAGCCCCATACTTGGCCGGATAGCCCTGCCAATCCCCTTTCGCCGCAAGCGTTCATAGATCAGATGGAATTAGAGCAACGCTTAATGAAGGAAGCGCCATGACAACAATCGCAGCCGGGACCGTCGCAACCAGCGTTATCGACGCCATTACCGCAACGCACAACACATCCACCGCAGCCACAAGCACGTTGCAGGGGCTTGTCTCAAATCTCACAAATGCGTCCAGTGCAACCGGGCAAGAGGCAATCGCCAATCAGATCATGATGACACCCAATGCTGGCGTTGCTGGCCAGATCGCGGAAAAATTGGTCAACGACCTGCATATTCCCGATGCGACACAGCGCTCTCTCGCTGTCATGCAGGACATCATGTACATCCAGGCCGCGGTCAATGCGATGGCGCATCAGACTGGGGTGATATCCAGCTTCCTGGCATCGCTAGGGCTGTAACCGATGACCGCGCCCGCGACCGCCGAAGCCCTTTTCGAGGAACTGGCCAGTATTATCGGCTGGGGCGCCACGGCTGACGATATTGCGCCGATAGCTGACGAGTTGGAAGCCCAAGGTGTGAGCTTCATTCCCACGGCAATGCTGACTCAGGATCAAATCGCAAAGAACCCATATGCCGCTCCCGCCGCCAAAAAGTAGATTTGACCTCATTGAGGCATGGAAAGCAAAGCTTGACAATGAGGGCTCAGATTGGGCATTCATGACGCTTGCGGACGTTGAATGGCTTTTGGCTGCGCTTGAGAGTCTTGGGGTGCATGTCTCAAGTGGGGACTATCACGAAAAAGGGGCCGTTCCGTATGTGAATTATGCCCCGGCAAAGAACCCTTTATGAGCCTTCTTAGCATGCATATCGAATTCGGCCCCGCATCGACCGCGCTGCTTAACCAGCTGTTAACCCAAGGAGAAAAGCTAGTGACTGCCCTAACCGATCTGCAAGCGGCTCAGACCGCACTCGATACCGAGATCCAAGCCGTCCTTTCCGATCTTTCCGCGCTCGGCACGGAAATAACTTCCCTTGTGGCGCAGCTTGCGAATGCCGTAGCCTCAAACGATCCAACGGCGCTTGCGGCTGTTACGGCTGACCTGCAAACGCAGACTTCGAATCTGACAGCAGCTGTCAACACTGCCATGGGCACTATCCCATCTTCGACCGCGACCGCTACGCCAGCCGTCGCCAAGCCGGGCTCATGAAGGGCTTAGGTTGGGGCATTCTCTTCCTAATCCTGTTTTGGGTGTTCTTTGCGTACGTGTTGCACGGCTGATAAAAAAAGCCCTGGCCAGCGTTAAGCAGGACAGGGCCTCTATTCGGGTTATCAAACGACAGAGCCATAGATTCCTAATGTTGGCTCGATTGTCCTGGTGTCGTGGGCTTCTCCGTTTCTGGGCTTGGCATGATTGCCATGGATGAGAGTAACGGCAAAGGCAAAGCATGCAAGTCAATTTTGAACGATCCCTGGCTAATGTTCTTGAGTCGGAGGGCGGCTATTCGAACGATCCGCACGACCCAGGCGGAGCAACCATGTGGGGCATCATTCAAAGCGAATACAACCTTTATCGCAAGTCAAAAGGGCTACAGGCAAAGAGCGTCAGCCTCATATCGACGGACGAATGCCGGGCCATATACAAGAGCAATTATTGGGATGCTGTTTCCGGCGATTTGCTTCCTAGCGGCATGGATTATTGCGTATTCGACTTTGCCGTGAATTCCGGCGTGCACCGCGCGCTCTCCTACCTTCACGGCATGGATCCCGATCTATCTGGACCGCTCGAAATTGATGATTATTGCAACGGCCGCTTGGCCTTCCTGCAGCGCCTTCACACATGGCGCTTTTTCGGCAAGGGCTGGTCAATTCGCGTTGAGAAGGTGCGCAAGATTGCCAAGGAGATGATGGCGCCTCAGCTTGCCGTGGCTCACACTGCCATGCAGCCTCGTTCGATAATAAACGAATTGAACCCGCTGCGTGTATCCGACAACGGCATAACGGAATTGGAGAAAGCAAAAGAGGCGCCCGCCAAGGACGCCCCCTAGGTTCCGAATCATTCCATGAAAGTCTTCAGCGCACCGCCTTTTTCGAGTTCAGGCCTCAGGGTTATTCCCAAGGCTACGGACTGAAGCCTAGCATAAGGAATTGCAACTTGGCAA
>JBAUNL010000601.1:0-3911 GCA_049579205.1 Rhodomicrobium sp. | reverse complement strand
GAAAGATAGCCGGGAAATTGCAAAGCTTACAAGGCTCATAATCATCAGCTTGGTGCAAGATTTCCGCTGGGGCCTGTGGACATTCAAGTCTGAGGGCGTGCTTGCTCCGGCGACCACCCTCCCCTTTTTGCGACGCCTTCGCGGGGACGACACCAGAGCGGCCGTGGCTTGCAACGCGCGCCATAAGCAGTGCTCAAGAAGCGGCCCCTTCAGCGGGGAAGGCCGCTTCCTTCGCGCGCGACTTCACACTCTCCAACAGGCGCGCTGCCTCGCTCCCCTGGATACGGGCAATGTCGTCCTGATATTTTAGGAGCGTGCCGAGGGTTGAATCCACCGTTTCGAGGTCCAGCGCAACGCAATCAAGCGAGGTCAAGGCCTGCGCCCAATTAATCGTCTCGGCGATACCGGGATTCTTATAAAGATCCATCTGCCGGATCGATTGGACAAAAGCTACGATTTGCCTAGTTAGTTCCTCCGGCGCTTGAGGAAGTTTGAGCCTTAGAATTTGGGCTTCACGGGCCGCGCTAGGGTAATCGATCCAGCAATAGAAGCAGCGCCGGCGGACAGCGTCGTGCACTTCGCGCGTGCGATTGGAAGTCAGAATGGTGATGGGCGGTTCGGCTGCCCTGATCGTGCCGAGTTCGGGGATCGTGATTTGGTAATCTCCGAGAATCTCAAGAAGAAAAGCTTCAAATGGCTCATCGGCCCGGTCAAGTTCGTCGATTAGAAGAATCGGGACCTTCCCTTCTGCCGAAAGCTCCAACGCCTGAAGCAGGGGGCGCTTTAGTAGATAGTCCTCCTTGTACAGATTTGCCTCCACGCTGCCGGAGTTCGCGGCACCGGCAGCTTCAAGCAGCCGTATATGGAGGAGCTGGCGGCTGTAATTCCACTCGTAAGCCGAGGAAGCGAGGTCAAGCCCTTCATAGCACTGGAGTCGTACGAGCGGGCGATCCAGAACCGCGGCAAGCACCTTTGCCACTTCCGTCTTTCCCACGCCCGCCTCCCCTTCGAGGAGGAGAGGCCTCCGAAGCTTGAGCGCGAGAAAAACCGCGGTAGCGAGCGCGTCGCCGGCGAGATATCCCCCTTTCGCGAGCAGTGCAGCAGTTTCGGCAACGCTGTTGGGAATGCCAGCTGTCATGCCGCCGTGAGGGCCCGTTCAACCATTACGCTAATCAGTGCCGCCCGGTAGTCCGCGCTGCCATGCATGTCACTCATCAATCCATTCGCAGGCACTGCGATGTTACGAACCGCCTCCGGGGCGAAGTTCGTTTTCAGAGCCTGCTCCATTGCAGGCATGCGGAACACGCCATTCGAACCTGCGCCAGAAATGGCGACACGCGCATCGCCGGAGGAAAAGAGCCCTCCCTTCGTCCGTGCCACAAAAGCGCTGACGAGACAAAACCGGGAAGCCCTCTGCTCGAACTTCGCATATCCGGCTTGCTCCGGTATAGGAAAACGGACCGCCACGATGATTTCGCCAGGTTCGAGAGCGGTCGTAAACAAGCCTTTGAAGAACTTGTCCGCGTCGATAGAGCGCTTGTTTGTAACAACGCTGGCGTTGAGGGCAAGGACCGCGGCGGGATAATCCGCGGCAGGGTCGTTATTCGCAACGGAGCCGCCAATTGTGCCGCGATGGCGCACTTGAGCATCGCCAACGCCATCAGCGAGCTTCGCGAGCGCCGGAATGGCGGATTGAACCTCCTTGCTGGATGCCACCTCGGCATGCGTTGTTGTGGCGCCAATCACGAGTGCGCTGCCGTCGCGGCGGATGCCTTTGAGTTCGGGGATGCCACCGAGATCCACAAGCAAGCTTGGCTTGGCAAGCCTTTGCTTCAGCGTTGGGATCAAGGTGTGCCCGCCCGCGATAGCCGTCGCATTCTCTGCCGCAAGAGCCTTCGCAGCCTCATTCAAGGAAGCCGGGCTTACATAGTCGAAACCGTTCATGGTGCTCTCCTATTCCGCAGCCTTCTTCATACCGCTGTTCACGATGCGCCAAATCTTCTCCGGCGTTGCAGGCATGTCGACGTGATCGGTGCCGTATTCTTTTAGTGCGTCCACCAGGGCATTGATTACTGCAGGCGGAGCTCCGATGGCCCCGGCCTCGCCGCATCCTTTCACTCCCAAAGGATTGTGTGTACACGGCGTTCCCTTGAGCGTCTCGACCTTGAAGGATGGGAGATCGTCGGCGCGTGGCATGCAGTAATCCATATACGAGCCTGTCAAAAGCTGCCCGTTCTCGTCATAGACGGCGTTTTCGAGCAGCGCCTGCCCGATTCCCTGCGCAATGCCGCCGTGCACCTGGCCTTCGACAATCATGGGATTGATCACATTGCCGAAGTCGTCTGCGGCCGCGAATGAGGCGATCTCCGTGAAGCCTGTTCGTGGATCGATTTCCACTTCGCAGACATAGGTGCCCGCAGGAAAGGTGAAGTTTTTCGGATCGTAGAAGGCAGTCTCCTCAAGCCCCGGCTCAAGGGTCTCGATGGGATATTTATGCGGGACGTAAGCGGTGAGAGCGATCTCGCCGAAAGCTTTCGACTTGTCCGTGCCTTTCACGGTGTAGGCACCGTTTTCGTAGACGATATCGCCTTCGGAAGCCTCCAGCAGATGAGAGGCGATCTTCTTCCCCTTCTCGATGATCTTGTCGAGCGCCTTCACAATGGCGCTACCGCCCACCGCAATGGAGCGCGAACCGTAGGTGCCCATGCCAAAGGGCACTTTCGCCGTATCGCCGTGCACGATCTCGATTTGGGCGGGGTCAATGCCAAGCTTGTCCGCCACAACTTGTGCGAAGGTCGTTTCGTGGCCCTGCCCATGGCTATGGCTTCCGGTGAGGACCGTGACGCTGCCGGTTGGATTGACGCGGACGGTAGCCGCTTCGTAAAGGCCAGCGCGAGCACCAAGCGCCCCGACAAGGCTTGACGGTGCAATACCACATGCCTCGATGTAACTCGCAACGCCGATGCCGCGAAGTTTCCCCTTTGCTTTCGCTTGGGATCGCCGCTCGGGAAAGCTCGCGTAGTCCGAAAGCTCAAGCGCCTTGTTCAGTGCAGCTTCGTAGTCGCCAGTGTCGTACACAACCGCCACCGGCGTCTGATAGGGGAACTGATTTGGCTTGATGAAATTCTTCCGCCTGATCTCCGCCTGGTCCACCCCCATCTCCTGCGCGGCCTTGCTCATCAGACGCTCCAGGATGTATGTCGCTTCGGGCCGGCCCGCGCCGCGATAGGCGTCGACCGGTACGGTATTGGTGAACACGGCTTTTACATTGCAGTATACAGCAGGGGTTGTGTATTGGCCCGCCAGCAAGGTTCCGTGCAGCCACGTCGGAATGCAGGGAGCGAATGTGGAGAGATAGGCGCCCATATTGGCGAGCGTCTCGCATTTAAGGCCGATGGCCCTGCCTTCCGCGTCGAAGGCCATCTCCGCATGTGTGACGTGGTCGCGGCCATGCGCATCCGACAAGAAGGCCTCGCTCCGGTCCGCGACCCATTTTATGGGCCGCCCCAGCTTCCCACTGGCCCAGGTGACAAGAGCCTCCTCGGCGTAATGATAGATTTTGGAGCCGAAACCGCCGCCAACATCCGGCGCGTATACACGGAGCTTGTGCTCGGGAATGTTGAGAACAAAGGCCCCCATAAGAAGCCTGATCACATGAGGATTCTGGCTCGTCGTGTAGAGCGTGTACTCGCCCGTTGCCAGATCGTAGGACCCGATTGCCGCCCTTGGCTCCATCGCATTTGGAACGAGCCGGTTGTTGACAAGATCGATCTTGGTCACGTGCGCGGAGCGTGCGAAGGCCGCATCCGTGGCGGCCTTGTCCCCAAGTTCCCAGTCGAAGCACAGATTATCGGCGGCCTCATCATGCACGGCTGGGCCGCCCTTAAGCGCGCGCTTCATGTCAACGGCTG
>JBAUNL010000600.1:0-3850 GCA_049579205.1 Rhodomicrobium sp. | reverse complement strand
CTTACGCCGGGGGTCACAGGCGTGGCTATTGGCGCAACGGCCATTGGTATGCCGGACCCATCATCGGCGGCTGGTATGAGGGCGGCAGTTGCTACTGGAACTGCAGGAGCGAGGGCTTTGGCCCGGCTTACTGCCGCGCTTATGCATGGGATTACTGCTAGTCCAACTTCTTCCTCTCTCCCGGCTTTTTTGCTGGGAGAGATGCTCCCATTAGTACTTGGGGTTTTTTTGCCGATTTACTCAAGAGGGGCACCAGGTTCGCTTTTCGTCGTCTTTATCGTAAAGGCGGTCTTCACTGCGTTTACATTGGGCGCCGCCGTGAGATCACGAATGATGAAATTCTGGAACGTGACAACGTCCGGCGCGACGCATTTTAGCAGGAAGTCTGTTTCCCCGGAAAGCATGTAAGCCTCCCGCACGACGTCCCACTGGCGAGTGCATGCTTCGAAGGCGGATAAATCGCTTTCAGATTGGCTTTCAAGCCTTACGAATGCAAACGCGGTCAGGTGAAATCCGAGACGAGGCAGATTGAACGCCGCGTGATAACCCGCGATTACGCCTGAACGCTCCAACTCGCGCACGCGCCGCAGGCAGGGGGGCGCTGAAAGGCCCACGCGCTGCGCGAGTTCCACATTCGTCATTCGCCCGTCGCGTTGCAGCTCTGCAAGAATTCGCCAATCCGTGGCATCCAACTTCAGCGGTTTGGCCGGGACCTCGAATGTGCGGGGTGAAACCATAGATATCGCCTTCGCCTCTAGCTTTGCGCGCCAATGCCCTGACTACCACATGCGCGGGAGCGAACATATTCGAAAGAGGAAACAGAGTTATGCCTTTAGAGGTGTGGACCAGGGCTAAGACCGCGCCTGGGCCGGCTGCAGCTTCACCATTTGTTTCTTGAGAAAGATCGATTGCGAACCTACTTGTGCAGTGCAAAGAAGGCGGCAAGGGAGAGGCAATGACGGACCGTCACCATAGGCTTGTCATTATAGGGTCTGGTCCGGCGGGATATACTGCCGCAATCTATGCAGCCCGGGCCATGCTTCAGCCGGTACTTGTCGAGGGTATCCAGCCCGGGGGCCAGCTGACAATAACCACCGATGTTGAGAACTATCCGGGCTTTGGGGAAGTGATTCAAGGTCCATGGCTTATGGAGCAAATGCGCGCCCAGGCGCTGCATGTTGGCACGGAGATCATTCAGGATCACATCCTATCTGTCGATCTCGAACGGCATCCATTCGTTCTGAGCGGCGATTCCGGCACCACTTACCACGCGGAGGCGATCGTCATCTCCACTGGGGCGCAAGCGCGTTGGCTTGGCCTGCCCGATGAGGAAAAATACAGGGGATTCGGCGTGTCAGCCTGCGCGACCTGCGACGGCTTTTTCTACCGGGGTAAGGATGTTGTTGTCGTGGGCGGCGGCAATACCGCCGTCGAAGAGGCTCTCTTCCTTGCAAATCTCGCCAGGTCCGTGACCGTGGTTCATCGGCGTGATGCCTTTCGTGCCGAAAAGATTTTGCAGAAAAGGCTTTTCGACAACCCCAAAATAAGAATCGTCTGGAATGCCGTCGTCGAGGGTGTTGCCGGAACTAAAGACCCCAAGGGCGTGACAGGGGTAAAGCTCCGCGATGCTGTCACCGGCAAGAATTTCGAGCTCCCTGCTGATGGCGTGTTTATTGCAATAGGGCATGAACCGGCCACAGCGATGTTCAAGGGACAGCTGGCGATGAAGGGGGGCGGCTACATTATTACCGAAGCGAAATCGACGGCCACAAGCATTCCGGGAGTTTTTGCAGCCGGCGATGTGACTGACGACGTCTACAGGCAGGCAGTCACTGCCGCTGGCATGGGATGCATGGCCGCGCTGGATGCCGAGCGCTTCCTCGCGAGCTCGGCGGTCCTCGCCAAAGCCGCCGAATAGCCATCACCCGCTAGCGCGTAAAGAGGTCGATTGCCTGGATGGATTGGGACAAGCTGCGAATCTTTCATGCTGCGGCAGAAGCCGGCAGTTTTACCCACGCGGGGGAGACCCTTAGTATCAGCCAGTCGGCTGTAAGCCGCCACATCAGTGCGCTTGAGCGCGATTTGAACGTACCCCTCTTTCACAGGCACGCGCGAGGGCTTGTCCTCACGGAGCAGGGGGAGCTTCTCTACCGGACCGCCCAGGATGTGTTCAGCAAGCTCGCCACGACGCAGATCCTGCTCGCGGATTCGAGGGGCAAGCCAAATGGCGAACTGAAGGTTACGACAACCGTGGCATTGGGAACGGGATGGCTTACACCTCGCTTGAACGAGTTCATGGGGCTCTATCCCAATATCCGCCTCCAGTTGGTTCTCGATGATGAAATTTTGAACCTCACCATGCGTGAAGCCGACGTTGCCATATGGTTCGGGGCCCCCACCCAGCAGGATTTAGTCCGGCGTAAGCTCTTCACTGTGCATTATCATGTCTACGCGTCGAATGATTACGTGAAGCGCTTTGGCAGACCCCGAAGCCTTGCCGATCTCGATAAGCATCGCATCCTCACCTATGGTGGCCCGATGCCGAGCCCGTTCAAGGAAATGAATTGGCTGGAGACGACCGGCGTCGACGGGGGAGGGTCTCGCGAGCCCTCGCTGCGCATAAACAGTCTGCTGGCCTTGCGGGAAGCGGTCTCCCAGGGAATCGGCATAGCAGTGCTGCCGGATTATCTGATCAGAGACCAGCCAAGGGTCACGCAGGTTCTCGAAGACATTGAGATGCCCATCTTCGATACGTTTTTCGTATACCCGGAGGATCTTAAGGATACGAAGAGGGTGAACGTCTTCCGCGATTTCCTCGTAGCGAAGTCTAGAGAGTGGTCATACTGATTTCGTAAACTATCCGCCACAAGGTATTAGCGCGGCGATAAATAGAAAAATAGTAATACATACAGATACCAAACTAATAAACCTTCCAAATTCTCTGCATTCTAAAAAATTAATGGAACCTTCTGAGTTCCTCTCGCTTTTCCCGAGGAAGTAATCTCTTACTCCGTAAGACAGGAGGAATTCGTGCCCGCACAGTTTGCTGGAACGATCAACGCCCTGGAAAAGGGCGCAACAAAAATGCCGGCGGAAACCGCCGTAAAAAGAATCGAGAGTTGGGAACAGGCTCTGCAAGACGTCGATATACCTGGTGCGCGCGTAATTCTTCGCGATCTCGGAGCCTTGAAGCGTCAGTTGGAACAAGAAGAACCGGATGGCGAGCGTGTTCGCACCATTATGAAACGCTTGGCCGAGTCGACCATGAAGATCGCCGGCAGGGTCGAAGATCGCAACGCGGACAAAATCCGCGAACTCGGCGAAGCGTTGGAAGAAGCAAGCGAAGGAGGCAGGAAGAGCACTAGCAAGGCATCGAGGTCCCGTTCTTCGAGCCGAGCCAGTAGCAGCCGGTCTTCATCGCGGAGTCAAGCAAAGGAGGAAGGTATGGCTTCACGAACCCGCGGGGGATCCCGCTACGAACAGGATGACGAAGATATGGCTGCACGAAGCCGCAGCAGAGGAGCATCGCGCTATGATGAGGATGACGAGCAGGTGACCGCACGTAGCCGCGGGAGATCATCATCCCGATATGAAGAAGACGAGGATGACCGCAGGGGGCCCAGCGGGCGTGTCCGCGATCCCGAGCACGATCACCGGCTTCGGGGACACGAGACTGAGCGTCTGTATGAGGCTCGTCACATGGAGAGGGGCTATGATGGGCGTGGCCAGGTCCGCGATCCCGAGCATGACCATCGTCTGCGCGGCCACGAGACTGAGCCCCTGTATGAGGCTCGTCACATGGAGAGGGGCTATGATGGGCGTGGCCAGGTCCGCGATCCCGAGCATGACC
>JBAUNL010000599.1:0-17547 GCA_049579205.1 Rhodomicrobium sp. | reverse complement strand
AGCCACTGCACGAGAGCGCCCGTAATGGCAATCGAGCCTTCGAGAGCGTAAACCGGCTTCTGCCCATCGAGCTGGTAGCCGAGCGTCGTCAGCAGCCCGCAGGTGGACGGAACCATATTCTCGCCTGTATTCATGAGCATGAAACAACCGGTGCCGTACGTGTTCTTGGCCTCGCCAGGTTTCAGGCACGCCTGCCCAAAAAGGGCGGCCTGCTGGTCTCCGAGAATGCCTCCGATCAGAACGCCTGCTAGAACGCCGATTGCTTCCGTATAAAGCTGCGATGAGGATTTGATCTGCGGCAGACACGCCTTCGGGACGCCAAACAGTGCAAGCAACTCATCGTCCCAGTGGAGTGTCGACAGATCCATCAGTTGTGTCCGGCTTGCATTTGTCACGTCAGTGATATGCAATCCGCCATTAGGGCCGCCCGTCAGGTTCCAGGCGAGCCAGCTATCGACCGTGCCGAAGAGCGCGTCTCCTGCTTCCGCCTTCTCCCTTGCACCCGGTATGTTTTCCAAAAGCCAGCGGAGCTTCAGACCGGAAAAATAGGTTGATAGCGGGAGGCCGGTCTTGGAGCGAAGGCGATCCTGTCCGCCGTCTTTGCATAGCTCCGTGACGAATTTATCCGTCCGCGTGTCCTGCCATACAATTGCATTGGCGAGCGACTCCCCTGACCGGCGGTCCCACAGGATGGTTGTTTCGCGTTGATTGGTGATGCCAACGCTCATGAGATTGGCGGGCGTCAGGTTAGCGACGGCAAGGGCATCCGAGATCGTAGCAACGGTGTTACGCCAGATCTCCGTTGCATCGTGCTCCACCCAGCCAGGCTTCGGATAAATCTGCTCGTGCTGTTTCTGCGCCGAGCCAACGATCGCACCCCTACGATCAAAAATCAGAAAGCGCGTCGAGGTTGTCCCCTGATCGATGGCACCAACATATTTGCTCATCTTGCCCTCCCACATCGGTCAGGCGGCTCGCCTCCGGCCATAATACTCCGCTACTGCTTCCGCCTGCGCCTTTGAAAGATGCAAGCCGAGCTTGGATCGCCGCCAAAGCACATCATCCGCGGTTTGGACCCATTCGTCACGCGCGAGATAATCGAGTTCGGCTTCGGACAGCCCGCAACCAAAATCGCGCCCAAGATCGGCAATGTAGCGAGCCTCACCAAGAATGCGCTCGACGCGGGTTCCGTAGGAATGCGCAAACCGCAGAGCAGTGCCGGGCGCAAGAAATGGCCAACGTTCTCTCACAGCTATTGCAAAAGCGGCGATGTCCGCGTTTTCAATATCGCCTCCCGGCAGCTTTGCTTTCGCCGTCCATGATGGTCCCATCTTCGCGAAGCGGGGCCTCAATGCGTTTAGGGCATTTTCAGCAAGACGGCGAAATGTAGTAAGCTTACCGCCGAAGATGGAAAGGACTGGCGCCTCATTCTTGGGGGCATCCAGATCCAGAACGTAGTCGCGCGTTATGGTGGAAGGGTTCGCAGCACCGTCATCGGCGAGCAGCCGTATGCCCGAAAAAGTCCACACTACGTCGCTGGGGCAAACAGGCTCACGGAAATACCGGTTAACGCTCTCGCAGAGATAGTTGATCTCAGCGTCGCTGGCTTGGACATGGCTCGGATCGCCTTCAAAGGGGATATCCGTGGTCCCGATCAGGGTAAAACGTCCCTCATAAGGAATGACGAAGACGATACGCCGGTCGCGCATCTGTAGGATGAAAGCATGATCGCCGGAATAGAGTGCAGGAACAGCGATGTGGCTTCCCTTCACAAGCCGGACCTTCTTAGATGCCGGCAAACCAAGCATATCCTGGCGCACCGCCGCTGCCCAAGGACCTGCGCCGTTGACGAGGGCTCTTGCTTGGATCTTGTTGACCTTGCCGGAACTTCCGGATTGAAGAGCGAGTTCCCACAATCCATCGACCCTTACGGCTGAAACCACCTTGGTCCGCGTCAAAATAGAAGCACCGCGCTCAGCAGCATCGACAGCGCTCAGAGCCACGAGACGGCTATCGTCGCCCCAACAATCTGAATAAACAAAACCTTGGGAGAACATGCCATTAAGATCGCGCCCGATCCCATGGGTGCGGAGATCCATTGAACTCGAACGCTGCAAGTGCCGGCGGGGAGCGAGCCAATCGTAGAGACCGAGGCCGAGACGGACGAGCCATGCGGGTCTTATCGATGGGTCGTGAGGCAAAACGAAACGGAGCGGCTGGATGAGATGTGGCGCGCTCTCCATAAGCCGCTCACGTTCGAGAAGCGCTTCGCGTACAAGCCGGAAATCATAATTTTCGAGATAGCGCAAGCCGCCATGAATAAGCTTGGTGCTCGCCGACGAGGTATGCGAAGCAAGGTCGTCCTGCTCTGCAAGCAGGGTCGATAGACCCCGTCCCGCCGCATCTCGCGCGATTCCCACGCCATTGATGCCGCCGCCGATGATGGCAATGTCGTAGAGACCCGCGCGGCTTATACCGTCTGCTCCTATTGCATCGTCAGCCATAACTCGCCCCAATGTGGGTGGCCCTACAAATGTGGGCTTTCATGAGGGTGAACAAAGGCTGGATCGTGATGCCCCGGAGGAGCTGGCCTGCCAGCAGGTTACCCGATCTTAAAACGAGTTTGGCTCGTCACCGAAGGGTTCGGCAAAACTTTAGGACTCGGAGCACGCCTGCACGAAAAGGAGGACCGGCGAACACTTGCTAGGCGTGCGCCGCCGTCAATTTCAGTGCAGGCTCATTCGCGCCGTGGCGGGGTAGCCAGGAACGCTGTCTAAGCCCGCATCCGCTAATGGGCTATCGGTTTCCCCTGCGCCTCTTTAGCGTGCACGGAGCCATTCAGGGAGCGCGTGCCCTTTCTTGCAGCGTCCAAAACCTCGTAAATAGCGCGGAATTTCGCCGAGCCCTGACG
Organism: Rhodomicrobium sp.; assembly: GCA_049579205.1. Lineage (GTDB taxonomy): Bacteria > Pseudomonadota > Alphaproteobacteria > Rhizobiales > Rhodomicrobiaceae > Rhodomicrobium. The sequence continues at coordinate 14,636 of JBAUNL010000599.1, read as the reverse complement.
CTCAGTTCTGATTATTCCTTTTTTCTCCAGCGAGACGAGGACGGAGTGTACTGATCCGAGCGGGATTGCAGAAGCCTTGGCCAATTCGCCGCTCGTAACTTCGACGAGATTTTTCTTATCCACCTTCGAGCGAAGCGCCCTCAAGACAGCCTGTTGGCGATCGCTCATGTCAGTAGCAGCGACCGTTTTGGGCTTTGCCTGATTGGCTTGTGTGGGCTTAGCCCTTGAGGCTTGTTTGACCTTTGCCCCGGAAGCCAGTTTGGGCTTCGCATCTGTGTTTCGTGTGGGTTTCGCCGCAGCAGACACTTGCGCGGGCCTCGCCTTGGCGACTTGTTTGCGCCTCGCCGCCGTGGGCCGCTCTCTAACGGGCTTTTCCTGATACCCGTCCAGCAGGTTCACGTAGTCGCGTGCGTGCGCGGCGTCGTGAAAGGTTGCGATCATCTCCAGAAGGCGCGGCTTGGTTGGATCGGCGCGCAGGACTGCGCATGTTCCATCTTCAAAGATGGCTGTCCGGAATTCCTGTCTGTTACTAGCCATGAAGCTATTGCCTTTTCTTTGACTGAGGTCTGGTAACAACCTGCAGCGACCGCCTCCCAGACCACGAGACTGAATATCGCTGATACACGTGTCTATTTCACGCCAATGAAGCTGTCACACTGAGGCTATTGCTTTTCGCGGACGCCAATTGGCTTGCAGCCCGATCCAGGAGAAGCAGAATTATCAGTCCGCGTTACTAAGTGACGCAAGCGGACAATATTCGCCACCTGAGACATTCAAGGTAACGCTAGATGCCAGAGCAGACCACAATTGTCAAATAAGTGTCCTCACGTGATAGTACTAGCCATACCACTCGGCTGCGCAGCACCCTTTCCTTTCTGCATATGGCTTCCCTTACTGAAGCTTCTAAGCAGCGCATGCCGGATCCTGGTTGTGCGCGGGTTCTTCCAGATCTTTTTCGCCATTATATTAGGCCAAGTTGAAATTCGCTGATCCCTTCCTTTGGCATAATCGGGCTGAGATCGTTGAGAGACATTGATCAACTGTTTGAGGCGCTCCAAAAATCGGCGTTCCGCCGGCGGTTTCGACTCGCCGCGTCCGAGCACGCTTACTTAGCCCAGAAGACCCTTCCCAAGGTTCTCGAACATGCAGCCGATTTCATTGAAAAGCGTTTGGCTCCGGCGCTCCCGGTAAAGGACGGCAAGCAAACGCCCTATCGCGGTCATCCAGTCTTTGTCGCCCAACATGCCACCGCCACTTGCTGCCGGTCCTGCCTCGTCAAATGGCACAAGATTCCGAGCGGCCGGCCTCTTACCCAGGAAGAGCGAAACTACATCCTCAAGGTACTCGCTCACTGGATCGGATCACAAATGGGCTAAAACACTGTCCATGGTAGCATCCCCCCTCAACAATCTTTCCCGGAGCCAGCTCCTGAGTGTAGAGCCAAGCAGCAAAACCCTTCCCGAAGAGCAGGACGTGCTTCCTGAGCGCGTGCGCGCCGCTCTTTCCAGCGTTGGCAATATATCCGAGAAGAAAATGTTCGGCGGCGTTGGCTTCATGCTGGAAGGAAACCTGGTTGCTGCCGCTTCGAAACGCGGCCTGCTCTTGCGCCTTGGCAAGGAAAGATGGGCTGAGGCCCTTTCACGGCAAGGCATAACGGCAATGCAAATGCGGGGCAGGGATATACCGGGATATGTGTATCTCGACCCTGCTACGGTTGACGGCGCTGGCTTGAAAGAATGGCTGAACCTTGCCCTTAACTGAGGACCCTTTCCCCGAAGCCGGCCGCAGATCAACGGCGGCTGCGTAGGGGAAAATAAAGAAAAACCGCAGTGGGTGGGGCAGCGCGACTGTAGCGATGAGTATTTTCATGCGAGCAGCTCCCCAGACATGCCAACTTCGAACTGATGAAGGTTAGAAGCGAGTTGCGGAAGAAGAGGGGTGCTTGGCTGAGGCCAGCTATACCGCTGCCATTGACGGCAACGGTTTCGCATGACAACCTCAGCTTTCCTGTAATAGGACCAGAACGGGATAGCCGCTTCTCGCGGATCCACACAAGAGCTAGGGTAGGGAATAATGCTTAAGCCGCACACCGGGTGCCACCACAGGGCGCTCCACGATGATTGCCATGCCACCCCTCGGGAAATCCGGTTGACGCGGCGTACAGTTCTTGGAGGCGGTGCCTCACTTGCCGCCTATCTCGGCTCAGGGGCGCAAGCCTTCGCTCAAGCCAAACGGCACCGCATCGATGTGCATCACCACATTTCGGCACCCGCCTGGCTTAGTGCAGTCAAGGGCCTGCATAAAGACAACCCGCCCATGGCGAACTGGTCGGTTCAGAAATCTATCGAAGACATGGACAAGGGCGGCGTCGCTACGGTGATTACGTCGCCTACGACGCCTCAGGTGACGGGGCTCGATGCCTCAGCCGCCTCAGCCATTGCGCGCGAGTCAAACGAGTTCGCGAAGAAGCTGGAGACCGAGCATCCGGGCCGCTTTGGCACTTTTGCCATGCTGCCTTTGCCGCATATCGATGAGAGCTTGAAAGAGATTGCCTATGCTTTCGACACGCTGAAAGTGGACGGCGTCGGTTGCATGACCAGCTATGGCGACAAGTGGCTCGGCTATGCGGAGTTCGAACCGGTTTGGGAGGAACTCAACCGCAGGCATGCGACCGTGTATACGCATCCGACAGGAGCCAATTGCTGCGTGAACCTCGTGCGCGGCATCAACGAAGCGTATATCGAATATGGCACGGATACGACGCGGTCCATTTTCAGCATAATTTTCAGCGGGACCGCGCAGAAATACAAAAACATCAATTGGATTTTCTCTCACGGCGGAGGTGCCCTCACCGCTTTCGCCGAACGCTTCCTGGTTCAGGCTATCAGCCGCCCGCCCTACGCGGGTAAATTCACGCGCGACCAGGTTCAAGGCGAACTCCAACGCTTCTATTACGATACTGCGCAGGTCGCCAACCCCGTCACTTTATCGGCGCTCGTTCAGCTCGTCCCTGTTTCACAGATTGTCTATGGCACTGACTTCCCCTACCGGACGGCGGAAGAACATACGAAAGGTGTGACCGCCTTTTTCAAAGAAGGCGATCTCACCAAAGTAGATCGTGAAAATGCCCTTCGGCTCTTTCCGCGTCTACGCGCCGTTTGAGGCAGGGCAGAGCACATCAAAGAAGGGGCAATGGATCGAACTTCCCTGAATAGCAGGACGGGCTGACACTCCCCGCGTAGCGGTCCCAACAGCTGTAACATCAAGTCCGCTTGACTACTTCGGCATAAGCAGAAAAAGCCCCTCACCCGCAACCATCTCCCGCTGTTCTGACTGGGGAGAGGGAGCAGGTCGCGACCGTGAAGGGCTGGGTGACGAGGTTTCCATGCCACCGGAGGGAACGGCTGTGCCGGAGCCGGTATCCACGTTGCGGAATAACAAGCCCCCAACCTTCCTTCATCGCTCAAGATGCGAAGCGATAAACGCGGGCGATAAGGCCATCACCTTCGGCGAGCTTCGTCTTGCGCCTCAAAAGCGCGTCCAGACCGAGGCTGCGGCCGGCACAATGAATAAAGAACAGCCAGTTGATGACGATAATAAAGATATATTCCCAGGGCCATTCAGTCGGATGTTGGTAGAGACCGAAATAAAGCTGGGCGGTGTAGACCATGCCAAAAACGGCGCATGCGCGCACGCCAAAGCCAAGCATTAAGGCGGACGCCATGCCGATTTCCGCTAAAAAGGCGATGACGTCCACTATCGTCCAACCCGGCAGAAGAACTGAAGTCACAAAGTCCCTGTAAAAGCCAAATGCCGCATATTTGCCTTCCTGCTCAAGCCAATATTTGAAGCCACCCGACGGAATCGGAAGCTTCCAAAGGCAGCCCTCAAACCACATGACACCGATGACCACCCGTGCAAGCCAGTCGCCGAAATGGACCAGTTTGCGTTGATCGGGGTCGGCCACCCAATTGCGATAAGCGATCACAACGCTTGAGACGGCGAGCACCCAGAAGATGGCGAGGAGTAAAAAGCGCCAAGGGCCGATGCCAAGGTAAGAGTCTGTTTGTGCGGTGAGGAATAGCCAGGCGTCATAGAATGGGTTCACGTGCATGGTGCTCTCTCCCTTTGGCGTTCAGCGTGCAAGCGCAGAAGAAAGTCTAAAGCTTGCCGAAAGACGCGTCGGCAATGTATCCACTTTTAGGCTTCGGCGAAGGCTCCGGGAAAGCGCATCCACCAGCATCGTTAACGCGGCGACGGCTAAAAGAAGGAACGCGGCCGTGTCGAGCCTCAATTCCGAGATGGCCGCGTCGACGTAATATCCAAGCGTCCTGATCCCCAAAATCCCGAATATCGCGCTTTCACGCAAGATCATCTCCCAGCGATAAAGCATATAAGCCAGAAACTGCCCGTAAAGTCTCGGCGTCGTCTCCCAAAAATACAGGTTAAGCCCTCCAGGCGCATCGCTACGAAAGCCGAGTTCATCAGTTTGCCGTCCGAGGAGGTAGCCGACGATTGCGCCGTTATGGAACGCAAGCGCGATAATCGCCGGCAGCATCGACGGTCCCATAAGCTGCAGTAGCAGGTAGGCCAGCATATATTCCGGTGTGGAACGCGCAACGACTAGTAGTGCCCGGCACAGATAATGCCCGGCGAGGCCGAGGAACCGGCGCGAGACTATCGGATAGACTAAAAGGGCCAGCATAGCCGCAGCTACCAGCGCAATTTGCGAGAGAATCAGCGTTTGCACCGTCCCCGGTATAATTTGCCCTGTCACAATATCCGATGCCCAGGATGCGGCCTTGCTCCAGGCCGGCGCTTCCGTAAAGCCGCCGTTCCGTAAAGGCGCGGGGACTATGTCATGGGTGAAAAAGCGGCCGATATTGCTCCAAGCGGAGCCGGCTCCTGTTGATTCCGGCAGCACGAGCGCACTTGCAATGAGAAGAAAGGGTACCGTTGCCGGGCGCGCCCATAGGCGCCTCGTGCCGATAAGCACGTAAAAGCAGAGGAGGAGCGCTGCAGCCTCGGAATAATAGCCCTCCTTGAAGTAGGATTCGAGGTGAAAGCCAATAGTGGGCAGCCCCACAAATCCGAGAACCAGCGTTGAGCGCATGCCGCACTCAAGCCTGTATAGCGTGTAGGTTTTCATCGCTTGTGCAACTACCGGCAGCCGGGCGAACGCAAAGCGCGAAACGGCAGATGAGCCGGCGGGCAGAACGCGTTCCGCGGCGAGATCCGCTTCCTCGAAGATTTCGGCAAAAACCTTGGCAAAAAATCCCATGAAGGGAAGGGCAATCGCGAGGATACCAGTTGCCGGCGAAAGCCCCGTGATTTGCAGCAGAATAAGGGCCCAAAACAGCTCATGGATGGAACGCAGAAAGGCGGCCAGCAAACGCACAGCTCTGAAGCGGTCGAAGACGATTGCCATCCCCAAACCGGCAGTCGCGCCAATGGCGACACCGAGGACGGCAAAGGCGACGGTCCAGATGACACTCCAGATTTCGATGGCCGAAAATGCTGGCGAGAGGATGCCAGCGATTAGGCGGCGCAACTCGGCTGCGGGGTGGAGCGTGGTAATCGCAAGATCAGCGACAGTGAGCGAAGCCAGCGCCACGGCGAGAAATGACAGGCTCGCCGTGCGATATGACAGGTGCGGTATCACCAATCCGCTCACACCAGCTCCCCCTCGAAATACGGAAGAAGGCGGCCATAGCTCAAAAGGCCAGATGGCTCGTCAAGGACAATGCGGCCATGCTCTATCAGGACGATCCGGTCTGTATTCTCGAGCGCGAGCCGGATATCATGCATCGCGAATATCGCCGTTTCATGCCGCTCGGACAGAAGCCGCAACACATCGCCGGACTGGACGCGATCGAGCGCAGAGACCGGCTCATCCCCCACAAGGACCGGCCGCCCATTATAGATTGCGCGGGCCACGGAAACCCTCTGCTGCTGACCGCCAGAGAGTTCCCCGGCCTTGACGAAGAGCTTATCGGACATGCCGACGGCCAACAGAACGTCCTGAACGGTCGCGATCTCGCGTGCTGCCGGCCAGATGAGCGTGCGCAAGTTATAAAGGGTGGAGTGCCTGTCGAGCCGGCCCATGAAGACATTGTGGAAGACGGATAGATTTGCTACGAGCGCGCTCGCTTGCGGAATGAGGGCGACCCTTTCCGGGAACGTGCGGTAAATCAGGTTGAGGAGGGTGGATTTGCCCGCGCCCGATCGCCCCATGATTGCGACCCGCTCGCCCTTCTCAACCGTAAGCGAGAAATCCTGAAGCACCTGAAGGACGCCATAGCCGGCGTTCACATTTTCCAGCGTGATGGCGGCGGCCATGGCGGCAATTCTAGTCGAGCTTGGTTGCCGCCGCGACTTCCTCTATGGGTTTGTACTCTTCATTCGACGCCGGGATGAATCTCGACCGGGCGAAGAAGCCAAGGATTTCCTTATCCTCAAGGCCAAGTATGGCTTGCTTCACCCTCTCCTTGAAGCCGGGGCCGAACGTCTTTTCTACATCTCCCCGGATCGTGAACTGGTAATCCGGGAACGTAGGAGACTCCCAGATTACCGAAACCTTACTTTCATCGACTTTGCCCGCCTTTTTCTCGGCCCCATAAACGGTGTAGTCCATCACACCAACTTGGTAGGCACCCGATTGAACCAGTTGTAAGGTACGGGAGTGATCGCCCGAAAATCCCACGCGGCTGAAAACTTCGTCCGGGGCTTTACCGAAATGCGTTCGGATGAAGAATTCGGGCATAACCCGGCCTGAGGTCGAGGCACGCGAACCGAAGGTGAAGGTCTTGCCCACGATCCCGTCTGGAAAGCCCTTGGAAGGCTTGAGACCGGTCTCACTGTTGGCGATAAAGTAAGATTTGAAGTTCACATCCTCCGCGCCCTGCGCGATGGCCTCGGAGCCGGGAACGGCGCGCCGTGCCTGATATCCTGAATAGCCACCGAACCAGGCAAGCTGGACGTCATTATTGGTGAAGGCTGTAACCGCAGCCGGATAGGATTTCACCGGCACGTATTTGACCGGCTGGCCGAGTTTGCTTTCAAGATATTTGGCAAACCGGCTGAAGCGTTCGACGAGGCGAGCCTCATCCTGATCCGGAATTGCCGTAAAGACGAATGTTGGCGTCTGAGCGTAACTGGAAAAAGTGAGAATATGGCTAAGGAATAATGCTGCTAACAACGGACGGACCATAACATCACCTCGACTTCGGTTGCATGAACTTAAGAGGCGCCCTCTGCCCGGTCACCACACATCCCTTTACTCTGGCCTCACTTCGCTGTGAACCTGAATTCATGGGCCGGATTTTGCATTGATGTCTATGGGGCGGTTGCGGTTCCAATAAATACGCGCGCTCCGAGTTCCATGGGGCCGTTGCCGAAGCGGCTTTCGAGCCGGTCGACGAAAACCTCGAGGATTGCGGCTTGGCGCGCGCCGTAACCCTTAAGCATTGCGGCCATTCCGGGCGCGAAGGCTATGCGATCAGCCAGCCAGCGAGCGGCAGGAGTATGGAAGGAAGCAGTCACACTCTCAATCGTAATCGCGTCAAGGCCCGCTTCGGCAAACAACGCATGAAATGCTTCGAACTCCTCAAAGCGGAGCTGAGCGGGAAGAGCCCCAGCAGGCAGCTCCCCAAACACCGATGCCGCCGCAGCTCGCAATTCTGTAGCGAGTTCATACGCCCCGGGTTCCGTCCAGGTGACAAGTGCAATAGGCCCCTTAGGCCGGACCACGCGGCGCAACTCGGCAAGCCCCGCCATCGCGTCGGGAAACAGAATGATGCCGAAAACCGACAGACCAGCGTCAAAGCTCGCATCGGGCAGCTCAAGTTCTTGGCCATCCATCACGAACGCGTCCAGCGCGAGGCCCTCGGCTTTTGCGCGTTCCTTGGCCCGCGCAATCATCGCAGGCGATGCGTCGATCGCCGTTACCTTATGCCCTCGGCACGCAAGCTCCAATGCAGCGCCGCCCGCGCCGGCGCCGATGTCGATAACGCGCGATCCCGGCTTCAAGCCAAGCGCATTGATTGCCTTCAGTGCCAGCTCTAGAGTGAAAGGCTCGAACACGTCCACATATAAGGAAACGTGATCGTCCCAAAGTTGGGGCTGCTGGTCGGGCTGAAGCGCGCCCTTTATTGTCATTTAGGCGTTCCTGATAAGCGCCGATCAAAGAAACAGAACTGGCCGCATTATGTCACTGGAAAGCGCAACATCAAACGCAACAAAAGAGCCAATGCTCTTTGCGTTAGGGATTGGGCTAACGAACGAATGCAATCTTGCTTGCGCTTTTTGTTACCGCGATCCCGCTCGCACTGACCGGCTAACGCTCGCGGATCTCCGGCGGGCCGTCGAGAGCATACCAGTGCAATCGGTCAACCTCGGCACCGGCGAAAATGGCATGCACCCCGAATTCGGGCCGATGCTGGCTTATCTGCGCGAGCAGCCGTTAAAGCTGACAATGACCTCGAACGGCTACTCCGTACAGGTGCTCGCAGACCAGGAGCTGAAGGCCTTTCATGAAATCGAGTTCTCCCTCGATTATCCAACAGAGGAAGAGCAAGATTCGCAACGCGGCCGCGGCAATTGGGCGTTGATCCACGAACAGGCCGAACGCTGCCGGCGACTTGGCGTGCCTGTCACCTTGATCGCCGTCATGATGCGTAGCAATTATGACCGCCTCGCTGAAATCGCGGCGATTGCGAAAGCCTATGATGCGCCGTTGCGGCTCAACGTTTATCAGGCGGTGCGCTCAGATGCATTTGCACTCACCTACGATGAATATTGGGAAGGATTCCGCCAGCTGTTCGAAAAGACGGATGTGCTGACGATCGGCGAGCCTTTGGTTCGCGCAATGGCAGGGTTGCCGCCGCGGCAAGGCGGCTGCGGTGTTGCCACGGTCCGGGTAGCACCGCGAGGCATGGTTCAGCCTTGCGTCTATTGGCCCGGGCAGGGCGCGCCTCTCGATTTGTTGTGCGACCTTAGGGAAGAAATTCTGTCCACTGACAGCTTCAAGGCCGCGCGCTCTTTACCGGCCGCTTGCATGGCTTGCGAATACGTAGCTGCATGCCGCGGCGGGTGCGCCGGACGCAGGCAGCTTCTTGGGCAGCTGGACGAGCCCGACCCTTATTGCCCGATTGTCCGAAACGAAAAGCCGTTACTTCCCATTCTCTTGGCGGTAGGCCGCACCCTGGCGAAGTCGGGCAGCGCTTGCACCACGGTCGTGATGGGGAGATGAGGGTTAGGGGCTTAAAAATGGAGCCAGCAGCCCCTCGTCCTGTCCTTCTCCCGCGAGGGGAGAAGGAACGCCGTTGCAACGGGCACGTATACTCCCTCTCCCCTTGGCGGGAGAGGGCTGGGGTGAGGGGGAATTCAATCCCCTTTGATTTCATGAAAAGCTGATAGACTCTAAAAGCTTCAAAGTGAGCGGGCACGCGCATCGCCGCCGAGCGGCGCGCCTGCGCGAATTGGCTCAATCGAGATTGCCAGTCCGGTCGCGTCGTCGGTCTCAATCAACACGCCGCAGATCGTGGCCGGCCCAAGTGCGGGCGAGAAGCGGCTCGAAGGTATTCGCGTCAGGAAGCGGCGAACCGGCTCATCCTTTTCCATGCCAATGATGGAATCGTAATCACCGGACATGCCTACGTCGGTCATATACGCGGTGCCTCCGGGCAGCACGCGCGCATCGGCGGTGGGAACGTGTGTGTGCGTGCCGATCACGGCCGTGACCCTGCCGTCGAAGGCAGCGGCAAGTGCCTGCTTCTCGGATGTTGCTTCGGCATGCAAGTCGATAAAGATGGCGTCCGCACCACGTTTCAATGGGCAGGCGGAAATCTCGCGTTCCACAGCTTGAAACGGATCGTCGAGCGCCTCCATGAAAATCCGGCCCATGACGTTCATCACCAGTACGTCAGAGCCATTGGCAGCCCGGAACAGACCTGCGCCAGCCCCTGGGGTGCCTGCGGGATAGTTCAGGGGCCGGATCAGCCGGCTTTTGCGTTCAATAAAGACAAGAGCTTCCCGTTGATCCCAGACATGGTTGCCCATGGTAACAGCGTCGGCACCCGCATCGCAAAGATCCTGAAAAATGGCCTCCGTGATCCCAAAACCACCCGCCGCGTTCTCGCCATTGACGATGACGAAGTCGGCGCCGAGGCGTTCGCGCAGGGAAGGAAGCTGCTCGCAAACAGCGTTGCGGCCGGAGCGGCCAAGAACGTCACCGAGAAATAGGAGCCGCATGGCTTTCTCCGCAAGCAATGACCCTCGTGGGAGTAAGAATCATATCCAGGGGCTCATCCTGCGGCTCGCGCGGGATCTCCGGAAACTCCTGTTCATCGAAACTAATGCCGATCGCGGTTACCGGGCCAGTCTCCCGCAGGAAGCGAATTGCGGCGTCGTAATAGCCCGCGCCATACCCGAGGCGGTCACCCGAGCGATCGAACGCGAGAAGCGGCACAAGAACAACGTCTGGCCTCACCTCGGACTGTTCTTCGCTGGGCTCCTCAATGCCAAGCCTATTGCGAACAAGCGGCAAACCAGGAGTCCATGCACGGAATTTCAAGCTTGGTCCCGGCTGCGCTATGGGCAGCGCGATTTGTTTTCCTTGTGCGTGGAGCGCTTCCAGAAGAGGCAAAGGATCGAGTTCAGAGCGGATGGGCCGATACCCTGAGATCGTGGCGGCGTTGGGAAATTTGCTAATCAGTTCGGCACCAAGGTGACCTAGCGCGTCACAGGGCGGCTGACCCGACCGCTGCCACACGCGCTCCCTTCGTTCGGCAGCTTCGGCCCTAAGCGCTGCCTTTCTGGCGGCAACGATGCTGTTATAATCGAATGCCTTGATAGTAGGTTTCCTGATTGGAATATTGGAATTAGGTAGCCGCGAAGGCCGTCGGGGCGATCGATCCCCCTGGGTCCCTGACTAGCAGGTGGGCGCCAAATGGCCAGGACCACGGTCCCGGTCAGGGTCGGCTCCCTTAAGGATCTTATAGGGCCCGGGTGTTCATAGAGCCCCTAACGCACCCCGCAGCAAACTGGATATAACCGATTTGACCGAAATTGCTAGTCCCCCCAATGCCGGGGATCAGAGATTCCTGTGAGTTTTCGGAGCTTTGTGCAGTCCCTACCGGACCGAAGACTCCAAGGCACGATTCAAATCACGCTGGAGAGCGTGCGCACCGCCGTCGATGACCTGATACCGAAGATCGCCCGCCAGACGTTGCAAGCGCAGGATTTCTTCACGCGCGTCCCACAGCTGGTCCGCCATTACGATAGCCGCCATCAGGAACAGCCGGTCATCCTGGATGGCTTTGGTCCCGCCCTTGAACCTTTGCACATGCCCGTCTATTTCGGCGGCAAGGTCCCGTACGCGTCCTTCTTCTCCGTCGCGGCACCCCATCCTGAATACGCGCCCATTTACTGCTACTTTCACTTGGGCCATGGCCCAACCCTCCTTCGCCTACTTAAAGTCTAGCTGGCCCGACTTAGCCGCATCGGCCAGCTAGTGCACGCGCCCGGCTTCCCCGAAGGCGATTTTCACCTCCGGGTGTCCCGTATTTCAATATTAGCGAAGGGAATTGAAGAAAAGGTAAAGCCAAAGCAATGCGTTAACCATATTGCTTGGCTTCACGCTGTTGCCCGGTCTGATTCGATCAGAGACCTTCACTCAAAAGAGCGACCTGAATTGTTCCGGGTTTCATTTTATAGAAAATGTGCCCGCCGATCTGGGCGACCTTAATCAGCTCCCCGCGCCAGGAGGGGTGCACGTAAGTCGCGTGATAATGGGTCGCGTATCCGACTTCGTTAACCCAGACTTCGCCCGCAATGACCTGCTTGGCGAGCTTGACCGCGGTCGCCCACTCCGGCAGTTCCTTCACGGAATTTCTCTTGCCGGTGCAAGTGAAGGAGAACTGGCAGCCGGTCCGGTTCCGCTCGCCCTGATAGACCACGCCGCAGATCGTTTTCGGATAGAACGGGCTGCGAATGCGGTTCATGATCACTTGGCCGACGGCCATCTGACCCTTAAGTGGCTCGTCCCGCGCCTCGAAGTAGATCGCGGTGGCCATGCAGCGAAGCTCGCGGGCCCGGAACTCGTCCTCGGTCAAGCCGCCGAATAGCGTCTTTGGATTATCTGGAGAAAGAACAGCGTTCTTGAGAAGGCCCGCCCAGGCCCCACCAGTGCTGTTCGCGGGGTGCAGGTCTTCCTCAGTGGGAAATAAAGGCCCCTCATGCGGAGCGAAGGCAGACAGAAATAGCTCGGCGCCCGCCAATGCAGCCGTTTGCGTGCGCCGGTCCCCCTCGACCCCAAGGTGCAACGGGTCTGCTTTCATACGCCGCGCAATGCTGTCAGTCCCCGCCTGCTTCAGGGCAAGGGCGAATTTATCCGCTCGCGGCCCTTTCTGGCTTTCCTCGAACAGAGACATTGCCCGTGCCGGCAAAGGGTCCCTCAACGCCATTCGCTCGGCATAGGTGGCAGCGACGCTCGACACACCGGGCGTGGTCAGCATCGTGAACTGGTAATCGATGGCGCGGCGGATGTCGGGGTCACGATATCCATAGCCAACGAAGGCAAATGTTACAGCGAGAAGGCTGTACCAAGTCAGCTTGGCGAAAGACCTGCGTGCTCTTAGTGTCAGCGGAAGGGGACGCGGGGGAATTACAGCGAGGTCGGAATTCCGGACTACCAGGGACCCTGACCGAACCTGTGCTACGAGCGCTCTGCTCTGGCCTATATCCCCGGTCATCGAACGGCTACTTCTCATCGACACTCCTACACGAACCAGAGTCATAGCTCGAAATGATTAATGCCTACTTGCAAAAGTCAGGCACAATCGATGACTCTAGCTATGCCTTTCTTGGTGTCAAAAATTAGGAGGTGAAGTGCGGCGCAGGTTTTATGGCTCTTTCGGCTCTTTCGGCAGGACCTCGAAAGCGGCGAGCGTGCGTGCAGAGTTAGTAAACGGAGCCTTACCAGAAAATCTAAAAAGCGATTGTTTTATAACGTCTAATCCACTTCGTCCGAACTCCGCCGCGATCTCGGACTCAACCCAGGATTTAGCCTTCGCATCACGCGCGTTTTCGAGACGGCTTTCTGAACGCAGCCAGGCCTCGTGCCGGCCAAAGGCGGCAAAAAGCTGGCGGAGATTGTTTCTTTCCCCGGTTATCGAAATGGAGAGGCATTCCGGTTCCCATCCATCAGGGTCACGGTGCGCAAGGCTTAGTGCGCCTTTTAAATCTGCAAGCGCCCGAGTTGCTGCGGCCCCCATATCGGCCTTTGTCACAACAGCAATGTCTGGGACTTCCGCGATGCCCGCCTTCATGAATTGTAGCGAGTCGCCGGAAGCGGGCTGGATGCAAAGCACGACGGTATCTGAAACAATTGCGATGTCGGTTTCGGACTGCCCAACGCCCACGCTTTCGACGATGACCTTATCGAAGAGAGCGCGAAGCAAAATCGCTGCTGGAAAGGCTATATCGGCGAGACCGCCAAGCCGGCCGCGCGCGGCCACCGAGCGGACGAATACCCCATTATCGTGCGGGTCCGTCCGCATCCTGACGCGGTCGCCAAGCAGCGCGCCCCCGCTTGCTTTCGACGAAGGGTCCACCGCGACAACGGCGACGGTTAAACCCTCCGTCCGCCATTGCCTAATCAACGCTTCGATAAGGGTTGACTTGCCTGCCCCCGGCGGCCCTGTGATGCCGGTCACAATGCCTTTTGGGTTCGCAAAAGCCTCGTCGAGCAAAGCCGTGACCAGCTGCGGCGTCTTCTCAATCGCCGAAAGAGCCTCGGCGATCTGCGGCTTCGTGCGGAGGCTTTCAAGTTTATAGGGGCCGGTAGGTTCCACTTCTTCGCTTGCACCTATCGCCTTGTGTGTCGCGCTTGGCTCAGTCTCCGGCTTGACGGCCCGCCGCGCCTTCTTTGCTGCGGACGGCTGCTTGCGCGGCCGCTAATCGTGCGACCGGCACTCGGAACGGAGAACAGGACACATAATCAAGTCCGACCGTTTCGCAAAATTCGATCGACGCCGGATCTCCTCCGTGCTCGCCGCATATGCCAAGCTTGATCTCAGGCCTGGTTTGCCGGCCGCGCTCTACCGCGATCTGCACGAGCTCGCCTACGCCTTCCGCATCGAGTGTGATGAAGGGATCCCGCTCGAATATGCCCTGGGAGAGATAATCGCCCATGAATGAGCCGGCGTCGTCGCGGCTTAGCCCATACGCAGTTTGGGTAAGGTCATTGGTGCCAAAGGAGAAGAATTCGGCGGACTTCGCGATATCCCCTGCCCTAAGCGCAGCACGCGGCAGCTCGATCATCGTCCCCACCTGATAGGAGACCGGCGCGCCCGCCGCGCTTCCCACTTCCTTCGCAACCTTGTCGATGATCGCCTTCAGGATATCGAGCTCGGCCTTGGTTGCGATCAAGGGCACCATGATTTCCGGAACCACCGGCGTCTTCGACCCGCGTCCTGCCTCGACGGTTGCCTCAAAAATCGCACGTGCTTGCATTTCCGCGATCTCGGGGAAGGTAATCGCGAGGCGGCATCCGCGATGGCCGAGCATCGGGTTCTGTTCCTTGAGGAAAGAGAGCCGGGCCCGGAGCGAGGAGGCTTCCATATCGAGGGCCGCAG
>JBAUNL010000598.1:0-4965 GCA_049579205.1 Rhodomicrobium sp. | reverse complement strand
GTAGGGAACCATACCGTGATCCTTGCGCTGGTCGCTCTTCTGGTGCTGGGTGGCGCAATCACACTTACCGGAAGTACACTGGGCGCGACGGTCATAGGATTCATGCGGCCGGCGCATTCGGGGTCTGCACCCGCGCGCGCTCCAGCCGAGTAAAGGCTCTAACGCAGACGCTCATGGAGGCGGTCAGCCGGTAAGCCGGTGTTGGCCTTCCTCCGTTAATTAACTCGCTGTCGCGGGCTCCATGCATCGTTGGCGGCGCTTGCTTTCGTTGCGCCATCGTCTATATCAGGCGCAGAGCGGGCTTTTCCCTGCGTCCGGAGTAATCTGGGGGCCGGACGCACGCTCATCCAACTCTTCCTCCTACGCACCGCTGCGGCCGAGCAGCCGGGAATGTAGGTTTGCTAGGACCGGATCGGGAACAATGAGCGTGAAAAGCGACGTCACACATGAAAAGAAGGAAAGCAGCGCATTCGATCTTGCGGTCGTGCTGCTGGAAGCCGTCGCTATCGCCATCGTAATTAGAATCTTTCTTTTTCAGCCGTTCAATATCCCTTCGGGGTCGATGATCCCGACGCTGCTTGTTGGCGATTACCTCTTCGTCTCCAAATATAGCTATGGTTACAGCAGATATTCGTTCCCATTCGGATTGGACGTTTTCGACGGACGGATCTTCTTTTCAAGACCGCACCGCGGCGATGTGGTCGTCTTCAAGACCCCAACCGATAATTCCACAGACTACATCAAGCGGCTCGTCGGCCTCCCTGGCGACCGCGTTCAAATGATTGATGGCGTACTGAACATCAATGGAGTGCCCGTCAAGCGCGAACGGGTCGCGGATGTGGTCGAAGATACGAAGTGCGGTCCGAATCAAGTTGTGCATGAATACCAGGAAACGCTGCCGAACGGACATTCCTACCTGACGCAAAAGCTTTCAGAGACCTGCCGCTTCGGTCGCTTTGGCGCTGCGGATAACACGGAGGTGTTTGTCGTGCCGCCAAAGCATTACTTTATGATGGGCGACAACCGCGATGATTCCGCCGATAGCCGGTTCTCGATTGGCAATGGCGTGGGTTATGTGCCCGAAGAGAATCTTGTCGGACGCGCCCGCATCCTGTTCTTCTCCATCGACGAGGATGCGAGCTGGTTCGCACCTTGGCGCTGGCCATTTGAAATCCGTTGGTCTCGAATCGGAGAAGTGATCAACTGAGTGCCGACTAAAAAGCCGCACATCGACGACCTTGAGGCTGAGCTCGGCTACAGCTTCAAAGATAAGAGCCTGTTGCACGAGGCGCTGACGCATTCCAGTGCGAGGGCTTCGCAAGGCGGCCGCGACAACGAGCGGCTGGAATTCCTCGGTGACCGGGTTCTCGGCCTCTCCATCGCGGCCATTCTTTACTCGCAGTTTCCGGAAGCGCGCGAGGTGGAGTTTGCCCGGCACTACAATTCGCTTGTGTGCGAGCGATCCTGCGCCAAGATTGGTGAATTTCTTGATCTCGGTTCGCACCTCATCATGGCCCCAAGCGAATCGCGGTCAGGCGGCCGGAAGAAATCAGTAATCCTTGCCGACGCCTGCGAGGCAATTCTCGGCGCCATCTATGTCGATGGCGGATTCGAGGCAGCGAACGCAACCGTTAACACGCTTTGGGCACCGCTCCTCGGTGCGGCATCGCCGCCTGCGCCGGATGCCAAGACGGCTCTTCAAGAATACGCCCAGAGCCAGAAGCGAGGCCTCCCCGAATACAAGGAAGTCGGCCGAAAGGGTGCGGATCATGCGCCAAGCTTTACGGTAGAGGTTACGGTGCAGGGGCTGAAACCAGCGATTGGCTCAGGGACTTCGCTGAAAAAGGCCCAGCAGGCTGCGGCAGAGGCCCTTCTCATCCATGAGGCGGTATGGCGGAGGGAGCCAGAGCTTGCCTGAGCCAGTCGCAAACGAAGCTACACGCTGCGGCTTTGTCGCGGTCATCGGGGCCCCGAACGCTGGAAAATCGACGCTTGTGAACGCCCTTGTTGGTGCGAAGGTGTCGATCGTTACCCACAAGGCTCAGACCACCCGTACCCGGGTCCGCGGCATCGCAATCGAAGGCCAAAGCCAAATTGTGCTCGTCGACACTCCGGGCATTTTTGCGCCCAAACGCCGCCTCGACCGCGCCATGGTCGAAACTGCACGGGCAGAAGCTCGCGAAGCTGACGCCGTGGTTGTTGTCATCGATTCAGCTCGCGGACTGGATGATGCGGCGGATCCCGTTATGGAGCAGGCGAAAGAGCTGACCATGCCTCTGGTGCTGGCTCTCAACAAGGTCGATAAGGTGAAGAAGGACAAGCTTCTGACGCTTGCGGATGAGGCTTCAAAGCGGCTCGATTTCAAAGCGGTATTCATGATGTCGGCCCTGTCTGGCGATGGAACTGCCGAGCTGAAGCACTATCTCGCGACCGTCATGCCTCCCGGCCCCTGGCTCTTTCCGGAAGACCAGCTGGCCGACGCGCCGTTGCGCCTTTGGGCGGCAGAGGTGACGCGGGAGAAGCTATTTTTGCGTCTCCATGAAGAAATCCCATATTCTTCAACCGTGGAGACAACGGGCTGGAAAGAATTCCGGGATGGATCGGTTCGCATAGACCAGACAATTTTTGTAGAGCGCGAGAGTCAGCGCAAGATCGTCCTTGGCGCCAAAGGCCAAGCGATCAAGCAAATTTCCATGGAAGCTCGCCGGGAAATTTCTGAAGGGATCGAGGCCCCGGTACACCTATTTCTTTTTGTCAAGGTGCGGCAGAATTGGGCGGAGGACCCGGAGCGTTACCGCGAAATCGGGCTCGATTACCCGAAGGCGTAATCAGGCCAACGCTTATGAGCATATTCGAATGAGATGGGCTGATGACGGCATCTTTCTTGCCGGCCGTCCTTTTGGTGAAACAAGCGTCATCGCCGACATTTTCACGCGGGAGCATGGCCGCACGCATGGCCTGGTGAAGGGTGGCCGCTCCAGGCGCATCCGCCCGCTTTTGCAAACCGGCAATACGCTCAAGGTCGAATGGCGCGCAAGGCTCGACGAACAGCTTGGCGTCTACACCGTGGAATTGGCGGCGCCAACCGCAGCCAAGGTGCTCGATGACAGGATTGCTCTAGCCGGGGTCAACTCACTTGCGGCTCTTTTGCAAGTGCTTCCAGAGCGCGACCCGCATGCGAAGCTTTTCGATGCTGCCATCTGCTGTCTCGAAACCGCAGGAAGCGGCGCTTTTCCAGCCCAAATCATACGCTTCGAAGTCATATATCTCGATGAACTCGGTTTCGGCCTTGATCTGTCCCGCTGTGCGGCATCGGGCCGTAGGGATAACCTTGCTTTCGTATCTCCCCGCTCGGGCCGCGCAGTAAGCAGGGAGGCGGGAGAGGCTTACCGCGAAAAGCTCCTGCGGCTCCCCGATTTTCTTCTACAGAGCCGGGAAGCAAGCGTGCCGGGGATACGCGATGTCATCGATGGCTTATCCATGACCGGTTATTTCCTTCGCGAGCACGTGTTCAGCGAAAGCGGCCGGCAAATGCCGAAAGCTAGGGAAGAATTCACTAGGTTCTTGTTAAACAGTTCAATTTAAGTAGTTATTTGCTTCAGAAGCAGCCACCCGCGACTGTAAGGCACAGGTATCGCTTGCTCTAAATGCACCGTTTCAGGTTGCGAAATGGCGCCACCTTTGTCATCTATAAAGGCTATGCCTAGGGTAAGGAAATGCGGAAAGCCAAAAGCTAAGGGCGTTGAAATGGCGCGAATCTTCCAAAACAGTTCACAGGAATGGCGAACGGTTTAAACTCAAGCAATTAATTTCGCCCGCCGGTACAAAGCTGAAAGGGTTGCCGTGGACATCGTCGCCAGTATTAAAGTTTTCCTTGTTGCACATCGCGAGCTCGCCGGGCCGATTTTAGGGCTCGTCGCCTTCGGTGAGTCTCTCATTCTCGTTGGGTTATTCTTTCCAGCGACTGCAATCATGCTCTTTACCGGTGGTCTTATCCAAAAAGGTGTTCTAGACCCTACCGCTGTGATCGCATGCTCTATCGCAGGAGCAGTGCTCGGCGACATCGTAACATATTGGATCGGACGGTGGATCGGGCCTGGCGTCGTTCACCACTGGCCTCTCAATCGCGACAGGACAGCAGTTGCTCGCGCCCGGCTGTTTTTCCGCAAATACGGCTTCCTCTCGATCTTCATTGGGCGGTTTCTTGGTCCGGTTCGCTCAACCATCCCGCTTGTGGCGGGAATAATGCGAATGCGTCACCTTACATTTCAGATCGCCAATGTCACTTCGGCCATCGCCTGGGTGCCATTTATGCTGTTGCCCGGCTATTTCTTCGCCAAGGCAATCCCCGATTTCGGCACGCTGAAGGTCAGTCAGTGGGTGGCCATTGGCGTACTGATTCTTGTGTTGACGCTTGGCTTTACCCTGGCCGGGATCAGGATGCAGGGCAAAAGTGCCAAGGACAGACGCCTGGAACAAGCTCGCCGGACCGCGGCAGCGCCTGCTGAATAAGAGAAAGCCGGCTATTACATGGACTGGGAGAGGGGCTCCTCCATGGATAGCATAACCATCGACACCTGCGGCCTGCAATGTCCCCTTCCGGTCCTGAAGGTGCGTAAGGCCATGCGGCCTCTTCCCGCGGGTACAAAAGCGGTGGTCCTTGCCACCGATCGAGGGGCTGAACAGGATTTACGTGACTACTGTGAGGCGACGGGAGGCACGTTCCTGTCGGCAGAGAACCTGGAAGGCGGCGTCCTTCGGGTCGTCATTCAGAAAAATTAATATCTGGTGGCAGGCGCGATATGAGGTCGGCTTTCGCTTGCTTAAGCACAGCCTCGTCGGTGCTGCGCAAAACGAGATGCGTTCCATAGCGGCCCTCTTCCGAAAAAGGATAGCTGCCCATGGCGACGTCCGGGAAAGCGCGCTGACAATCGCGAAGGGGACCTGCCACGAGCCCTTCGGGAG
>JBAUNL010000597.1:0-4351 GCA_049579205.1 Rhodomicrobium sp. | reverse complement strand
CGATAGGGCTGGACTAGGAGAATGTTCTGGTAGAGGTCATGAAGACATTCCGCCAAACTCCCGCTGGCCCTAGAACGGCTCCGGGAAATCCTGATCGAGGCTGATTTTTGTGCTAGCGAGGCGAAGCGTGACGCTATTTCGCCGACAGTCCGTTGAATGTGCTCTAGCGGCGCTCAGCAATCGCGGGATTTTTTGCCGGATGGGGGGCGTCCGTGGACACAAAAGCACGAAAGCGGTGTAGACAAAAGTAATCCGGGCACTGAACATATTACCGCGTTCAGTGACGGGGTCATTGCCATCATCATTACCATCATGGTGCTTGAGTTGAAGCTGCCAGAGAACGCGGCATGGGGTGCCTGGTCCGCATTCCTGGCGCCGCTGGCAACGAACGCTCGCAGCTTGCGAACATCGCTGGAAGCAAAGGCAGTGTTGCAAGGAGACAAGCTCGAAGCAGTCGCCGATCGCGGCTACTTCAACGGTGAGGAAATTGCGGCGTGCGAAGCGAGAACCTCGGCAGCCGGCATTTTCTTCAGATCATCAAGCGAGCTCGATCTGGCCATTAGCGCCATCGCCGCCGGCATGGATCTTTTAGGTGGCCACATCGATTTCTGGGATATCCGAGAGACGATAGCCGCTATGCCGGCGAAGGAACCGGCAACGAAAAGATGATCAGCGCTGCGAATGCGCTGGAGAAGGCAGCTCAGGCCCGAAAGGCACTGCTACAGGACGTCGCAACGTTAACGGGGGCCAGGCGATTTCTGAAGAACTGGGCCAAACTTGAGCACGCATCAATCGAGCAGCTTGGGCGCGCAAAGCGCGTTGTGGTCAATAAGGATGCCACAACGATCATTGGAGGTGCGGGCGACCGGAAGAAGATTGATGGCCGCATCGAGCAGCTTCGCCGCGAAATCGAGAAGTCAACGAGCGACTATGACCGCGAGAGGCTGGAGGAGCGGTTAGGGAAGCTTGCCGGAGGCGTAGCCGTTATTCGCGTGGGCGCGCCGTCTGAGGCCGAAATGAAACCGAAGAAGGAAGCTTTCGAAGATGCCGTCAGAGCAACCAAGGCAGCTGTGGCTGAGGGCATTGTACCCGGCGGCGGCTTGGCGCTACTTCGATGCGTCGAAACTGTTGCGGAGGAGGAGACAAAATGCGAAGGCGACCAAAGAACGGGTGTACAGATTCTCAAGCGGGCGCTTGAAGCCCCAGCGCGGCAAATTGCGGAGAACTCCGCGGTCGATGGCGGGGTTGTGGTCGCCCGTATGCTGGAGGGAAAACGCAATTACGGTTTCGACGCCGAACGGAAAAAATATACCGACTTGATGGATGCCGGTATTATCGACCCGGCCAAAGTGGTTCGCGTCGCGCTTGAAAACGCCGTATCGGTTGCAAGCGTCCTCCTCTTGACAGAGGCCACGATGACAGAAATTCCCGAAGAAACAAAGGAGCGCGGGTCAGGCCGAAATGCTTGCTTAAGAAGGCCAATTTGCTCTGTCTGCTGCAACGCCGGCAAGCGGAACAATCAGATGTCTTCCACGGAGATTGAATGCAAGATAGCTGCATCCTGTTCTGGCAAATGAGTGTTGATCGGGAGATGGGAGGCGA
Source organism: Rhodomicrobium sp. (assembly GCA_049579205.1). Lineage (GTDB taxonomy): Bacteria > Pseudomonadota > Alphaproteobacteria > Rhizobiales > Rhodomicrobiaceae > Rhodomicrobium. The sequence continues at coordinate 2,749 of JBAUNL010000597.1, read as the reverse complement.
GTTCGAAGCCACCCGAAAAAGGCAACTGTGGCACGATGCGCAAGCGCCAATGCAAATGGGGCGCGCCTGTCCCGCCTTTTGCGGCCGTATCAATCATGTAATTGTAGGGCGGGTCATTCAGCGCCGCCGCGAGGCGGATGAGAGCGTCACGGAGCGCGGCGGCGAGGAGCTTGATCCCCTCATCTTGTATCTCGCCGAAACTCGCCTGATGCCGTTTCGGCAAGAGCCACATTTCGCACGGAACATTCGCCGAAAAGGGTACGGCCGTGACGAAGGCTCCATTCTCCCCGACGATGCGAGAACCGGCACTTTGCTCATAGGCGATGATGTTACACAACACGCAGCGTTTCTCTTTCCGGTAATAACGGGCCATCGCCGCTTCAATCTCGCGCACGAGCGGGGGGATCATTTCCAGCGAGATTATTTGTGAGTGCGGATGCTCCAACGATGCGCCGCCCAAGGCCCCGCGATTGCGGAAGATGAACGCGCATTGGACGTCCTTTTCAGCAATCAATGCGTTATGCCGGTCCCGGCAGGTCACAAGAACATCGCGGAGTTCGCTGGTTGACATCGCTGTAATCTCGCGGTTATGCAGCGGACTTTCGATAATGACCTCATGATGGCCTCTGGCTGCCGCGGCCTCGTAGAACCCCTCCGACTCGCAGTGCGGCGCGTGCTGGCTGACCGCAGGGAATTTGTTGGCGACGGCCCGCGTCCGCCAGCCGGGCCGCTCAGCTGATGCCATCTCCGCAACAATCGATGGCAAGCTCGATTCGTTGCCAGGGCAGAAGGGACAAGCGGGATCGAAGGACGGGGCGCTCGCTGTCCGATTCCTGGGGGAGCGGGCGTTGTGTGGCCTCCAATCCCGTTCCGGCGCGATGATGACCCAGTTGCCGGTCAGCAGGTCGCGTCTCAACTCGCTCATCGTCCAGTTTACCCCCGGCGCATTTGATCAAGCCGCCAGGCCCTTGCCCCCTGTGCTTTAACTGTCATCCCTCATTTTGCCGCATCGCGGAGCCGGAATCTGGCTTCGAAAGCGCCAATGAGGTCAAGCCATTGTTCCATCAGGCGCGTTAACAAGAAGCGCTTTCGCACTGTCTCGCGAGCTTTTCTTCCGACTTCCAACCGCAGTTTCGCATTTTTAATTAGCTGCACAATGCGCGCCGCGGCCTGCTCTACGGTATCGACCAGGAAGCCATTTTCGCCGTCACGGATTTGATGCCGGATGCCGCCTGCATTGCCGCCTATGACACAGGCACCTTTCCACATGGCCTCGCTGACGGTCAGTCCGAAACCTTCACGGATCGATTTCTGCAGCACAACAGCGGCGCTTCTCTGCAAAGCATTGACCAGCGCGGAATCCTGAACAGAGAGAATCCGGATATGTTCGTCCTCGCATTTGCACAGGGATGAAAATACGTCCTGACCTTCCGGGTCATCGGTGGCGACGTTTCCGAGAAGCACGAGCGTGCAGTCAACCTCCTTCCGCGCGATGCGAAAGGCGTCGATCACGCCCTGCGGGTCTTTCCATCTGTCAAACCGCGACACCTGCACCACGAGCGGAAGGTCTGTTGGAATACCGTAATGCTGCATCCGGTCATCTATCTCGCTGTCCGGCAGGTCTTTGTTTGCCGTCGAGAAGGGGTTGATTGCCGGCATGATGAAGCGCTGCGGCGTACTCAGCGATTGCGCATATTCGGGCAGCGAGAGCACCACCGCGTCGTATTGTTCGATAAACCTGACAGGTACGACCACAGATTGGGATTTGGGGCCGAGAGGTCTAAATGACAGCGCCAAATCCACGGCGCTTTTTTGCGAAAATAGCGGATCAGCGGCAACGGCTGAGGGTCATGCACAATGACGAGATCGTGATCGAGATGGATGCGGGTCGCGTTTTCGAATGCGACCTCTTCATAGATGGATAGTTTCAGGTCGGTCAGATTGATGGTGGCGCCCTGCAGAGCGTTGTGCATCTTTTTGGTGACGCTGAAGAAATCCGGACGGCCCTGAATGACGCGCCACCCAGTTCTTATGCCGGCGCTGTTCATAAGCAAGGTGAGGGAGGATAAAAGCTCGGCCACACCGCCGCCGTAATAAGTCGAGTTGACGTTGATGACGTGCAGGTCGCGAAGGCGGGACGCCTTCCGCAGGATGCGCTCAACGGTTTCGGCGCCGGCAAAATGCTCGTAGTCCTCCACCCTTGTGAGTTGCAAGGCAGGTGGCTTGTTCGCGGTGGTATCCATGGCTACCTGCTTTTCCCGGCTTTGCACCAAGCGCCTTTGATCAGGCCCGCTCCCTTTGCTGCGCTTCGGCCTTCGCAACCTGTTCTTTCACCCGGAGGAAGCCGTCGGGGCTTACAGATATCGTATCGATGCCACATGCGACGAGGAACTCTGCAAACTCGTGATCGCTGGGGGCTTGACCGCGTAGGCTGACCTTGGCGCCAACCTTATGTGCCTCAGCAATGAATGCCACATGCGCCAATGTTGTTTTCCATTTCAAATTGTAGACGGCGGCGGTGAATCGGGCTTGCAGTTAGATTTGAAAGTTTTCCTAAGTTTGAGCATGCCCAGTGCAGCGGTCTCAGGGCGTTTGACCCCTTTTGACACCGAGCACCGATTGGCTTCGTGGTAACTCGCGCTTGAAGGATTCAACTCATGCCGTCGCCTGCAACGATATTCGCCTCATGCGCTCTTGGAACGATAAAGAAAGAGCTCGCGCATATTTTTTTTCATGAACTCATTGCTTA
>JBAUNL010000596.1:0-6678 GCA_049579205.1 Rhodomicrobium sp. | reverse complement strand
TTGTCGCGAGGCTCCAACCTAACCAGTTACCCGGCCAAGCTGCTCGCCAGCTTCTAGACCTATCGACAATTATCTAGGTGAGACCCTCCCTCACTGATGGTTCGCGCCCTCGGGGCGCACGGCCAATTGGTGACATCCGGAATCTGAGGGCCCGCTTATCTAAATGCGCAACCCGGGGTGAGGCCGGCGAAAACGGTAAGTAGGTACCAGTACTCGCTCACGAAATATCCCAGCCCTAGGCCGGTAAGCACCATAAAGCCGGCGAAGCTTAACACTGCATTGTCGATCGTCATTGTTCTCTTTTTCTCAAGTTTCGATCGTCACGATTTTATATTAGCATGTCCTAATCCGTGCTAATCCTTGCGGTAGATAAGGTAGAGCGTAGACAGAAGCGCATGAGCTCGCATGTCGATTATCCGGTAGTAGACCAGTTGCCCTCTCTTCTCGGCCTCAACCAACCCGCCCTCACGCATTTTAGCCAAATGCTGAGAGAGTGCGGATTGCGATAGATCAATGCTCTTTGATATTTCTCCAACAGACTTATCCCCGCCGATGAGTTGACACAGGATCTGCAGGCGGACGGGGTTCGCCAATTGCTTGAGCATCGCTGCTGCCTATCAAGGCTCTGACCGGCCTTGTGGAGCGTCCGGTTCGGACCAACATTAAAGGCATTCGGCTCGCAGAAGATGCTTCTGTGTCGAATTGTGGAAATAGTCGATAACGGCATGCGCCTCGGAATTCTCCTTTTCACTGACGAACAATTCCATTGATTGGCTCCTGGATGCGGTCTTCCGTTACTCGCGCCTCGCTGCCTAAAGGCACAGGAATGTAACTGGTTTGCCGATCACCACTCTAGTGCATGGCGTTAATGATGCGCCGCAGCCGCTCGCTGTTCATTTCGAGGCCGCTTTTAACGGCGAGCTCATACCATTGATGATACCAGCGGGCGGCTACCTCTCGGTCTGGAGAGACATTCGATTTTGGCAATGATTGCAAATAATTTGGATCGTAGGACTGAGCCAGAACGAAAGCGACTTCTGCATGGCTCTCCGGGTGGTTTCGCTGGAGAATGTTTCGGGCAGACAAGACATCGCCCTCGCTCAACGAGCGGCGCGCGTCGCTCATGACCTTAGCCTCGACCTCAGGCGTGATCAGGACTTCTGGGACGCCGGATTTTTCCTTGCCGGTTTGGACGGGGAGTTTCAAGACGCCGGTCCCGATGAGAACCGCGCATACAACCACCGCCGAGGTTATGGCACCGGAGAGATAGAAAGCAACGCGCACAAGCGGATTTGCTTTCCGCCGGCGTGCACCGACCGCCGAAAGTTTGCGATCGAACACGCGAATTTCAGTACTGGGGCGGGCTGCCTGCATTGCCTGCTGGGCTTGGGGCTTCGTTTGTGGGGCTTCGTCTCCAGCCGGAAAATCAAGCCTTTGCAGCTTCCTAAGTACCGCCTTAACTTCGGCAAGGCTGGGCTGGTCCTCAGATCCTTGCATGGGAAATCCTTTCTCGATTAAGCCCCACAAAATGCCCGGACCTCGCCGGCTTGCAGGACCGCCGAGCGCATAAACCGGATGCGATATTTAGCAGAGAAGGCAGAGCCGCGTAAGACAGGTTTTTAGTTCCGCCGGTGCGAACATTCACGTTGACGGAAGGCAACGGCGGCCAATAAAAGCGCTTGAGTTTATCCAATTCCGATACGGGCTACGGAATTGCTAATTGATTCCGCATCGGAAAGCGATGTGTGTGGTCTGGCGCTAGGTCGCCCGCCGCGGCAATTTCCAATTGGGCCGGACGTAGTGGCAGGTATAACCGCTTGGAAAGCGCTCCAGGTAATCTTGATGTTCGGGTTCCGCTTCCCAGAAGTCGCCCGCGGGTACGACTTCCGTGACCACCTTGCCAGGCCACAAATGCGAAGCTTCGACATCGGCGATGGCTTCTTCCGCGACCTTTCTTTGCTCATTGGTGGTGTAAAAAATTGCGGAACGATAGCTAGTGCCGCGGTCGTTGCCTTGGCGATTGAGGGTGGTCGGGTCGTGAATCTGGAAGAAGAATTCTAACATCGTCCGAAAGCTGGTCTTTTCGGGATCGAAAACGATCTCAATGGCTTCGGCATGGCCCTCATGATTGCGGTAAGTGGCGTTGCGCACCTTTCCGCCCGTATAGCCAACGCGGGTGGAAATGACCCCAGGCTGACGCCGTATGAGATCCTGCATGCCCCAGAAGCAGCCTCCGGCAAGCACGGCCCGTTCCTCGGTCATCGAATGTCCTCCACTTGATTGAGATAGGCGCCGTAGCCCTCGGCTTCCATCTGTTCGCGAGGAATGAACCGCAAGGAAGCCGAGTTGATGCAATAACGCAGACCTCCCTGGTCCTCGGGGCCATCGTCAAAAACATGGCCTAGATGGCTGTCGCCAGAGGCCGAACGCACCTCGGTGCGCATCATGCCATGGGAGGTGTCTCGCAATTCGTTGATATTGGCGGGTTCGATTGGTTTGGTGAAGCTCGGCCAGCCGCATCCCGATTCAAACTTAGCCGATGAAGCGAACAACGGCTCACCCGAGACAATATCGACATAGATGCCCGGCTCGTGATTGTCCAAATATTCGCCGGTGCCCGGCGCTTCAGTACCGCTTTGTTGCGTCACGCGATATTGTTCGGGTGTAAGCCGGGAAATGGCTTCGGCGGTTTTACGGTAATCGGCCAACTTTATACTCCGGAATTGGTGCGTTCAGCTGTTGCGTCCAAGGTTTTGGGACTGCGCTCGCCCTGTGAGATAAGGTGGGACGGAAACCGGAGTATGCTAGCATCAACTGCGACACTCTTGTGTGATAGGTCATTATGACGTTTCCACCTGAGCGCATCATTTGCCTGACGGAGGAAACCGTCGAGACGCTTTATCTCCTCGGGGAGGATAGGCGCATTGTCGGCGTCTCCGGCTATGCGGTAAGGCCCGCTCGCGTGCGAAAAGAAAAGCCGCGCGTTTCCGCGTTCACAAGTGCGCATATCCCAAAAATCCTGGCGCTCAGGCCGGATCTTGTCTTCACATTTTCGGATTTGCAGGCTGAGATCGTGGCAAGCCTGATCCGCGAAGGCATCGAGGTTCACGCCTTCAACCAGCGATCGATTGCGGGCATTCTCGACATGGTTCGCACGGTTGGCGCCATTACTGGCAAACCCGAAGAAGGATGCGCTTGGCGGAAGGGCTGTTGTGCGGATTGGAAATGCTCCGATCGAAAGCTGAGGCCATACCCGTCCGGCCACGTGTTCACTTCGAAGAATGGGACGAACCGATGATCTCAGGCATTGGCTGGGTGTCCGAGATCATCGAAGCGGCCGGCGGTACAGATGTGTTTGCGGATCGCTCAACGGGAAAAAGCGGCAGAGATCGCATCGTGAGAGCAGACGAGGTGATCGCAGCGGCACCTGACATCATCCTCGGTTCCTGGTGCGGGAAGCGTTTCCGGCGGGAGCGCGTTAGCAGCCGCCCCGGCTTCGATAGCATTCCTGCCGTGAAGACCCGGGCACTCCACGAGATCAAATCGGCCATCATTCTTCAGCCGGGACCGGCGGCGCTGACCGATGGGGCCTCCGCCGTCGCCGCGATTATTCAGGACTGGAGCAGGATCTCCTCCACAGTTCATGAGTTGAAGGTACCGTCTAAAACGTTGTGATGAGAAGACCAGCGACAGGTGACGCGATGGCATGTGATGTCTTGATCGTAGGCGCGGGGCCAACCGGCCTGGTGCTGGCCCTTTGGCTCAGCAAGCTTGGCGTCAGGGTGCGCATCGTTGACAAGACTTCGGAGCCTGGCACTACGTCTCGCGCGTTGGCGGTTCAGGCGCGAACACTCGAGCTCTATCGGCAACTTGATCTTGCGGACTCCGTTGTCGCGCTAGGCCATAAGGTTCCGGCGGTGAATCTTTGGGTGAAGGGCGAACCCAAGGCACGCCTGCCTTTCGAGACGATCGGGGCGGATCTGACAGCCTATGCTTTCCTTGAAATTTTCCCCCAAGACCAGCATGAGCGGCTATTGATCGAGCGTCTCAGCTCGTTCGGTGTTTCAGTCGAGCGCCAAACCGAGCTGGTGAGTTTTACGAATGCGGGCGAACGCGTCACAGCCCGCCTGCGAAAGGCCGATGGCACAGAGGAAGAATGCGAAGCAAGCTATCTTGCCGGCTGTGATGGTGCGCGATCGACGGTGCGTGAGGCAATCGGGACCGGGTTTCCAGGCGGCACCTACCGCCAGCTTTTCTACGTTGCCGACGTCGATGCGGCCGGACCTCCAATAAACGGCGAATTGCATATTGACCTCGATGAGGCTGATTTTCTCGCAGTATTCCCGCTGGCCGGGGAAGGAAGGGCGCGTTTAATCGGCACTGTGCGCGACGGACGCGCAAGCCGGGCGGACACGCTCAAATTCGAAGATGTCAGCGATCGCGCCATCCAGCATCTCAAGGTTCAGGTGAACAAGGTCAATTGGTTCTCGACCTATCACGTCCATCACCGCGTGACCGAGCATTTTCGCAAAGGCCGCGCCTTTTTGCTTGGCGATGCTGCCCATATCCACAGTCCGGCAGGCGGGCAGGGCATGAATACCGGCATTGGCGATGCCATCAATCTAGCCTGGAAATTAGCGGCAGTTGTTTCAGGACAAGCGCCAGACAGCTTGCTCGACAGTTACGAAGCCGAGCGCATAGGCTTTGCCCGGCGTCTGGTTGCCACCACGGATCGGGCCTTCAGCCTCGCCACCGCCGATGGATGGGTTGCAGATATCCTTCGCACGCGTCTCGTCCCATTCCTGATGCCGAAATTGACCGCGTTCGAGACCGTTCGCGAATACATGTTCCGAACCGTTTCCCAAATCACGCTGAACTATCGCGGCGGCCCTTTAAGTGAGGGCGCGGCCGGCAAGGTTCAGGGTGGCGACCGGCTTCCCTGGGTACGAATCAATGGCGTGGACAACTTTGAACCGCTGGCAGCGATAGCGTGGCAGGTTCAAGTCTATGGCTCACCCAGCGCCGGGCTTGCGGAGTGGTGCCGCGAGCGCGAGCTTCCGCTGCATATCTTCGATTGGCGTCCGGACTATGAGAAAGCCGGGTTGGCGCGTAATGCGCTTTATCTTCTCAGACCTGACACCTATGTCGCGCTCGCCGATGGCTCCGCGACGCCCGCCGTGCTGGACAGTTACTTTACCAGGCACAAACTGCAGCCTGCGGCCAAGGCGGCAGTATCGAACGAAAGCGCGGCCTATTCCTGATCTTATGTGGGAACCTCACCAGCGCTGAACAGCGGGAGTTCATTTTCGGCGCTTCGCTTTTCAAAGTTGGAAACGGTGACGCCGAGAAGCCTAATGCCCTTGGCTGGCGGGAAGACAGTTCGCACAAGATCAAGGCTCGCGCGTCTTAACTGATCCTGACATGCTATTGCGGCTGCAAAGCTGCGGCTTCGCGTGATCTGGCAAAAATCCGCAAATTTGATTTTCACCGTGACCGTCCGCCCAAAGGCGCTCGCTTTCGCACACCAGTCCCAAACCTCGTCCGCCATGGCCTGCACACCGGCTTCGATTTGCGGCGGTTCGGTGAGATCGCGTTCGAAGGTGGTTTCCGAACCTGATGATTTGCGAAGCCGGCCGGCTTCAACGGGGCGATCATCTTCCCCATGCGCGATCTTCTGGTACCAGAAAGCGGATTTTCCGAAATGCAGCTGCAGAAAGTCAAGCGGCTTAGTGCGCAAATCGCCACCCGTGGCAATGCCGAGACGCTGCATCTTTGCCGCCGTCACCGGTCCCACGCCATGAAACTTCGCGACGGGCAGCTTTTCAACGAATGCGGGCCCCATGCCCGGTGTGATCGCGAACTGGCCATTGGGCTTCCGGCAGCCGGAGGCGAGCTTTGCGAGAAACTTGTTGTAGGATACGCCTGCAGATGCGGTAAGCTCCGTTTCCTTAAGAATCCGAGCGCGGATTTCCTTCGCAGTTGCCCAAGCGGTCGGCAGTCCGCGTAAGTTGGCGGACACGTCGAGATAAGCTTCATCGAGGGAGAGGGGTTCGATCAGCGCCGTATATTCGCCAAAGATTGCATGGATCCGGCGGGAGACTGCACGGTAGACGTCGAAGCGTGGCGGCATGAAGACGAGGCCAGGGCATTGGCGCATAGCGGTCATGGCCGGCATCGCTGAATGCACCCCAAAGGCGCGCGCTTCGTAGCTTGCCGCCGCGACGACCCCGCGTTTGGCCGCATACCCGACAGCGACTGGCCGACCCTTTACGCTCGGCTCATCGCGTTGTTCAACCGAGGCATAAAACGCATCCATATCGACATGGATGATCTTGCGTGGCTGGACGGACGGCATGTTCGTACTCTAACAGAGTCGGAACAGAATAAGAACATCGTGCCCGCTCATGCAGACGCGTTGCGCACAACTATCGAAAGGCGCTTATCCGGCGATCATGTCTTCGACTCAATGCAAAACAGCGACGGAGTCGTCGCAGCGCATCCTCTAACTTTCCAAATCCTGGCAGCCACTATCAGCAATGATGACAGTTACGATTTTTAGTTTAATTCGGCCATGTCCTCGGTGGCCTGCCCCATCAAAGTGATCCGAGTTGAATGTTAGACTCGGCGGGTTTCTGGTGGCGCTCATGCCGCCAGGCCCTGACCGTAAGGCGGCATGAG
>JBAUNL010000595.1:0-2714 GCA_049579205.1 Rhodomicrobium sp. | reverse complement strand
TCAGTGAACAGTTATCGAGCGTCGATGCAAAGCGGGTCCAGCTTGAAGCTGCAATCGACTATTGCCGCGAGGGTGATGTGCTCGTTTGCACGAAGCTGGACCGGCTCGCTCGCTCAGTGGCGGATGTCGTGACAATAGAGGCGCAGCTGAACAAGAAGGGAGCGGCGCTTTTGATCATGGACCCGGCCATGGATACGGCTTCACCGGCCGGCCGCTTGGTTTTCACTGTGCTGGCGTCAATAGCGCAGTTTGAACGCGAGATTATGCTCACACGGCAGCGGGAGGGGATTGCAAAGGCGAAGGGCGAAGGGAAGTACAAAGGCCGCAAGCCCACTGCTCGCGCGAAAGCCGCTCAAGTGCATGCGCTGGTTAAGGAAGGCGTGGGAGCCACCGAGATCGCCAAAAGCCTGGGCATCGGGAGGCGCAGTGTCTATCGCATTTTGGAAGACAGCTCTGCGTGCGCATCTTGAATAGCCCCGCGCAAAAGATGTGCAGCTAGCAGGGCCGGTAACCCTCACCTCTGAAGCCGCCGAAAGCCGGTCCTGCCAGCGGTTTCCTTTGGACCTACTTGCGTCCCAAAGCGTTATCGCCGCGCACGTCTTTGCTCCCTCGCAAGACGAGCGGTTGGCAGGGTTGGTTCTTCAGCACAATGCCCAGCCCTGCCAGCGTTGCGGCCCGGAGAGCCACCTGCTCGATGCGCTTTTCGGCTTTTGCTCTCGTGAAATTTTTGTCCCGGTTGTTGACCGCTTTGAATTTACTCCCATCGATGGCGACAATCGCTTTGGTGAATAGGTTCAACTGGCGGCACAGCGTGACGAACTGCGCGCATACCGCCTGGATCGCGGGGCCGTTCTTGCGCCGGAACTCTGCGATGGTCTTGAAATCGGGCATCAAACGGCCTGTCAGCCACATCAGTTCGAGGTTACGCTGGGTCTCGCGTTCCAGCCGGCGGCTCGACGGGATGCGGTTCAAATAGCCATAAAGATAGATTTTCAAAAGCGTGGCCGGATGATAGCCAGGCCGTCCAGTCGTATCCGGCTCCACGCGATCAAAGCCGAGAGCTTTCAGATCGAGTTCGCCGATAAAAGCCTCAATAACGCGGACAGGGTTGTCATCCGAGACATAGTCTCCAAGCACTCTGGAAGCAGTGTGGCCTGCAGCCGCTCTTCGCCTTCAATAAAACGTTTCATTCCGACCCTCGCTGATCGGAATCACTCCTATCACTCCAAACTGTTTTGGAGCGGTCGTGCCGGTTGTCTCGCGATCTCATGCCCGCCAAGGCCGCTTCGGGATCCCAATGCGGTCTTCTCCGAAAAGGCCAAAGCAATCCCGCCCTTGACCCGATTCGGACATCATGCCCCCGCAAAACGAACGGATCTGACATCGACGCGAAGCAGAGAAAGCCGACACTGGCCTCCTTGAGTTTTCTAGTTATCTACGCCTTCGCTTTCATGTCGGCTTGGACCGCGAAAGCGGGAGTGCCACATCAAAAACCCAAATGGGGTCTCGGCACCGATAGATTACGCGCCTTTCCGGGAAGACATTGCGATAGCGCTTGAAGCGTTCTAAGAAGCCCAGCGATAGATGCGCGCGATCAAGCCGTCACCTTTCGCAAGCATGGTCTCGCGCCGCAACAGGGCATCCAGGCCAAGGCTGCGGCCTGCGGCGTAAATATAGAACAGCCAGCAAATGACGATGATAAAGACAAACTCCCACGGCCATTCCGCCGGGTGGCGGTAGAGGCCGAAATAGAGCTGTGCGGCGAAGATCATGCCAAGAACGGAGAATGCGCGCACACCGAAGCCAAGAATAAAGGCCGTGGCCATGCCGATTTCCGAGAGAAAGGCGATGACGTTCACAACCGTAAAGCCTGGCAGGAGCACAGACGTAACCAGCGCCCGGTGAAGGCCAAATGCGGCATATTGCGCCTCCTGCTCAAGCCAATATTGAAAGCCACCGGAGGGAATGGGGAGCTTCCAAAGACACCCTTCAAACCACATCGTGCCAATTGCCACGCGCGCAAGCCAGGTGCCGAAATGAGCTTCGGTGCGCTGGGCCGGATCGGCCTGCCAGTTCCGGTAAGCGAGGACGATGCTTGCAATGATGAGCCCCCAGAAAAATGCCACGAGCAAATAGCGCCACGCGCCAATGCCAAGTTGCGGCCCGGTCTCTCCAGTGAGGAACAGCCAGGAATCGTAGAAAGGATTGACGCGCATATATTATTTCCTCCAATTGCGCTTCAGCGGCCAAGATGCTGAGGGGGCAGCGCCCGCGGTGGTGAGCGAATGCTAAGGGCGGCAAGGTGCGGGCACGTATTTTCGGAGCTGCGCCGCTGTTTTCATGGCGTTATCGGCTTAGGCGTTGCAAAATCATGCGCACTGCCTTTAGGCAGGGTTTTGATCTCCTCTCGCGGCATTTTCAAATCGTCGAAAAGTGGCGCGAGGCCCGTAATCAACCGCGCACCGCGCCCGAATGTGAGATAAGCCCAAAACCATTGAGCAGCCACGAGCAACGGCGCCCGCACGCCGATTAGGAAATAAATGTGGGCAATCCCCCAAAGCCACCAAGCCAGGCTCCCAGTCAATCGCAGGCGCCCGGAGTCAGCAATGGCGGCGTGGCGGCCGATAGTGGCGAGATTGCCCCGATGACGATAGCGGAATGGCGCGGGCTTTTTCTTTCCGTTCAAGGTGGCGAGAATAACGTCCGCCGCATAC
>JBAUNL010000594.1:0-2350 GCA_049579205.1 Rhodomicrobium sp. | reverse complement strand
TTGAATGGCGCCAAAAGATGCGGTGAGCGCGGCGGCCGCTGCGGCGATCCGGTCCAACCGGAGGCCACCAAACAAATTCAACATGGACGCATTCCTCCGATTAGTTCTTGCCGGCGTTCTCGAAGCGGATACGCTCTTATTAACCATGCGATTTTACGGAGACCGCGGATGAAAGCAACGGCAGCGTTGAAGGAACTCGCCGAAAGGCGTGAGGCGGTCCAAGTTCCGGGCGCAGCTAATGCGCTCTTTGCACGGCTGATCGAGGACCTCGGCTTCGAGGCCGTTTACGTAACCGGAGCCGGCATTGCGAATATGCATCTTGGCGCCCCGGATATCGGCCTGACGACCCTGACCGAAGTCGCCGAAACGGTCTCGGCTATCGCAGATGCGGTTGCAATTCCACTTATCGTGGATGCGGACACCGGCTTTGGCAACGCCATCAACGTCACTCGAACGGTGCGTGTTCTGGAACGGAGCGGGGCTTCGGCGATACAACTGGAAGATCAGGTTTCGCCCAAAAAATGCGGCCACTTCACGGGAAAGCAAGTGATCCCGCTGCCGGAAATGATCGAGAAATTGAAGGCGGCAACGGATGCGCGGCGTGATCCCGATTTGCAAATCATTGCACGCACGGATGCGCGAGCCGTTGAGGGCCTGGACAGGGCCTTGGAACGCGCCCACGCTTTTGAGGAGGCTGGCGCCGACATCATTTTCATCGAGGCTCCGGCCAGCATTGCTGAACTCGAAAGAATCGCTCGCGAAGTCGCGTCGCCGCAGATCGTGAACATCGTTTTCGGCGGCAAGACTCCTGATCCCGGCCGCGAAGCACTGAAGCGAATGCGTTTTTCGATAGCACTCTACGCGAATGCCGCGCTGCAGGCTGCGCTGAAAGGGGCGGCCGATGTCCTATCGGCGCTTAGGCGGGAGGGTTCGCTGAATTCTGTATCGGGGGTTCTCGCGACATTTGAAGAGCGGCAGCGCATCGTCGCGAAAGATCGGTGGGATGCCTTGGAAGCGAAGTACCGGACAGATTAGCACATACCGCTCCCTCTATGACGATTTGCTGTGCCAGGAGTAAGCCGAAGAGCATGTAGAGGAAGGCAAACAGGCCAAAACGCGGGCGGCATCAGATTTCTGCTAGACCGCGTAGGCGAGGAAAAAATTCTTTTGCCTCCGCCGCCATCGAATTCAATCCCGGCCAGGAAGCTACGGAGCGGGCCTAGGCGCCACCACCGCCGTCCGACGCCGCGTGCTGCCCAGGCCCACTGTTGTCCGACGTGGCCCCTTAGCGGTGCCACCGTTGTCCATCGCCGCTAAGTTTTGCGGTTAAATTTGGCAGGATATCCAGTGTGGGGCGCCTCTCTCACTTACGATCGGAAAGGGGATATCACTCGACCTGACTTCGTGATGTACGCGTGGAAGAGAGGGCCTGATGGTAAGATCACATCCGTCGAAAACTAGTGGCGCAATGACGTCACGTTACTTAGTCTGCCTGTGGGTGGGTACTACATCGGTGAGGTGAGCTCACGTTGGGGAGCACGTCAGGGATCATGATCAGGCACCGCGCTTCTTGCTCGCCGCCTGAGCCAGTTGGAGTGCCCGTAATAACCCACCAATCTCATCCGTGAGTTGCACCCCAAGCGCCTTGTTTCGCTAATCCCCTATTGCCTCAGGATATCCACTCAACCCTTACCTAAAGTTGCTTTCCAGTTTTGCGATCGAAGACGCGGCCATCAAGCGTCTGCTTTAGATCCTTGCGGAAGCCGGCGGACCGGATCTTCTTTTTGGGCCGTCTGGCATCTTCACCCCGTAAGCGTTGCGTCTTGGCCTTGATATGGACATCACTGCCAAGCGAGGTATGCGGCCTGCCATAGGTCTTGAGCCGGCTGCAACGCCAATGCACATAGCGCTGATTTTCGATCCTGCTCCAGTCCTCTTGTTTCTCGTCGGAAAACACGTGCTTGCACATCGCGTGATCCCTAATGGCAGCGATGGCATCGTCGAGGCTGAGCGGCTCGTGACAGATGCCGCAGGGGATGACGCCGCCTTGCCGGATCACCACTTCAAGCACCCTTCTTTCGCTCAAGCGGGCATGCGTCATCTCACTCACTCGCTAAGATTCACCTGCGAGGCACTGGACAGGCCCTAATCAGCGCTTGCTGGCCCATCATTCTGCAGCCTTTTGTGCCTGCGCTGGGCTCGCTTCCTGTCTAAGCTTTGCTTGGTGAAGGACTTCGTCCAGCCGCTTGGCGATGGCAATCGCCTCGGCCTTCTTCTTGGCATGGAATTCGCGGATGCCGCTGCGATTGCGCCCATACCAGGCGTAAAGCATTTCAGGCTTGTCGTGATT
>JBAUNL010000593.1:0-10829 GCA_049579205.1 Rhodomicrobium sp. | reverse complement strand
GCACTGGGTTGTTCGGCGGATTTGCCCACTGGCTCTTGATTCTGGCGCACGAGAAGGCTCCGGCACCCATTCTCGCGCCGTTCGGCTACGTCAATATCGTTTTCATGATTGCATTCGGCTATGCAGTCTTTTCCGACGTCCCGACGTGGTGGACGCTGAGTGGAACAGGCATCATTATTTCATGCGGCATTTATCTGCTATTCCGCGAACGCAGGGTAGCGGGAGACGACGGGCCAGCCTCCTCAGCGACGGTCAGAGGGTAGACCTCGCGGATTCGAGCCGCCAACTCCACAAAGGTGCCTTCGCGAATGGACTTGCGAATTGCAGCCATCAAATCCTGATAGAAATAAGTGTTTGCCCAGCTCAAAATCATCGGCGCCAAATATTCGCCCGCGCGAATGAGATGATGAATGTAAGCCCTTGAATAATCGCGGGCGGCGGGGCAATCGCTTGCTTCGTCGAGCGGCCTGGTGTCCTCGATATGAGTTGCGTTACGCATATTGAGCTTGCCGCTCCAGGTGAATGCCTGACCGTGGCGCCCTGCACGGGTCGGCATGACGCAATCGAACATGTCGATGCCGCGTTCGACCGCACCGACGATGTCGGCAGGAGCGCCCACCCCCATTAGGTAGCGTGGCTTGCCCTCTGGCAGCATCGGCGCCGTGAAGGAAAGAGTCTCCAGCATAAGCGCTTGCCCTTCTCCGACGGCAAGCCCACCAACGGCATAGCCATCGAAGTCCATCGCTTTCAATGACGCTGCGGACTGGGTGCGAAGTTCACGGTTCACGCTGCCTTGAACGATGCCGAACAAAGCCGATCCCGGCCGGCCTTGCTTCTGAAAAGCAGCCAGCGAACGCTCTCCCCAGCGCAGCGAAAGCAGCATCGACTCGCGTGCCCGGTCGAAGGTGGCGGGAAAAGAGGTGCATTCATCGAACTGCATTTGGATACAGGCGCCAAGCAGGTTCTGTACCTCTATCGAGCGCTCTGGCGTCAATTCGTGAAGAGCACCATCAATGTGAGACTGGAAAGTAACCCCCCTCTCGGTCAGAGCACGAAGCTTGCTCAGAGACATGACCTGGTAGCCGCCAGAATCGGTAAGGATCGGCCCATCCCAGCCCATGAAGCGATGAACGCCGCCGAGCCGTGCGATGCGTTCGGCGCCAGGACGGAGCATCAGGTGATAGGTGTTGCAGAGGACAACCTCTGCGCCCGAACCCTTAACATCCCTTGGGAACATGGCTTTGACGGAGGCAGCGGTGCCTACAGGCATAAATGCAGGGGTGTGAATGACGCCGCGTGAAGTGGTTATTTCGCCGAGCCGGGCACCTCCGTCATGCCCTAGCAGCTTAAAGGAAAAAGGCGTGGTCACGAGCAGAAGCTTTCAGATGCCGGATAGAGCAAACAAGCATCGCCATAGGAATAGAACCTGAATCCTGACGCCAATGCGTGCGCGTAAGCTTTTTTCATGAGCGCGACCCCTGAGAAGGCGCAAACAAGCATGAAAAGCGTGGATTTTGGCAAATGGAAATTCGTTAACAGCATGTCAGCGCTGCGGAATCGATGACCCGGCTTGATGAACAGTTCCGTGGAGCCACGATATGGTTTTATTGAGCCGTCTTCCCCAGCTGCGGTCTCGAGCAGCCTTAGCGAGGTAGTCCCCACGGCAAGGATGCGCCCGCCGTTTGCCCTCGACTTGTTTATGCGGTCCGCGGCGCCCTCGGAAATCTCGCACCACTCTTCGTGCAGGAGATGCCCCGCGATATCCTCTGATTTCACGGGAAGGAACGTGCCCGCTCCAACATGCAAGGTGACAAGGGCAGTCTCCACGCCCTTCGCCGTGATGCGGTCCAAAAGTTCCGGTGTGAAATGCAGGCCAGCAGTTGGGGCTGCGACTGCCCCCTTCTGGCTCGCATAGACGGTCTGATAGTCAGAAAGGTCCTTTTCGTCTGCTGGCCGGATCCGAGAGATATAGGGAGGCAGCGGCATGCCACCGTGCCTTTCCATGATTGCCTCGATGGAGAGGCCCCCGGTGCCTACCACAGAAATCGCGCCATCCTCCTCCTTGCCATTCACTCTGAGAGCGTATTCCGCCTCTCCGAAAGCCAAGATGTCTCCCTCCCGAAGCCGCCGAGTAGGGCGGGCGAAGGCTTTCCAGGAGCCATCGGCTCGCCTTTCGAGGAGTGTGAGCGTGACTTCGACGCCCTCGCCCTCGGCTGACCTTGGCGGCCGCACTCCGCGCAGCTCGGCCGGAAGCACCCTAGTGTCGTTGAGCACCATGACATCTCCCGGTCTCAGGAAAGAGGGCAGGTCCCGGATCGTGGCCTCAGAAAATGGATTCGAGGCGCCGGGCTTCACGACAAGAAGCCTGGCTTGATCTCTTGGAGTGGCGGGCCTTAGCGCTATCGCTGATTTTGGCAGCTCGAAATCGAAATCATCCAAACGCACAATTCTTTACCCGCAGGGCGGCAACTTGCCCCGGAAGAGGGGGCCCCTCAACCTCCAACACGCATCGAAATGATCTTGTCCGGGTCTGCCACGGGCTCGCCGCGCTTGATTTTATCGACGTTTTCCATGCCTTCGGTCACGCGGCCCCACACAGTATATTTTCCGTCGAGGAAGGTCGCATCGTCGAAACAAATGAAGAATTGGCTGTCTGCGCTGTCGGGATGGTTGGCGCGGGCCATCGAAACCGTCCCGCGCTCATGGGGCTCTTTGGTGAATTCGGCCTTGAGATGCTTGCCCGATCCGCCCCGGCCGGTGCCAGTGGGATCGCCCGTCTGAGCCATGAATCCATCTATAACGCGGTGGAAAACGACCCCGTCGTAAAAGCCCCGCTCAGCGAGCTCCTTGATACGCGCGACATGTTTCGGAGCAAGATCCGGCCGAAGCTCGATCACCACCCGGCCTTGGGTCGTCTCCAAGACCAACGTATTTTCCTGATTTTCGGATTCCATTTTTGCCTCTTCCATTTCGTCTCTGAAACCGGAGGCGGAAAGCCTCAAGCGCGGTCACATTAATCTTGATCACGAATGTGGGGTTCCACGAGCGTCCGAGGCAAGTTGCATTTTGATAATCTTATCCGGGTTGGAGACCTGGCCGTTGGGTCCGTTCCCCTTTTTGATCCGGTCGACAAATTGCATGTCTTCGACAACCTGTCCCCAAACCGTATAACTACCGGTTAAATGAGGTGCATCTTCGAGGCAGATAAAGAATTGGCTATTGGCGGAATCGGGGCTAGCTGAACGCGCAGCCCCCAGCGTTCCACGTTTGAACGGTGCCTGCGAGAATTCCGCCGGCAAATCCGGATATTTTGATCCGCCAGTCCCGTCTCCATTTGGATCCCCGGTCTGCGCCATGAAGCCGGTGATCACACGGTGGAATGTTAGGCCGTTGTAAAAGCCTTCCTTGACGAGCTTCTTTATCCGCTCAACATGCTTGGGCGCAAGGTCGGGCCGAAGTTCAATCACGACCCGCCCATCCTTCAAATCCAGGTAAAGTGTGTTTTCTGGGCTGGCTGCGCGGCCCGAAACGGACGTTACGGCGAAGGCCGAGGCCAACGCCGCCGCGAATAGTGTGAGACGAAGCATGGAGAACCTTTGCGGCTGTTGATTGGATTGCGAAAATCAGCGGGTAATGGCTCAACGGGGCGGGAATAGGGCCGCGCCAGCCTTATCCGTGGCGTAACATCGATTCCATCCCGGTCGCTTTAAATAACTTTGAACTTGTCTTTGATCCGCTTGAGGACGGGGCCGGAAACAAATGGCGATACATTGCCTCCGAAGCTTGCGATCTGGCGCACGAGCGTCGCCGTGATATGAACTGTTGCAGGTGAGGCCGCCAAAAACACGGTTTCGATATCGGGAGCAAGTTGGCTATTCATGCGCGCGAGCTGCATCTCATACTCAAAATCGCCGCTGTCCCGAAGCCCCCGCAAGATCCAGCCAGCGCCGTGCTCTCGAGCGGCATCCACGGTAAGCCCCCGGAAGAGAACCGCCTCAGCGCGGCTGCCGGCCGTGAGATCGACGAACTCCTCCTGCAACATTGCCACCCGCTCCTCATCCGTGAACATCGGCGCCTTGGTAGGGTGAACACCAATTCCGACCACGAGCCTGTCGAAGGCTTTCAGCCCCCGGGATATGATGTCGCGGTGTCCGAGTGTCGGCGGGTCGAAACTGCCAGGGTAGAATCCGCAGCGCATGGAACGTCTTCTCCGTTCATCCGAAGTTATTCGAGAGGCTCCTCGCCGTCTTCGGCATCGCTCGTGCCGTTTCCATTGGCTGCGCCATTTCCATCGTCGTTGATGAGCTCGACCGAGACAACGCGCTCGTCCTGGTCGGTCCTGAAGATCGTCACGCCTTGCGCCGAGCGTCCCGTTATCGAAATACCCTCGACCGGGCAGCGGATCAATTTCCCGGCATTCGTGACAAGCATAATCTGATCGGTGTCCTCGACGGGGAAGGAGGCAACGAGGCGTCCATTGCGCTCGTTGACCACCATAGCGATGATGCCTTTGCCGCCGCGTCCAGAAGTCCGGTATTCATAGGACGAGGTGCGCTTGCCAAAGCCGCGCTCGGAAATCGTGAGCACATATTGCTCCGCTCCACCCATCTCAGCGTAGCGTGAAGGTGTGAGATCGGCGATATCGCCGCTTTCGATGGTCTCACCGTCATCAATATTTTCATTCTCCGGTTCGGAGACCGTGTAGTCGGCTTCACCGTTCTCCAATGTGCCGCGTTCGCCGGAAGCAGCCCGCCTTATCGCATTGGCCTGCTTTAGATAGGTGGCACGTTCCGCGGGCGTGGCATTCATATGCCGGAGAATGGCTAGCGAAATTACCTTGTCGTCTTGTTCGAGCCTGACGCCCCGCACTCCCGTCGATTCCCGGCCCTTGAAGATGCGCACGTCGGTTACGGGAAAGCGGATCGACTGCCCATTCGCGGTCGTCAAGAGAACGTCGTCGGTTTCACGGCAAAGCTGTGCGCCTGCGATGGCGTCGCCAGGGTCCAGCTTCATAGCGATTTTGCCGTTCTGGCGCACTTCCGCAAAATCGGCCAAGTCATTCCGGCGCACATTGCCTGATTGGGTCGCAAATAGGATGAAGTTTCCGGTCTCGCCGCGCTCGTCCTCCGGAAGCGGCAGAATAGACGTGATCGTTTCTTCCTGCTGCAGCGGCAGCAGATTGATAAGAGCCTTCCCGCGTGCCTGCGGCGCAGAGAGCGGCAGGCGCCAGACCTTCATCTTGTAGGCCATACCCCGAGAGGATAAAAAGAGCACCGGTGTATGAGTATTGGCGACGAAAAGCCTTGTAACGAAATCCTCGTCACGGGTGGTCATACCGGCGCGGCCCTTCCCGCCCCGCCTTTGCGCCCTATAAGTGGAAAGGGGTACCCGCTTGATATATCCGCGGTGGCTTACCGTGACGACCATATCCTCCTTCTGGATGAGGTCCTCGTCCTCGACCTCGCCCTCAACGTCGAGAATCTCCGTGCGCCGCGGTGTCGCGAACTCTTCCTTGATCGCCGTCAGCTCGTCGCGAACGATTTCGACCACGCGGGCACGTGAACTTAAGATATCGAGATAATCGCGGATCTTGTCCGCCAGGCCCTTCAACTCGTCGCCGATTTCGTCACGGCCAAGCGCGGTCAGCCGCTGCAGGCGCAGGTCGAGAATTGCGCGAGCCTGGTCGTTTGAGAGTTTGTAAACATTCCCCTCAAGAATTTTCGAGCGCGGATCATCGATCAACGCCAGCAGCGGTGCGATGTCTTCGGCAGGCCAGCTCCTTGTCATGAGCTGATCGCGGGCAGTCGCCGGATCAGGCGCACTTCGGATAAGCCTTATGACTTCGTCAATGTTCGCCACAGCGGTTGCCAAACCGACGAGCACGTGGGCGCGATCGCGAGCCTTACCGAGCAGGAATTTCGTGCGCCGGGTTACGACCGTCTCGCGGAACTGCGTAAAGGCTTGAATGAAGTCAAGGAGGTTGTGCTGCTCAGGCCGGCCACTGTTCAACGCAACCATGTTGGCGGCAAAGAGCGACTGCAGGGAGGTGAACCGGTAAAGCTGGTTCAGCACCACATCCGGCATGGCTTCGCGCTTGAGCTCTATGACAACACGGTATCCGTCGCGGTCGGACTCGTCGCGGACATCGGAAATACCTTCGATTCTCTTTTCGCGGACGAGGTCGGCAATACGCTCCTGCAGTACGGCCTTGTTAACCTGGTAGGGAATTTCCGT
Source organism: Rhodomicrobium sp. (assembly GCA_049579205.1). Classification (GTDB taxonomy): domain Bacteria; phylum Pseudomonadota; class Alphaproteobacteria; order Rhizobiales; family Rhodomicrobiaceae; genus Rhodomicrobium. Next base: position 4,595 of record JBAUNL010000593.1, on the reverse strand, counting down.
CACGATCAGGGCGTCGCGATCCTTGCGAATGGTTTCGACATGGATCTTGGCGCGGACAGCGATGGAGCCGCGGCCCTTCAAATACGCGGCGCGGATGCCCGCGCGTCCCATGATGATGCCCCCGGTCGGGAAATCTGGACCGGGCACATGCTCCATAAGCTGCTCGATGCTGATGCCGGGATCATCGAGGAATGCTAAACAGGCGTTGATTACCTCGCCAAGATTATGGGGCGGGATGTTGGTGGCCATGCCAACCGCAATGCCGCCGGCGCCGTTAACGAGAAGATTAGGAAACCGTGCAGGAAGAACTTTCGGCTCGCGCTCGGAATTATCGTAGTTGTCTTGAAAATCGACCGTGTCGCTTTCCAGATCCTGGAGAAGCGTCTCGGTGATCTTGTGCAGCCGCACCTCGGTGTACCGCATCGCGGCCGGCGGATCGCCATCGACAGAACCAAAATTCCCCTGTCCGTCTATGAGGGGAACGCGCATGGAAAAGTCCTGCACCATGCGGACCAGCGCATCGTAAACCGACTGATCGCCGTGCGGATGATATTTACCGATCACATCGCCGACGACGCGCGCAGACTTTCTGTAGGGCTTGTTCCATTGATAGCCCGTCTCATGCATCGAATAGAGAATGCGGCGATGAACGGGCTTGAGACCGTCGCGTACATCGGGCAGCGCCCGCGACACGATCACGCTCATCGCGTAATCGAGATAGGAACGCTTCATCTCGTCGGTGATCAGGATAGGGCGGACTTCACCCACGCCGCGATCACCGCCATTGCTGTCGGAATTGCCTGCCAAAATCGAATCCTTGGCTTCTTACAAAGGAATTAAGGTGTACGAAGCCGCTATGAGAATGCTCCCACCATATATAGGGAATCCTGACCTAAAAATGGAGACCTTTTCCAGCCGAGAGGCCTAGAAAGGGATCTCGTCGTCAAGATCCTTTTCGAAAGACTTCGCTGCTCCGCTATCGCGGGTCTTGGTTGCGCTTCTTGAGCTGTCCCGGCCCCCTCCGCCCGAGCCCGCATCGTAGTCACTACTTCCGCTATCTTGAAAGCCGGAGGCACCATTACGCCCATCCAGCATAGTCAACTGCCCGTTATAGTTCTGCAGTACGACCTCTGTCGTGTACCGGTCATTGCCGGAATTGTCTTGCCACTTGCGCGTCTGAAGTTGGCCCTCGACGTAGACTTTGGACCCTTTCTTCAAGTATTGCTGAGCCACTTTTCCCAGCTGCTCATTGAATATGACGACGCTGTGCCATTCGGTCTTTTCACGCTTTTCGCCCGATTGCTTGTCACGCCAGCTGTCCGTGGTCGCAAGCCTGAGATTGCAGATTGCCCGTCCGTCCTGAGTGTGACGAACTTCCGGGTCAGCCCCTAAATTCCCGATCAAGATCACTTTGTTAACCGAGCCCGCCATGAGAGCTCCTTTCATTGCTCATTGAGTCGCCCCTGAAGCTTACACGAAGGCAGCAGGCGGAAGACCCGCACAAACGATTTTTCCACACATCCTGGCCCACACACTTTTAGCAGGCCGTTCACTTTCTGTTCTATGTGCGGTGCTCTTTGATGTCAAGGCTAGCGGGCATTTTTCCGGCGACTATTCTTATGCAGGGCGCCGGCAGGCAGCGAATTCCCAAGGAGACCTCATCAGCAAGGATAATGAGAAAGCCCTATTTTCGGGGCTTAAAAACCACAGTAGCCCGCAAATGCAGCCTGGATTCAGCCTGAGATGTCGATTTTCAAGCGAAAGGCTGTTGACGTGTGCCGCTACACGGTTTGATGGTCATCGCCGCTATCGAGCCATTTTGCCTGATTCTATTGGCATCACAGCGGTTCGGTGCCCTTGACCTGATTGGTACGCCGTACAACATCGGGTGGATTCCCATGGTGGCGGCAAAGAAGCCAACGGACAAAGTGCAGTTTCCCAACTCCAGCAGTTATGGAATAACGAAGGAACTAAGATGACGAAAACGCAAGCGGCAGCGGCGCCCAAGGCAGCTGCAAAACCGGCGAAGGCCGATATTGTTACGCTTCGCCATCTCGCTTCGGAAGTGGCCGAATCGCATGGCCTTTCCCAGAAGCAGGCTAATGAAGTGCTCAATGAAACCGTCACGGTTATTGGAAAGCATCTCAAGAAGGGTGCGAAAATCCGGATTGCCGGCCTTGGTACTTTGGAAGTGCGCAAGCGCGCTGCCCGCATGGGGCGCAATCCAGCCACCGGCGAAGCCATAAAAATCAAGGCAAGCAAGAAGGTCGCGTTTCGCCCGGCGAAAGATTTGAGCGAAGCGATCTAAAGCATGATCCGCAAAAGCTTGTTCCCGTGCATTCGAGGATGGGCACCGGTTTTGCGATAAGATCATGTGTGAACAAGGGCTGAGAGCGCGCTTTTGATTCCATCAAAGGCAATAGGGATCTACTCTCTTCCTGAAGCAAGGAGGGCGGTTTGCACCGCTCTTTCGCGCTCGACCGCCCTTATTGCTGGCGTGGTATCTTAGCGCCGACAATACGATTCGGCTTCCCTGACAATAGCAAAAAAATCTCATCTTCCATGGCCTTGCTCAGAAGGCGAGGCATATGGAGCTGAGACTTAGCCAGAGACGGCTGGCTAACAAGCGAGGCTTTGCGGTTCGTCGTCCCCGTGGGCTGACTCTAATCGCCGGTCTGCGTCTGCAGAGCTTGACTGCAGCAAGGATCGCTTCTCAGCTTGCCATAGGCCGCAAGAAGCTTAGCGCCTATAAATTCGGTCCGGTTCACGAAAGATTCAACGATCGAGGAGCTGCAGGCTCGCCAGGCGAGGATGTCGTCGTCGCTTGGAGTTTCAAACGTCATTCCTTTTTGCAGCGCCAGGTCGTAGGCCTCTGCCTCCGTCTGGGCTAGCTGCTCCCAGATCTGTTCTTCAGCCGCGCGCGCGGCATCTGTGACAGTCTTCCGAAGCTCTGGCGCGAGCCCGCGCCAGATTTTATTACTGATCAAGACAACGTATAAGCTTTCCGAATAGCGAACATTGTTGATTTTGTCGATTTTGCCGTCATTGTTGTAGTTACGGGCGGACGCGATGCTGGACATCATCGAGTCGACATCTTTGTTATCGAGAGCTTTGAGGTCGTCGCCATCGTTGACGATGTGCGGAGCGCCGCCGCACATGCGAATAAATTCCGCCGATAAGGCATCGGTTACTGCGATGTTGTGATTCGCCAAATCTTTCGGGTGAAGGATCGGTGTTCCCTTTGAGAAAATTACCGTCGAACCGTAGGGCTGCCACCACAAGACCTGAGCGCCCCTCATCTTGATTTCAGCGTCGACGATATTGCGAATTTCACTGCCTGGGCGAGCGGCTGCGTGAACGATGGCATCGAAGTTGAAAAGAAAAGGGAGTGTGAAAATCCCGGCGCCCGCGATCTCCTTGGAGAGCTCGGCAAGTGAAACAACGCTCATTTCGACGATGCCCTCGCGCAGGCCCTGCAGTGTGGATGAAGCACCGGACGCTTGAGCTTGCTCCTTGACCTCCACCTTCACCGCGTCTTTCGTCCTGCTCTCCAACTCCCGTTTGAAATCCAGAATGTTCTGGCCGGCGGGATCATTAATCGAGCGCTGCAAAATCAAATGAAGGTGCACCTCACCCGCCGCGAAGCCTGACGTTGCGGAGAAGCAAAGCAAAATCAAAGCGATCGAATATCGGGTTACGAGCATGTCCGGCGTCCCACACTTTCCCACAACATAGGGCCTGCTTGCTCAAGCCTGCCGAGTTACCAATGCGCGAAAGCGCGCACGTAGACCCGAGAAATATATCATCGGGTGTTGAAACCCGTATGTTAACTAAATTTGGTTGCAGCATGCCCCGAAGCCCATGCGGCGCCTTGTCCTTGGCCGGCCGCAATTACGGCTTGATCACAGATGTGTGAAGCTCCGCAGCCTAGCCGGAAACCTTGACCAGCAGCTTCCCGAAATTTGCGCCCTTCAAAAGTCCAATGAAGGCCTTGGGCGCATTATCAAGCCCCTCCACGATATCCTCGCGATATTTGAGTTTGCCCTCCCGGACCCACCCGCTCATATCGCGCAGGAACTCGCCTCTATGCTGCGCGAAATCCCAGACAATGAAGCCTTGAATACGAAGGCGCTTCGTTAATACCGCGCGCATGAGGGCCGGCGACCTATCCGGACCTTCGGGCAGCGACGTGGCATTATACTGGGCAATAAGTCCGCACACAGGGATGCGGGCGAAGGTATTCAGAAGCGGCAAGACCGCATCCCAGACCGCCCCGCCAACATTCTCGAAATAGATGTCGATGCCGTTAGGGCAAGCTTGCTTGAGCTCTTCCTTCATATTCGGCGAGCGGTGATCGACGGCAGCATCGAAGCCCAGTTCGTCTGTGAGGTAGCGCGTTTTCTTCTGGCCGCCGGCTATGCCGACAACGTGGCATCCTTTTATTTTGCCTATCTGGCCCACTGCTGAGCCGACGGGCCCCGCAGCCGCGGCGACGACGAGCGTTTCGCCCGCCTTGGGCTGGCCGATTTGCAAAAGACCGGCGTAAGCGGTCATCCCCGGCATCCCAAGGACGCCAAGCGCCGTCGAGATGGGAG
>JBAUNL010000592.1:0-10847 GCA_049579205.1 Rhodomicrobium sp. | reverse complement strand
AATCAATCGAACCCGCAGATCCTTCGAATAAGCCATCGCTGCCCCCGTCTTGAACAAGGGCAGACTCAACTGCTTCGGCCTCTTTGTGAATCCCTTCCGATTCAATTAATTCGGGAACCGCTCTAGTATAATCCTGGCGTCCTCTCCGCTATATCTGTCTACCCTATCCCATCCCAAGGTACACGGCAGTCATCTGCTCATTTCTGGCCAGCTCGGCGCTGGTTCCGCTCATTACCACCTCGCCACTTTCCAGCACATAGGCGCGGCTAACCAGTTCGAGTGCGCGGCTTGCATTCTGTTCGACGAGGAGGATCGACATGCCCATGGCATGGATTCTCTGAATGGCGTCGAAGGTGTTGTCGATCACAACCGGAGCCAGCCCCAATGACGGCTCATCCAGCATTAGGAGCTTCGGCTGCAACATCAGGCCCCGGCCAATCGCGAGCATTTGCTGTTCGCCGCCGCTCATGGTGCCCGCAAGCTGTCTCTTCCGCTCGGCAAGCTTCGGAAATATCGTGAAAACAAGCTCAAGCCGCTGGCCGCGTTGGGCCTTAGCGCTTGGGATGTAGGCTCCCATTTCGAGGTTTTCTTGAACCGATAACTCCGGGAAGACCTGGCGGCCCTCAGGCACATGGGCGATGCCGAGTTCCACGATCCTGTATGGGGGCAATCCGGCCAGGCTGGCCCCCTGGAAAGTGATTTCGCCGGATCGCAGCTTGGCAAGTCCCGAGATCGCACGCAGGATCGTGCTCTTTCCGGCGCCGTTTCCACCTAGGAGGCCGACGATTTCTCCGTCGCTGACCGCGATGTTGATGCCGTTTATCGCCGTCACGTGGCCGTAGCTCGCGGTGACTCCCGAAAGGGCAAGCATTAGCGGCCGCCATCGTAAAAAGATGAACCGCATGCCCCAGCCTTGGAACCACTTTCAAGAATGCGCATAGCTCCTTCCCAAATACGCGCCGATGACTTGCGGGTCCTTCGCAATCTCTTCGGGACGGCCTTCGGCAATTTTCTGGCCGTGATCGAGGACGACAATTTGTTCTGCAACGGCCATAACGGCGCGCATGACATGTTCGACGATGACGACTGTTTGCCCCCGCGCCGAAAGCTGCCGCACCAGGGCGATGGCTTGATCGATCTCTGCGGTATTCAGACCGGCCATTACCTCATCGAGGAGCAGAAGCCGCGGCGCCGTGGCAAGCGCGCGTGCAAGTTCAAGACGCCGCTGGTCAATGGTGTTGAGGTCGCAGGCAAGGCGATTCTCTTGCACGGAAAGACCGGCGAATTCGATCGCCTCGCGTGCCTTGGTGCGAGCCGGCGCGAGGCGTTTGTCTCTGAGCAAGGCGCCGACCATGACATTGGCAAGGACGCTCATTTGTCCGAAGGGGCGCGCAATCTGGAAGGTTCTTGCCACGCCGCTTGCGCAGACCTTATGGGGATGAAAGCCTGCGATCTCCCTGCCGAACGCCTTGATCGAACCCGCATCTGGACGGACAAAGCCGGTAATCAGGTTGAAACAGGTGGTCTTGCCCGCCCCATTTGGGCCTATCACAGCGACCGTTTGCCCTTCCTTCACCGAGAAGGAGAGGTCCTGGACGGCGCGCAAGCCGCCGAAGCGCTTGCTCAAGCCACGAATGGTAAGGGCGTCATCCATCGAGCGAAGCCCGCATGCCGCTCGTTGCCGGCTGCTTTCCAGCGGCGGGGCTTCGTTGCGCAATCCGCTTGTAAGCAGACGCGAACATCCCTAGCAGGCCCTCAGGCTGCCAAAGGATTATCACAATCAAAATAACGGCGTAAAGTGTGAGCTGAATTCCGCCTTGCGTCGCTCCAAGCTCGCTTTGAATCAGCGCGGAGGCTGGCTCAAGCAACAAAGTGCCAATCACCGGCCCCCACAAGGTTCCAACTCCCCCCACGATGGAGACCAGTGCGGCCTCAAGCGAGATATTGAAATTGAAGACGGTGTTGGGATCGATGAAGTAAATGTATTGCACGTAAAAGGTGCCCGCGAGCCCGGTGAGAAAAGCGCTGATCATGTAGATGTCCCGCTTGATCCGCGCGACATTGACGCCGACGGCCTCCGCAGCGTCTTCGTCTTCTCCCAAGGCTACGAGATAATATCCCATCCATGATCGCTCGACCCACGAAGTGACCACAAGCCCAGTAGCGAGAAGGGCAAGCGCAACGTAGTAATAGGGTGCCTTGCCTTCGAACTGCATCATAAGGGGAGCATTACCAAGATTGGGGATGGTTGTGCCTTCGGCGCCCCATGCGAAGTCGCGGAACTTCAGAAAGAGCAGCATCAGCACTTGCGCCGTCGCAATTGTCGAAATAGCGAAGTAAGGGCCGCGAAGCCGGAAGCATAAGGCCCCGATGGGGAGGCTCGCTATCATAGCCACCACACCGCCGGCAATCATCCCAATCCAGGGCGAAATGCCATGGCGGATCATGAGGATCGTGGATGTATAGGCGCCGAGGCCGAAGTAGGCTGCGTGACCCAATGACAATTGCTTCGCATAGCCACCGAGCAGGTTCCAAGCCACGCCAAGAAACCCGAAAAGCAGCACCCTGATGCAGATGTCGATCACGAAAGGATCTGTGATGGCTAGTGGCAGGACAATCGCCCCTGCCGCCGCCAACGCAGTTCCAAACGCCACAAGACGGCTGCGCCGCTCCATCATCTTGCCCAGCCGCCAAACAAGCCATTCGGCTTGATCGCCAACGTGATGAGCAGCACGGCAAATACGACAATCAACCCAGAATCCGAGCCGACAAACTGAATGCCTAGCGACTCTGCCACGCCCATCATCAAACCTGCAATGAGTGCGCCTCTCACACTGCCGAGAGTTCCCAGCACCACCGCCACGAACGCCATGAGCGCGAAAACCTGGCCCACGCTCGGATAGACAGAATAGAAGGGCATGAGCAGCGAACCTGCGGCGCCAGCGAGTGCAAGAGAGATGCCGGCGGCAACCGCAAAGACGCGATTGGGATTAATTCCCATCAGCATCGCAACTTCCGGATTCTGCGAGGCAGCACGCATCGCCTTGCCGAGATCGGTCGTATGAAGAAACACCTCCAGCGCCGCCGAAAGCAGCATGGCCACAACGAAGGCGATAAGCCGTGCCACGCCGATATAGACGGGGCCGATCTGAATAGCGGCGTCGGTGTAACTGGTATGGATGGTACGGTAGTCTGCCGTGAACAAAAGCAATGCGATATTGATAAGGAGCATTGAAAGCGCAAATGTCAGAAATATCTGGGGCATGTCGCCAAGCCCGAGAACGCGGCGAATGAGGAAGTGCTGCAAGAGCACCCCGATCAAAAAGAGCGCCGGCATGGAGATAGCCAGCGATAGGAGCGGGTCAAGGCCGGCCTGCGTCGCCAGCCAATAGCTGATATACATTCCGATCATCACGAACTCGCCCTGAGCGAAGTTGACGATCTTCACGACCCCGAAGATGAGCGTAACGCCGATGCTCACCAGCGTATAAATGCCGCCGATCAGTAGGCCATTGACGATCGCCTGAGCGATGACGCCGGTCATTGGTGGCGGTCCCTAGGACTTTACGAGCGGAGCTTTGGCCTCCTCCTTTGGAAATACGCTAACAAGATCGCCCTTCTGCCATTGGACCCCTACAGGATGAGCGTAGATGTTGCGCCCGGTCTCGTCGAACTTCACCCGGCCGCCGGGACACATCGCTGCGTAGCCTTTCGTGGCGTCGATCGCCGCCAGCGCATCGCGCACCTTCTGTGGATCCGGGGAAGCGGCTCGCTCCAAAGCCTCCGCAATCAGAAAGGTCTGCGCCACCAAGCCACCCGCATATTCGAAGATGAACTTACCGTATTGCTTTTGGTACTCAGCACTGACCTCCTTTGCGTAAGCGTCAGTATCGTGGTTCCAGTGTGCCACCCCGAGCAGGCCTTCGGCGTCGGCTCCAGTATTCTTGTAAAAGTCGGGATGCACCGAACCACCCGAGCCGCCATTCAAGGGAATGCTGAGGCCCACCTGCTTCATGGTGCGCACGATCAGGATGAGGTCATTCAGGTAGGAGACAGCGAACAGCATGTTAGCGCCGGAGGCCTTAATCTTATTGACGAGGGGGCCCGCATCGGCAAAGCCTGATGAATAGGGCTCAAACATAACCACCTCGACGCCTTCGCCAGGGGCTTGTTCGCGCAAACCCGAAGAAGTCGAAGTACCGAACGCGGTATTCTCAAACACGACGGCGACCTTCGGCTGGTTGCCGACAAGCTTGGCCATCTGCAGCTGCGCCTTGGCAAACTGGGAAGCCCGCGAAAACGGCGTGAAAGTGTATTTGCGGCCGCCGCGATTAAGCTGGTCGGTGCTGGAGCCCGTCAGCAGAGGAACCTTATGCCGTTCCGCCACCTCGCTCGCAATCAGCGTCAGCGCGCTTGCATAGCAGCCATGGATGGCGGAAAGACTATACCGATTAATGAGCCGCTCCGTTTCGGTGCGGGTCACAGTCGTATCGCTTTGCACGTCGGACAAAACCAGGTTTAGCTTGGCACCGCCCAATGATTTGATGCCGCCGCGGTCATTGACCATCTGGACCGCAAGTTTGGCTGCATTCACGCAGTCCTGGCCGAATTGAGCGAAATTGCCGGTCGTTGGATATAGGGCGCCTATATTTATCGCCGCTGGTTCGGCCCTCGACCTGCGAGTTGATGCCGCGAATGCACCTGTAGCGGCGGCACCTCCTGCAATTTTTAAAAAGCCTCTGCGGCTAAAGTCACCTTTTGAAAGTGCGTGCCCGGAACCGCTCATTGTTGTTTCCTCCCGTGAAGGCTCAGAATCCTTCAGGGCTGGGCAAAAGTAAATATAGTCCCTTAGGCCAAAGATGTTTTGGCGGTGAAGCAGGGCGTTTGAGGCAAGGCGCTCGATGTAGGAGACTTTGGCAACTGTCTCGAATTAAGAAAGGGCTTCAAGTTCAGCCACCAGCTTGTCACGTTCCTCAATTTCCTGCTTGAGTGATCGTTCCGAAATGGCAAGCGCAAGGCGTGCCTCCACGGTTCCTAAGCCGTATTCCGCCAGCTCGGAGATGCGAACCCGGAGATCTGCAATATCTCCGATGGTCTTGGCTATGCGCGTTTCGATTTTGTCTAGCTGAGCCCGCAGCGCTGATCGCTTCATTCCGCCACTATACCGTACTTTGAGCCGCGATCTTTGACCTTGCTCAAATCCTGCCCGCCAAACCGTATCAGGCAGTCTTGGCCAGCGGGTTCGGCGTTTCCGGCACTGGAGTGATCGCGCCCTTCCCATCGAACCAGGAGCGTACGTTGTCGGCAACAAGCTGCCGCATAAGGCCGCGCGTATGATGAGTGCCGCTGCCGGCGTGCGGGAGCACAACCACATTGTCCATTGCAAGCAAGGCTTCCGGGACGTGGGGCTCCTTCGCGAAAACGTCGAGGCCCGCCGCGAGGATTGTCCCAGATTGCAACGCCTCGATGAGCGCCTCCTCATCCACAACCGATCCGCGGGAGACATTGATAAGAATGCCGTTTGGCCCAAGGGCTTCAAGAACTGAAGCATCGACAGCATGACGGGTCGCAGGGCCGCCTGGCAGGATTATAATGAGGACGTCAACGGCTGCGGCCAGAGCCTTAAGCTCTGCGTGATAGTCGTATTGCAAGCCGGGCTGCCGGTTCCGGCCGCAATACGCTAGCGGTACGTCAAAACCTTCAAGGCGCTTGGCTATCACCTTTCCGATCCGCCCCATGCCTGCGATGCCGACCTTGCGGCCTCGCAATGAGGGGCTGAGCGGGAATTCAGTGCCCGGCCTCCAGTGGCCCGCGCGAACGAAACGGTCCGCTTGGGGAAGCCGGCGCACCGTGGCCAGCAACAATCCAACCGTGAGATCGGCCACCTCATCATTGAGCACATCCGGCGTGTTGGTTACGACAATGCCGCGGTCAGCGGCGGCGCGGACATCGACGGTATCGTAGCCGACGCCGAAATTGGCGATGATCTCAAGGTGGGGCAGACGGCTGATCAGATCTCCCGTGGTAGGTGTCCGCCCGCGCGTGACTATCCCGACAATCTCGGGGCCATGCCTGTCCAGGATTTCAGAGAGACCAAGCGTTTCGTCACGGAGGACCTCGAAACTCTTCGCGAGCTCTGTGTCAACCTCCAGGTCCATTCTCCCCAGGCTTAGGATCTTCGGTTTCGTTGTCATCTGTGGCACTCCCCTCGCGCAAAAGAAAATTGAAATCGCATCCCTGGTCAGCCTGAAGAACGCTGTCCTCGAAAAGCCTCGCATAGCCTCGCGCCGGCTTCTTCCGCCGAGGCGATGAAGACCAAGCGGCTAGCCGCCCTTGAAGCTCTTGGTCATCAACCAGCAGCTCAAGACGCCGCGCGTCAACATCGAGCTCGATCAGATCGCCTGTGCACACCACGGCAAGCGGGCCGCCCTCGGCGGCTTCCGGAGTAACATGCAAGACGATGGTTCCGAAGGCGGTGCCGCTCATACGGGCATCCGAGATCCGCACCATATCCTTAACGCCTTGCCGCGCAAGCTTGAGGGGAATCGGCAGATAGCCCGCTTCCGGCATTCCGGGCGCGCCTTTCGGCCCCGCATTGCGGAGAACGAGTACATCGTCAGGAGCCACGTCGAGACCCGGAGAGTCGATCCGGCTGGTCATATCCTCGACCGAGTCGAAGACGACCGCGCGTCCCTTATGCCGCATCAATTCCGGTGACGCAGACGATTGCTTGATGACGGCCCCTCTTGGCGCGAGATTACCGCGCAGCACAGCGATCGCTCCCATCTTCTTCAAGGGAGACTTAATGCTACGGATCACGTCCTGAGGCGAGTCCTCGGCCCCAGCGATGGCGTCGCCAATCGTGCTTCCGGAAACGCTCAAAGCCTCCAAATGCAAAAACTGCGAGAGTTCCCTCATCAGGCGAGGCAACCCGCCAGCATGATGGAAATGCTCCATATAGTGTGCGCCGGATGGCTTAAGATCGAGAAGCACCGGGATCTCGCGGGCAAGTTCGTCGAGCGACCCGAGTTCCACCTTCACCCCAGCTCGTCCCGCCATTGCGGTCAAGTGAATAATCCCGTTGGTAGAACCGCCGATCGCCTGCAAGACCACGAGCGCATTGTGCACTGACTCTGCCGTGACCAGTTCGGAGGGCTTAGGCTTCCCTGCCACGGCCATTTCCGCGGCGCGCTTGCCGCTTGCTTCCGCGACGCGTCTTCGATCCGCATGCGTTGCAGGTGAGGTCGCGCTCATTGGCAATGCGAGACCCATCGCCTCGACGATGCAGGCCACTGTGCTGGCTGTTCCCATCACCATGCATGTCCCAACTGATGGAGCAAGCCGGCCGCTGATCGTTTCGATCTCCGCTTCGACGATAGTGCCGGCCCGATGCATCCCCCAGAGACGGCGGCAATCAGTGCATGCGCCCAGCACCTCGCCCTTATGGTGCCCAACCACCATCGGGCCGACTGGCAGGACAATGGCCGGGATATCCGCACTCGCCGCCGCCATCACCTGCGCGGGCAGTGTTTTGTCGCACCCGCCAATCAAGACCACCGCATCCATAGGCTGCGCGCGGATCATCTCCTCCGTGTCCATCGCCATGAGATTGCGAAGGAACATGGAGGTTGGACAAGCAAAGCTTTCGTGGATGGAGATGGTTGGGAAGACCATGGGCAAGCCGCCCGCGAGCATCACGCCGCGCTTGACGCTTTCGATCAGGTCCGGGACGTTGCCATGACAGGGATTGTAGTCGCTGTATGTGTTGGTGATGCCGACTATAGGACGGTCAAGCACATCGTCCGAATATCCCATCGCCTTGATGAAGACTTTGCGCAGGAACAGCGAAAATGCGGGATCGCCGTAGCTCGTCAGTCCCTTTCGTAAGCTTTTCGCCATTATAGGTTTACTCACCTGGATGAAGGGCGCGAGCGAGAATAGCCAATCGAGCAGAAGCTTCCGCCCTGATAGCGCTCACTTACTTCATCGCCACTCGTTTCTCCGATCAGGCGCTCCATGAAAGCGTCCGCGCTGTCCTGCGGCTCCCATCCCAGTTTTTCGCGTGCATCGTCGCGCCACCAAGTCATGCGCGAATTGTTGGAGGCTGCCCAGATTGGAACGCAGCCTTCTACGCTGGCAAGCGTGCTGCGTTCCACAAGTGAAATGAGATCGCGGTAAGACAGCCAGGTGCTCAGCATGCGCGCGTCTGTAGGCACTGACCGGCATGATCCGATCCGGAGAAACACGCTCGTTACGCCATGCTTATGCCAATAGAGCCGGCCCATTAGTTCACCGTAAGCTTTGGACAGGCCATAATAGCCGTCCGGCCGGAAGTCGCAGCCAACGTCGAGAACTTCACTGCGCTCGTGAAATCCAACAACGTGGTTGGAGGAAGCGAATACCATCCTCGCCTTCTCGCGCCTTGCGGCTTCATAAGCGTGGTAGAGACCGCGAATGTTTGGGCCGATCACGGTCTCGAAGGGATGCTCCACCGAGATCCCACCAAAATGCAGAATTGTTCCGCAGCCTTCGGCCAGCTGCAGAATGGCAGCGCCGCCTGATAGATCGGCGAGCGTAAAGCTGGCACCCCGCGGAAGCTCGTCAGGGAATGGGACGAGGTCGGTCAGGCGCAAACTCCAGCCTTCCTCCGCGAGCGCCTTAGCAAGCACCCGGCCAAGTGCGCCCGAGGCGCCTGTCAACAGGACAGGTTTTGCAGGAGGGGGTAATGTCATTAGTGGGAGCCTTCAATTATGCTCTTTGCAAAGTAGAGCAGACGCCCCTTAGGAGCCAGCGCGAAGATCGTTTAGATAAATACGATTGTGGCAGGACTTGCGATGCCAATGGCTCGATCCTTGAAGGTGAGCGCACCGCTTTCCCCATCAATATCGAAGCTGACGATATTATCGCTTTGCTCATTGGCAACAAGCAGCGTCTTTCCATCACTGCCGAGGCATATGAAGCGCGGATCGCGGCCTTGGCTCGAAACCCAGCCAACCGTCTCGAGAGTGTTTCGCGCGCTGTCGAAGTTGAAATGAACAACGCCGTCCTGGCCGCGGTTCGAGGCGTAGACATGTCGCCCGCAGGGCGAAACAACGATTGCGGCGGCGGTGCTCGCGCCGAAGAAATGTGGCGGCAGCGTGGAGCGAAGCTGCATCGGCGTCAGAATGCCGTTTGCTTCATCCCACCGGCATGCAGCCACTGTCGAGTCGATTTCATTCACGACAAATGCAATCGGCAAGCTGGGGTGAAACGCGATATGGCGAGGACCGGCGCCGGGCCGCATTGCGGCGCTTCCATGAAGGTGTAACCGGCCAGAGCCAGGGTCCAACTTGAGTATGAAGACGCGGTCGAGCCCTTTGTCCGGTACCAGGAGAAAACGCCCCGACGGATCGAAGACCACGTGATGCGGATGCGACGACGCCTGCTCTGTTCGATGCGGACCGGGCTCGCCAGGCAAATCTAGCTTGTGAATGAAGGGCTCGAGCCTGCCGTCCGCCGTAATCGGCAGAACACTGACCGAACCACTTGCGTAGTTCGCGACGACGAGGAATTGGTCTGATGGGTCAATCGCGGGATGCACGCCATTCACGCCCCCCGTTGCGGCTTGACCGAGCAGGCGGAGGCCGCCGCTCTCGGCGTCGATCGAGAAGGCGCTCGCAAAATCGCCATCGCCATGCACGGAATAGATGCGATCCTGATTCGGATCGAGGATGAGAAATGAGGGATTGACGAGATCGGGAAGGTGAAAAGCCTGCTTCCAGGCACCCGTCACCGGATCGATACGAAATGTATGCAGGCCATCACCGCGGGCCTTGCGCCGTTCGGTGGTGAAGCCGCCAACTACTGCAAAACGCGGAGTGGAGTGATGCGCCGCAGCTTCATGCATTCCTGGTCACCTCCAGCCTTGAGTATAGCTGAGCGGAAATCGCGCGGAAGAAGGCCTTAATCGCTTCTTGCGCTAGGTTCGTTTATGTTCCAGGTCCAAACCAAGACGCTGTCGTTGTTCAGGATTCGAATTCCGTAGGTTTGCCCGGCAGGAAATATAGCCTTTGTCTTTAATTCGGATCTGGCGTCGGCAATGGCGGCTTTAAGGCTTGGCGACGATATTACGGAACGATCTAAAACCGGCTGAATGCCGCTTTCGGAGGGCATTCCCAGCCATTCACAGGTAAACATCTTGTTGTACTCCTGGATATTCTCGCCGAAGCATACCATGGCAGAGGCAGCGAAGAGAACGAAATGTCAACGGGGTTAAATTGCCGGCCTAGATACTGGCAATCAGCCCGCCATCCACCCTCAACATAGACCCGGTGATATAGGCGGCGCGCTCGCTTGCAAGGAACGTCACGGCGTCGGCGTATTCCTCCGGCTTGCCGTAGCGTCCAACCGGGATCGTCTTGGTGCTTTCCGCAACGACGTCGGCAACCGGGCGGCCTTCGCGCTTTGCCTTGGCTTCGTCGAGAGAACTCACACGGGCCGTCGCGATGCGCCCCGGAACGACGACGTTGACCGTGACGCCGTTCGCTGCCACTTCACGCGCCAGCGTTTTCGACCAGCCAACCAGCGAAAGGCGAAGCGAATTTGACATGGCGAGATTTGGGATCGGCGCCACGACGCCAGAGGACGTGCTGGTAATGATCCGCCCCCATTTGCGCGCGCGCATTCCAGGCAAAATACGGTCGGTGATTGCGATAACGGGCAGGACCATGGATTGAAAATATTTGCTCCAGACCGCAGCTTCCTGGCCCGATGCGGGCGAAGGAGCGGGGCCACCGGTGTTGTTGATGAGGATTTCGACCGGTCCCAATTGGGCTTCAATGCTGCTCACATTGGCGCCCATGACCGAG
>JBAUNL010000591.1:0-2306 GCA_049579205.1 Rhodomicrobium sp. | reverse complement strand
CCGCAGAGGAGGCGAGCGCCTTTCTCTATGCTTTCTTGAACCTGCCTGTGGATTTCATCCCGAGCCTTGACGCTTTGCAGTGGGCCGAGCTTGGTATTGGGGTCGTTTGGGTCTCCCATTTGGATCGCGCTCATTTTTTCTGTGAACGCCTTTTCGAAGGCCTCCTTCAGGGACGTGTGAACGATGAAGCGCTTTCCGGCGATGCAGCTCTGGCCGCCGTTGACCATACGCGCCGCGGTGGAAACAGCGGCCGCCCGGCCGATATCGGCGTCATCGAGAATGAGATACGCGTCGCTTCCGCCAAGCTCCAGCACTGTCTTCTTTAGACTTCTGCCCGCAGCGGTTGCTACGCTTTGGCCGGCCGGGACACTTCCCGTCAGGGTAACCGCCGCAATTGCAGGGTCGCCGATGATGGTTTCGACATCGGCGCTCGGAATGAGCGCGGTCCGGAAAATATTCCCGGGGAAGCCAGCGTCCCGGAAAACGCTCTCGATCGCAAGCGCGCAGCCCGGCACGTTGCTCGCGTGCTTCAGAACAGCCGTGTTACCAGCCATGATCGTTGGGGCTGCAAAGCGGAAGACCTGCCAGAATGGGAAATTCCAGGGCATGATGGCCAGCACCGGGCCCAGAGGATTGAAGGTGATAAAGGCTTTGGGGCCCCCCAAATCAACCGGCTCACGGGTGAGAAACCTCTCGGCATGCTCTGCGAAGAAGTCGCAGTTGAAGGCGCATTTTTCGATCTCCCCGAGACCTTCGGTGCGGGTTTTTCCCATTTCCGCCGTCATCAGCTCCGCGAACTCGGTCTTGCGCCTGCGCAGCACCGCCGCCGCTGCCTTCATGTAGCCGGCCCTATCGGAAAATTGCGTCCGCCGCCATTTCAGGAACGCGTCGTGAACTTCTCTTGCGATGTCCAATGCCTCGTCAAGGATATGGCCTTCGTAGACCTTGCCGGCTTTGCCGGTTGCGGGGTCATGGGTCTGAAATTTGGGCCTGCCGCTTTGCTTCAATGCAGACACATGCTCTTCCGCTTGTTCCTGCCGGGGATCGGATATTGTCACGGGAGCCTCACTGGTAGTGTTTTGAGCGATAGTCGGCGTTTAGGTCAGATGTTCCCTGAACCCAAAATGTTAATGCGCAGCGAAGGGATCGAGAAGGCGCTCGGCTTCCCTGAATAGGGCAGGGTCAACGGCGTGCCCGGACGCTTTGACATTCTCTTCGATTTGCTCTGGCCTCGAAGCGCCGATAATGGCCGAGGCTACGTTATCGATCCGCAATACCCAGGCGAGCGCGAATTGAGGAAGGCTCAGCCCTGCGGTTTGCGCAAGTGCTCCAACTTTCTGCACTGCCTCGAGGGTGGGCCGTTCAAGCCAGGACCGGCTAAGGAATCCGCCCATCTGGCTGCTCGTGGCGCGGGTCCCTTTATCAGGCGCCTGACCAGGTTTGTATTTACCCGTCAGCACGCCTTGGGCGAGCGGCGACCAAACGATCTGCGAAATCCCATTAGCCTCACACAGGGGAATGAGTTCTTTTTCGGGCTTGCGCCAGAGAAGCGAATATTGGGGCTGGTTGGAAACGAACCGGACCACGCCGGGCATTTCCAGGGCGGCTCGAATGCCCTCGATGGGCCATTCGGAGAAGCCAACATAGCGTGCCTTGCCGGCCGCCACGACCTCGGTCAAGGCTTGCATCGTTTCGTCGAGAGGGGTCTGTTCATCGAAGCGATGGCATTGATAAAGATCGACATAATCGGTCTTCAGGCGCCGCAATGAAGCATCGATCTGCTTGAGAATCTGATCGCGCGACAAGCCACGATCCGATGAAGACATCGGAAAATAGAGCTTGGTCGCCAAGATGTAACTGCTGCGCGGCACGTTTGCCAGCGTCTCGCCGAGAAGGCTTTCGGAAGCGCCCCGCCCATAAATATTCGCCGTGTCGATAAAGTTTATGCCACGGTCGAGCGCCTTGTGCACGCATGCGCACGCGGTTGCCTTATCGACCCCGCCGGAGTAAGTAAGCCACGATCCAAGGGCAATTTCGGAGACAAGGAGGCTGCTTCCGCCAAGCTTGCGATATTTCACAGGCACTTCTCCTTTTGCGTCTTGTGCGATATGTCTCGAAGAACGGCTAATTAATGATACAAACACAGAGGAATTCGCGTAACCCTCTTCCGATGGTTCTCGCCGTAGCCCATTCTGGATTGTACCCCCACCCCCGGCTCTTATGCACATCATGTTCAAGCGACTAACCCTGTTCCATGTGTTGACGGTGGTCACGATAGTCGTGGCCGCGCCCTCGTGGTCTTTCGC
>JBAUNL010000590.1:0-1786 GCA_049579205.1 Rhodomicrobium sp. | reverse complement strand
GCTGTTCGAGGCTCGCTATGCCAATGTGATCCAGATTGAGGCGGCGGCGCTCCACTTCCAACTCCCAGTAAAGCTTCCCGCTACAAAAAATGATGCGGGTAAAACTGTGTCCGGCAGGTGCCGGCTTGATCAGCGTCCTGAACGCCGTCCCTGGCGCGAAATCGGCAAAATTTGATACCGCCAGCTTATGGCGCAGCAGGGATTTCGGTGTGAAGACAATCAGAGGGGACTTTGCGGAGAGACCTTGCCGCCGCAGCAAATGAAAGTAGCTAGCAGGGGTGGTGCAATTCGCTATAGTCATATTTTCATTCGCGCACATTTGCAGAAAGCGCTCGATACGCCCTGACGAGTGCTCCGAGCCTTGGCCCTCCAAACCATGTGGCATCAGTACGGTAAGCCGCGATATATCCCTCCATTTGTCCTCGCCCGAAGAGATGAACTGGTCGAAAACCGGCTGAGCCACATTAGCGAAATCGCCGAATTGCGCCTCCCAGATCACGAGTGCGCTAGAAGAAGCAACTGAGTATCCGTATTCAAATCCAAGCGTGGCATATTCTGCAAGCGGACTTTCGATCAGCCAGGAACGCGAGCGCGCTTCCGGTAAGTTTTCGAAAATGGAGACCCGCCGGCCATCATCTTGATCGTGAACATAAAAGTGGCGATGCGAGAAGGCGCCGCGTGGTGTATCCTGCCCGCTGAGGCGAACGGGAACGCCTTCGCAGATCAGGCTGCCAAGTGCCAGCGCTTCGGCAAACCCCCAATTGATTCCCGCGCCAGCCTTGGCGCAGGCAAGGCGCTGTTCAAAAATCTGCGCAACTTTTGGATGCGCCCGGATCACCGGGGGAATTGCCGCCAGCGCCTTGCCAAGCGCATGCAACTTCGACTCAGGAAGCCCAGTTTCCGTCGCCGGCGTGCGGTTCACTGCGACCGTATTAGAGGGGTACACAGCGCCGCTATCCGCCGTGTTGTATGCGGAAGCGTCATAAGCGTCAGCGAGCGATTGCCTGTATGCGCCTGCAAACGCTGTTTCCTGCTGGGCGCTATAAAGTCCTTCCTCACTCAGCTTGTTCAAGTAAATGCGCCGGGACCCCGGATGCGCCGCAATTTTCTTGTACATCAGCGGCTGCGTGAAGGCCGGCTCGTCCAGCTCGTTGTGGCCTCTTCGCCTATAGCAGACGAGGTCAATCACAGCGTCGGAACGGAAGCGCTGCCGGTACTCTGCGGCGAGCCTGGCCACCCTCAGAACGCTATCGATGTCATCGGCATTAACGTGGAAGACGGGCGCCCCAATCCCTTTCGCGGCGTCCGTGCAGTAGCGGGAGCTGCGTCCCTCCGCCGGGTCGGTTGTGAAGCCAATCTGATTGTTTATGACAATGTGGATAGTCCCGCCAACGGAGTAGGAGCGAAGGTTCGCAAGCTGGAAGGCTTCCGCTACCACTCCTTGGCCGGCGAACGCGGCATCCGTGTGAATGAGAAGCGGCATGACCGCTTTCATGGCTTCAGTTCCGCCTCCAAGTTCATCCTGCATAGCCCGAACCCTGCCGATGGCGACCGTGTTCACCGCTTCCAGATGTGAGGGGTTCGCGCAATAGGAGAGGGTAACAGATTTGCCAGCCACGGGTCGCTTTGCAGAGAAGCCAAGATGGTAGGGAACGTCACCCGATCTACCAGGATGGCTGCTGGAAGCGGTCTTTGAGGTTAGTTCGCGGAAAAGGGAGGCGGCGGGCTTCCCGACGATGTTCACGAGCTGGTTGAGACGCCCGCGAGAGGTGCCTCCGATCACCAG
>JBAUNL010000589.1:0-16659 GCA_049579205.1 Rhodomicrobium sp. | reverse complement strand
TGCGAAGCGCGTCAATGAGCCAGGGCCCGAGTATGAAGACGACGAGCATGGCGGTAATGACGGCCCCGCCCGTACGGAAGGTTATATACCGGAAGAGGTTGAAGATTTGAGCTTGGCCTGTTAGCAGGCCGAGGAGGTACAACATCTTAAGCGAAACCTTTAAGCCTCATTGGCGCCGCGCTTCCCACGAGCGAAGTTTCGTGGCTGTTCCGAAGAGCGGCCGCAAGTAAGCCCATCCGGCTGCCAAGGGACCCCTTGATCATGACCGCATCCCCCCCGCGCACGGTTTTCACCAGAGCGGACTCGAGCTCTTCCGGGGCCGCCGCTGCTCCTCCCCGCTTGGGCGCTGGAAGCCGCTCCCAGAGATGCTGCATCAACGGACCCGAGCAGAAAACGAGATCGATGTCATTGGAGTCAATGACGCTGGCGAGATCCGCATGGAATAACGGAGCGCCGTTGCCGAGCTCCAACATATCGCCGAGCACTGCGATGCGGCGGCCCTGTTCTCCACGCGGTGTCTCGCCCAATACTTCGAGCGCAGCACACATCGACGCCGGGTTTGCATTATATGTTTCATCGATAAGCAGAATGATTCCCTCCGGCGTCTCGATTTTTTGCCTCCTGCCGCGCCCGTCAGGGGCCGTGAACCCTGAGAGAGCGGCTGCGGCTTCCTCGATGTCTGCACCGAAGACTTTCCCGGCAGCCAACGTGGCTAAAGCGTTCAACGCGAGATGCCGGCCCGGAGCGTTAAGGACAAACGAAACTCTGGAACCAAGGATTTCAGCCGTTACCTCGGACCCGGTGCCAAGGCTCCTCCAGCTGAGAAGGCGCGCATCAGCTGTCTGGCGCTCCCCGAACGCGATGATAGTGGCGTCTTTCTTGCGCGCCCAGCCGGCAAGTCTTTCGAAGTGATCATTATCCGCCGGCAAAATAGCAATGCCACCTTGCTCCAACCCTTCGAAAATCTCGGCCTTGGCATCGGCGATGCTCTCAACAGAGTCGAAAAAAGCAATATGAACGGGTGCCACCCAAGTTATGATTGCAACAATGGGCCGGACCAGCCTGGTCAGGGGCGCAATTTCGCCGGCATGGTTCATGCCGATTTCGAAAACGGCGAACTCTGAGCTTCGCGGCATTCTCGCAAGCGACAGTGGAACGCCCCAGAGATTATTATACGATTTCTCGGATGCGTGAGTTAGGCCGGAGCCGCTCAGCATCAAGCGCAGCATCTCCTTGGTTCCGGTCTTTCCGACGCTCCCAGTGACTGCGATGACCCGGGCATTTGTTCTCTTTCGCGATGCTGCCGCAAGCGCATTCAAAGCTTCCAACGTATCCGAAACCTGGAATAGAGGGTGCGAAGATTGAGGAATGTGTTCCTTCGATGCTATGGCCGCCGCTGCTCCCTTTTCGAAGGCGGCTTCAATGAATTGATGGCCGTCGATGCGCTCACCCTTAATCGCCACGAAGAGATCATCTTCCTTCAGGGTGCGGCTATCGATGGAAACACCGTTAGCAATTGGGTTCTTTGCAGCGGGCGCCGGAACTCCCAGCGCTGCGGAGATCTCTTCGAAGGTCCAAAGCGGCTCATGCATTGCTGACTGCCCTTACTGCTGCCAGAACGGCTGCGGCAGTTTCTTGATCCGAAAAGGGAATAATAGTGTGGCCGATGATTTGACCGGTTTCGTGGCCTTTCCCGGCAATCAGCAGGGCATCGCCGTTCTTGAGGCCGGCGATGGCCGTTGCAATCGCTTCCGCACGGCTTGCGATCTCGGTAGCTCCGGGCGCCGCTGCCATAATGTCACGGCGGATGGCCGCGGGATCTTCGCTTCTGGGGTTGTCGTCGGTGACATAAACAACATCGGCATGCGCGGCGGCAGCCCTGCCCATTTCCGGCCGTTTCCCCTTATCCCGATCGCCGCCGCAGCCGAACACGACATGCAATCTTTTGCTCACCGCCGGCCGGAGCGCTTGCAACGCTTTTATCAAAGCGTCAGGGGTGTGCGCATAGTCGACGAAAACAGGTGCGCCCTCTGCCGTTTCTCCGCAATATTCGAGACGCCCTTTTGCTCCTCGCAGGTCGGAAAGGGTGCCGAAGACGAGGCTCGCTCTCGCCCCAAGCGAGATGGCCAGGCCCGCCGCCAGCAGCGCATTCGAAACCTGGAATGTTCCCGCCAACGGCAATTCGACGTTGAATTCTTTGCCTCGGTAGGTGAGCGCGAGATGCTGGCCGAAGCCAGCAGCTCGGACGGTTTTCAACGAAATATCTCTTCCGCGCTCGCCAGTGGTGAAGACGCTGAGCCTTGCCGACTTGGCTGCGCTTATGGCGGCTTCGGCTCCTGGGCTATCGGCATCAATGACCGCCGGCGCATTCGGTGGCAGCAGCTCAGTGAATAGCCGCAGCTTGGCATTGAGGTAATCTTCGAAGGTGCGATGGTAATCCAGGTGATCGCGCGTGATGTTCGTGAAAGCGGCCGCCGTGATCCGAACCCCATCCAATCGATGCTGGTCGAGGCCATGACTGGAGGCCTCCAATGCCAGATGGGTGACCCCAGCACGGGCTAATTCGGCCAAATGCGAATGCAACGTAACTGGATCGGGTGTCGTGTGGGACAAAGGCGCTGTCCCCCGCGCCGTTACAATCCCGATTGTGCCAAGGCTTGCAGCTTCAAACCCGATTGCGGCCCAGATCTGCCTCAGGAATGATGCAACCGAAGTCTTGCCGTTCGTGCCGGTAACCGCAGCAATGGTTTCGGGCTGCAATGCGTAAAACCGGGCGGCGAGCAGTGCGAAAGCCCGCCTGGGATTTCCTGCGCTCAGGATGGGAACCGGAAATTGGTGCACACTTGTCTGTGGTCCGCCAAGAATCGCAGCGGCCCCGCCTCGGACGGCTTCTTGGGCGAAATTCATGCCGTCGCTTTTCGTGCCCGAAAGTGCTGCGAACAGCATTCCAGGAGTCACACGGCGGCTATCTTCCGTTAGCCCCGTAATATTGGGGCTGATGGATAGGCTCGGGCTGTCTATATCCGGAATATTCTCGATCAACTCCGCCAGCTTCATTATGGACTTTTCCGAAAAAGGCGCGTTGAGGGCCGCCAACGCCCGCCTGTTCATAGAAGGCCGGACGCGCTTCGTCAAACGCGGCAGCCGGCATGATGTCGAGCATGGGAGCGATGCGTTTGATGATTGCACCGGCGGTGGGTGCAGCGTTATAGGCGGCTTCGTTAAGCTTGCCGGGCGCTTCCGGCTTCGGTTCGTCGATCGTGACCAAAATCAGATATTTGGGGTTCGCAATAGGCACAGCCGCCACAAAACTGTTGATCACATCATGCGTATAGCGTCCATCTTTGACCTTGAGCGCGGTGCCCGTTTTTCCGCCTACGTCTATCCCAGCAACGGCTGCTCTGCGGCCCGTTCCCCGCTCGACGACAAGCCGCATGAGATCGCGCATTAAGGCGCTGGTTTGCGGTTGAATGACGCGGCTTCCAGCTTCATTGCCCGAACCATCCGCCAGCAGAAAGGTTGGCTTGACACGCGTGCCGCCATTCACGATGGCTGCCATTGCCGAGGCGAATAGCAGGGGAGGTACCGCGATGCCGTGCCCATAGGCTATGGTGACGGAATTTGCGGGCCGCCATACTTTCGGAAACTCAGGCTTCGGAGAGGTTCCCGCTTCGGTTTCGAGCTTCTCAAATAACCCCAGCGACGCCAGGAATCTTTCCTGACGGGCACTCCCCGCAGCCATCGCGATACGCGCGGCACCGGTATTCACGGAGTGAACAAATATATCCTCGACCGTCATCGGTCGCCGGGAGGCGTGCGGATCGCGCAAAATAAAATGTCCGATGCTTAGGGGGCCGGCATCGAAAAGCTCATAACGGTCCGCCACGCCCTGGTCGAGGGCCATGGCGATGGTGAAGGATTTAAAGACCGAGCCTAATTCGTAGTCGTCAGTGACGATCCTGTTCCTGCGCCCGTCATCGTTCGCTTGTTCACGGCGATTCGGGTCGAAATCGGGAAGGGAAGCGGAAGCCAAAACCTCGCCATTTCTCACGTCAAGCACAACACCCAGGACTGCGGCTGCCCTATAGCGCTCCTTCGCGTTTGAAAGTTCTTCTGTGAGAGCATGCTGAACCCCCAAATCGAGGGCGAGTTTGACGAATGGGCGCTTTGCCAGCGAAACCGGCGTCAGCTGCGCTGAAAGCTTTTGATCGATATACCATTCGATACCGCTGCGCCCTTCGTTGTCGACGTCAGTGATGCCAAGTATCTGCGCGGCTTCGTTACCCGCAGGATAGACGCGCTGAACGGTTGTAAGAAGACTTAAACCGGGAATGCCAAGGGCATGCGATGCCTCGGCCTGCTTCGGGGTCAACCCTCGCTTTACCCATTCGAAATGGCTGGACTTATCGCGAAATTTTTTCGCGAGGGACGCCTGGTCCAAGTCCGGGAAAAGGGCGGTGAGCTTTTCTGCTGCATCATCGGCATTGGTGATGTCATTCGGGTTGGCGGCGAGCCAGTAAACCCGGATGTCTGTAGCTAGGAGCCGTCCGTTGCGGTCTACGATGTCGGGTCTGCTTTTAGCCAGCGCTGGAGGTCCGCTGGCGGCGGCGAGCACAGGCAACTCATTCGAGGATGTTGCGTAAACGATGGCTTTTCCGCTAACGGCAGTGAACGCGAAGGCGAAGCACAAACAGAGAATGAGTTCGGCCCGCCGGCCGTTTTCGGCGAACCTGGCCCTGCCACGCCTGCCCTCAATCCGACGGCAGAAAGATGCCAGCGTCAGCATCGATACCTACCTGGCCACATAAGAGGGGTTTGACCCGCCCGACTTCTCGATGAGCGCGGCGATACCATCCGATTGTGCTGCCGGCACTTGCGACTGAGACCCCGAATCCGGACCCGTTACGACTGCTTTCCAAGGAACGAGCTGTGCCGGCGCAACAGGCTCCATTCGCAATTGCTTCCGCGCAATCTCCTCAATGCGCTCGGGCCTGGAGAGATAACTCACTTCCGCACGCATGAGCGCCAAGAAATCGCTCTCGTCCTGGAGCGCCGTTACAAGTTCGCGCGCGCTCACCTCGAGTTTCCTCGTTTTCAGCTTCAAATCGTAAGTGTAAAGCAAAAGGCCCACGAGGCAGCCGAAGGCCAGAAGGCAAAGTGAACGCATACCGGCGTTTCCTCATGCGGAGATTTCCCTAAAGTCTACATAATGGATGTAAATTTTCGGTTTGGCTGATGCTTGAGCATAATGCCAAGCACCTCGTCGCCGTTCCTGGTGCTCAGATGCGCGGTGAATGGCGATGATCGGACCGCATTTAACCGTGACAATTGCGCAACTATCCTGGCTGAAGAATGATGTAAGCGCACTTGTTGTCTACTGTAGGTTGTGGCTGCGGCGCGAATCGGAGCAGAGCTGAGGCCTATGGGGGATGTAGGCGTTTTCGGGATCGCGTCCGGCGAACTTTCAGGTCCGTGCCGTTGATCCGCTCCCCATTGGGCACCTTAAAACTTTCGGGGAAGTCAATGAAACGCATCATCTCTGCGCGCGGCTTTGCGCGCCCTGCACGCGCATGTCTTCTGGCCAGCGTCAGTGCGCTGGGTCTTCTAGCTAGCGCGCAAACTTCATATGCTACTTGTCCCTCCTCGCCCGGCAACAACAAGACCGGATTCGATTCTGGCTGTTTTGTCTTCGGCTTCGGGAACAATGCAGCCGGTGATTTCACTGGCAATCATGTAGTTGGAATATCAAACAACGCCTCCGGCGACTTCACAGGCAACTACGTTTTTGGAGCCTTTAATAACGCCGCTGGCGATTTTACGGGGAACTTTGTCGCGGGCATCGGAAACACCGCGGTAGGCACGGCGACAGGCAACTTTGTTTTCGGGCTTGGCAACACGTCTGAGGGCCTGCTCACCGGCAATGACGTGCACGGCATAGGAAACACCTCGTCCGGAACGGCTACTGGCAACGATGTCCACGGTATTGGAAACACCTCCAGCGGCCTGCTTACCGGCAACGACGTGCACGGATTCGCAAACACGGCTGACGGCACGGCCTCCGGCAACGACGTTCACGGCGCCGGGAACAACAGCGTCGGCCTAGGCTCAGGGAACGATGTCGGGTCCTTCGGAAGCCCGGCTTTTGGTAACAGCGTTCTCGGCGACAACTCCGGCAATGGTGTTGGCGGAAGCAACAACTCTGTAGTCGGCAACAACTCCGGCAATAATGTTGGCGGAAGCGGCAACTCAGCAGTCGGCGACCACTCCGGCAACCGGGTCTCCGGCTATGCCAATTCGGTCCAAGGTGACCATTCGGGGAATGGGGTTTCAGGAAGCGCAAACGGTGTTGTCGGCGACCACTCCGGCAATGGTGTTTCAGGCAACGCCGATTTCGTTGTGGGCGACCATTCCGGGAATGGCGTAGGGAACGACGGCAACATCGTGATTGGCAACCACTCCGGGAATCACAATCAATATTCAAACACCGTAACCATCGGTAACAACGCAAATCCCACCGCATCCAACCAGATCATGGTAGGCGGCGGATCGCAGTCGATTGTGCTTAACGGCAACGTCAACATCACGCCAGGTAACTCCGTCAATCTTGGCGGTGGCGAAATCCAGGGTGTGGGCACGCCGATCAACCCGACCGATGCTGCGAACAAGGCCTATGTGGATGCGGGTGTGAAAAAAGCCGAGCAAGGCGTAGCCATCGCCATGGCCGTCCAGAACCCGATTTTCACGGGCGGCGACCGTTTCGGCGTCAGCTTTAACTTTGGCGATTATGCCGGAAATAGCGCGTTCGGCATGGCTGCCGCAGGTGTCATTGGCCAGAATTTGTTAGGCCAGGGCGAAAAGATGGCCATTACCGGCGGCTTTGGCGTCAGTGACAGCCAGGTCGCTGGACGGGCAGGCCTTCAGTTCACCTGGTAAGCGTTCCCGCTCATGACACATGAAAGGGGAGTGTCGCAGCCGGCATTCCCCTTTTTCGTTCACCGGTGGCGTTTCCGTGTTGGTTTTTGGGGGTGAATGATGCGACGCTTTCGCATGCACATAACTATGTATTTTGTTTTGTTTGCCTCAACGAGCTCCCCGTTTGCACAGCCGGATAAGCTGGCCTCCAAGCCGGGTGACGCCCCCCAGCAGCCGAAACAGCCGATCACGATTAGCGGCGCTGAGTTGGCAATGCTTATCAAGTCCACGATTATGGCGCTTCAGAACGCTAACCAGACAGGAAACTACTCGGTTCTTCGGGATCTCGGAACGCCCGTATTTCGGGAGCGTTTCGATCAAGCTATGCTGACGGCCGCATTCGCGAACCTTCGAGTGCGGCATGTCAATCTCACTCCCATTTTGCTGCTACAGCCGAACCTCACCAAGGGGCCGGAACTGACCCCTCGAAATCAACTGCACATTACCGGCTACTTCCAGACACAGCCGCTACAAGTCAAATATGAAATGCTGTTACTTCAGATCGACGGGGTCTGGAGGATCGACGGACTCGCGGTCGATGCGGTGCCAGGGCAGGCTCAGACCGCTCTCGCTCCCTTTGATACGAAAACCGAGGCGCAGAAATTAATTAAGTCCAAATAGGGGCAACTTATTCGTCTCATCGACATCGGTTAGGTGCTCTTGTGGTTATGCGTCTGTCCGCATCGCCCAGCGGAGCCGGGCCGAACGCGCACGGGGGTTGGCTGAAACCTCCTCCTCGGAGGCCTCAAGACCGTGGCGGTCTTTCAGCAGGAAAGTAGGTGGAGCAGCTTCGGCCGCGGCGGGAAGATAGCGAGAGGTATGCGCCCGTTTACCGGAGCGCTCGTGAAGGAATTGCTTCACAATGCGGTCCTCCAGCGAATGAAAGCTGACGATTGCGAGCCTCCCGCCTGGCCTGAGAATATGCTCGGCCGCATCTAGCGCTCGTTCCAATTGCCGGAGTTCGTCGTTCACATAAAGGCGCAGGGCCTGAAAAGTGCGGGTAGCAGGATGTTTATCCGCCCCGGGCTTGCGGCCGATGACGCGCTCAATAAGAGCGGCAAGCTGCCCCGTGCGAGTCAGGGGTTCTGCCTCACGATCTTTCACGATTGCAGCCGCAATGGAACGGGAACGGCGTTCCTCTCCGAATTGGTAGAGGATATCCGCAATTTCGTCCTTGCCAAAAGTGTTCACCACGTCTCCGGCGCTCAGGCCCTGTTTCGACATGCGCATGTCAAGTGGACCATCGCGCATAAACGAAAATCCCCGCTCCGCCTCGTCGAGCTGCATCGAAGAGACGCCGAGGTCGAGCACAACCCCATCCACGCGATCCCAGGCGATCGCGGCCGCCGCTGACTGCATGTCCGAGAATGTGGTCTCGGATATCTTAAGCCGGTTGCCGTAGATGGATCGCAGGCTGTGAGCGATCTCTACCGCCGCCGGGTCACGGTCGAGTGCGAGCACTTCGCAAGAAGCGGCATCCAGAAGAGCACGCGTGTAACTACCCGCTCCAAACGTGCCGTCTATGAAGTGCTCACCGTCCCCGGGAGCCAGCACCCTCAGCACTTCGGGAAGCAAAACGGGGATGTGACGGACCGGTCCGCCATCGAGAGGCTGGCCCTCTACCAGCCTCCTGCGATCCGCCACGTCCCTGTTGCCCCCTCGTTTGCGCCGCTTCATCAGCGGCTCCCCGCGCCGAGCCCTCTGCGAAGCGCGAGCGCCTGTTCGCGCGCGCTTTCGCGAAACTTGTCATAAGCATTTGGCTCCCAGATCTGAAATTTGTTGCCAAGGCCGACAAAAACCGCTGTGTCCGTGATGCCTGCATGCTCACGGAGCCGCTTTGGCAGAATTGTCCGTCCGTCTGAGTCCACTTTGAGCTTTTCGCATTCACCAAAATAGACAAGTTCAAGGGCTTCCCGGATCGGCGAGCCTGTCGCTTGGCGGCCCAAAATCCCCTTAATCTCTTCGACCAAACGAGTACCGCCAGCTTCGATCGTGGCGCAATCGAGGTGCGGGTAGCAATGAATTTCATCAGCGCCTTCCTGGGCGAGGATGGCGCGGAATGGCGCTGGGACGGCAACGCGTCCCCTTGGATCGATCTTGCTTTCGAAGCGCGAGGCAAATTCATCCATCCCTCAGGTCCACGCTTCCGTCAAAAGCACAAGCGGACGGCCGCGCATTTCTTCCCCCACCCACATCACAAAGCCCATCTATGCCCATTCAAACCCACGCTTTGAAATCAGGTCCTCTGAACTCGAATTGGCAGCAAAGTTACAAAATTATGCCTACGCTCATGCATTAAATGTCTTAAAGTAGATGGATCGGAGGGAGATACCCCGCACGCAGTGGCCTTGCGTGCAAAAGCCTTTTAATCTCCCCCCGAATCGCCCCCTTCCGAACGGGCATTAATGGGATAACATGGGCAGAGATGGGCGTCAAGCTAATGCCTCAGCCGGCTTCCCAATTCGCGAATAAAAAAAGCGCCCTCATCGCACTGTTGGGTGCGATCCGCTTCGTGTTTGGCAGTGCGGGTGAAGTTTAATTGTCGGCGGCGCCTTTACTTCGGGCGCTATCGTCTGCTTCAGCTATCGTTACGCTTAAGAAAAGCTTCGATGGCTCCGGCAGTATCTTCCGGTTTTTCTTCCTGGGGCATGTGACCGCAACCCGCGAATACCGTAAGCTCTGCCGAAGGCATGTCTGCGTGAAGACGGCTGCCAAGACGGACGGGCACAACTTTGTCTTCCCGGCACCAAAGAATCAGCGTTGGCAGCTTGATCGTTTTGTAGCTTTCGGCGACCCTATCGATATCATCGGGAACTATTTTCTCGACTGTCTTTATGAGCGCATGTTTGGCGGCAGGGGAATATAAGGTGTTCGCATATTCTGCCACCTCGCGCGCTGAAATCTTGCTGCGGTCGTAGTAGGCAAGCCGCAAGCCTTGCGTAGCCTGCAGCTCTGGGGGAACCACGGTCATCCCCACATCACCAACCATCGGCAATTCCAGCAGACGGAAGAAGATTGGCATCGGCTGGCGGTAGGCGATTGTGTCAACCAAAATCAGGTTTCGGATACGATGGCTAAGGTCCTTCTCCGTCTTGAGGGCAAGAGCGAGGGTGATTCCCCCACCGAACGAGTGACCCACGATTGTGAGGTTCTTCAGGTTCTGTTGTTCGATAAAGGCCTGGACGACTTCTGCCTGATCCGAGATGGCGTAGCGATCGTCGAGCGGTTTGTCAGATGCACCGAAACCGCGCAAATCGATCGCGATGACACGATGGTTCTTGGCAAGCTCCGGCATGATGGCGTGCCAGGTGTAGCTCGATGTCGCCAAGCCATGCAGGAGAAGAATTGGCCTGCCGCGCCCCATTTCGGCTACCGCGAGCCGCAACGGCCCCCCGGAGGTTTTGACGGTTGTGAATTGGACCTCCGATTCGTGCGTGGCGACGAAAGGTGCGCAACTTGCCAGCAGCGCGCATAATGCCCCTACTCCTATCAGCAAAAACGCGCGCACGGTTCTCCCCGCCTAGGTCAGCCCGCTTTGTGCGCCCTGCCGGATTTGAAAGTCAAGGCTTCAGTCTGCGGATTTAATCACAACACGGCACAGGTTCTAATCAAATTTATTAAAAATGATGACGCCGAATTCAAACACGGATAGGCTCAAGCTGGTGCGTATGCGTTGTATTGGTGCGAGTTATAATTGTGTCGCGTCGCCTATTCCAAAGATACGTTTCGATGGTGCTGTTCTTATCCGCAACCACGAATCCATGCTTTGGCGATGACGAAACGGGAGGAAAGCGATTTGAGACCTATGTTGGCGGAGACTATGTGGAACGCTCCGCAAGTTTGTCTACTACCACGGTGTGGAGCGTTTTTGGCCCCGTTACCGAGCCTGGGGTGAGAATCAAACTCGACGGATTTGCGGGGGGCTACGGCGACACCAACGCTGAAGTATTTTCTAGTAAGTTCATGGCAGCCAATCTAGGCGGGTTCGGCGCCCTGATGGCGGGATATCAATTCAACAGAGGCCCGTTTTGGATCAAGATTTATGCCGGAGCTGCTTATCAGGCGGAGATACAAGCCTTTTGGCAGGTGGGTGCCTTGGCGCAGCAGCAGGCGTGGGGTGGAACGGCCGCAATTGAGACTTATTGGCGACTGAGCGACCGCGTTTGGACATCTGCGAACTTATCCTGGCTGCAAACAGGCAATAGTTGGAACCTCTATTCGCGGGCGGCCTACGAATTCTACCGCACCGATTGGGGTTTGCACCTCTCCGGCGGAGCGGAGGACAGCTTCTTCGTCGCGGACGCCAACATTTTCAAAGAGGGGAAAGCGCTCAGTCTATATAACGATTACGTCCGGGGCGGTGCCCTTCTCAATCTGCAATATGGCGTAAACGATTTATCTCTGTCGGGAGGGCTTTCGGACGCGAGCAGTGAGGCAGTGTGGCGGCCTTACGTGACTATTCGCTATGGAAGAAAGTTCTGAGACAGCGATATTTAGTTCGAAAGGCTCGGCTTTGCCGTCGGGGAGAATTCTAGGGAAGCAACTGTTCCAGAGAGCGCGATATTCGCCTGCCCTCCTGATGCTGCAGCCGTGCCTCCGGGAGCAGCCGGGGCCTGAGCTTCCTGGGCGACCGAAAGCGTTCCGCTGACCGCATTGTCTGGCGAAGAGATGCGAACCGCCCCGCCAATATGGCTGGTCCCGCTCTCGCCATCGATTTTGAAAGCTATGCCGCCCGGCCCAGATGTTCCCTCCACATTGGCGGCAGCAAATGGCAAGGAGCTGCGGGAGAAGGGCCAGAATGCTTCACCGCTTGAGAATGCAGCGCTGAGCTTTTTGGCGGCATCGCCCGCGACCGTGCCGCCCGCCGGGAAATCGATTGCAAAACTGCCAGATGGAAGTGCGTTAGCTCTATATCCATGAGCCGGGATGTTCAGCGTAAGCCGCACCGTGGCCGGACCGCTGATGCTGACCGGCCATCCAAGGAGACCAGACAGCGAACGTGAATCCAGCTTTGAACCGCTCGCATCCAATATGATTGCTGGCTTGTCCCCAAGATTATAATCAAGCCTGCCCTTCACGGTCCCGCCGAAAAGGGTCAGTTCCGCGATATCGATGCTGAAACGGTCCTGCCGCGCCGTCAGGGCGGCGGCGAGCGGGCCCGCATCGAATGGTCCGGCCTGGAAGTGCTCGGCCGAAATT
Organism: Rhodomicrobium sp.; assembly: GCA_049579205.1. Lineage (GTDB taxonomy): Bacteria > Pseudomonadota > Alphaproteobacteria > Rhizobiales > Rhodomicrobiaceae > Rhodomicrobium. The sequence goes on along the minus strand of JBAUNL010000589.1, from coordinate 4,488 downwards.
CGCATGTCCAAGTCCCGATCCTTTCCTGAAGCTGATTCAGCGAAGGCTTGAAGAGGCTCCAGAATCGCTTTCGCCGTTCCCTGTTTTGGTTCCCCCGTCATCAAGGCGAGCGTATCGAAGGCGAGCGTGCCTTCTAGAAACGCACGCCCGCGCCTAATCCCTGCGGCGAGCGACCCTTTCGCAGTCTCGTCGCCGAATGAGGCCGTTGTATTATCAAGAGTGGCGTGCCTAGCGGACCATGCGAGATCGCCCGCGATCGAGACGCCACGCCCAATTTCCCAGGGAACGAGAGACGACACGATCTTTGCGCTCTCCGGATAGTCTTGGGGCACACTTAAGCGGAGGCTTCCCACCGCGGTCTGAGCCTGAAAATTGAAGAGGCCACGGTAAGAAGCCTCCAAGCCCCGATCCTTTATGGAGAAAGAGATGTAATCTCCACCGCTCTCTTCCGCTTCCTCTGCGCCAAGTTGCGTAGAAGGCTTTGCCGGCCCTTTGTCCAGTCTCACCCAATCGGCATGCGTTCGCCCATAGGGGCGTTTCCCGCTGGATGCAAAGAGAACTGCGTTCCGCAGTTCCAGGCGTTCGAAACGGCTTCGGTCCGCAAAAGCGGCAGCCAAACGCGCCGTATCAAGCCCGAAGAAGAGGGGCTTTGACGAAAACCAATCGCGCCTGAAAACAAACCGGGGAGATTCGAGCAAAACCTGTTTGAATTCGAGCCGGCCACGGAGAAGAGAAGATATTTTCGGTACCAAGGTGACCGACTCCGCTTCCATCCTCGTGACAGGATAAAGCCTAGTTGCCGCGGCGAAGCGTACGTTGGTTGCGGCAATCGAAAAAGCCGTCGGGCTCGCTATATGCAAAGGCCCTTTTATGGCGACAGGTCCGCCGCTCCATGCCGATAAACTCCGGATGATGGCATCTCGGACGCTGCGTCCATCAATCAGGAAAGGAAGCGAGACCGCAAGCGCACCCGTGACAATAGCCAGCGCCACGGCGCCCAAAATCAGCGCGCGGAATAAGAATCGGATTTTATGAGCGGATCTGTACATTTTCCAAAGATTAACGGGTAGACAGCGGCATCGAAGCTGTCGAAAATCTATACCAGTGACGTCCCGCGCCGTCCGGACAAGTGAGTGTTAAGGTTTAGAAGCTTTTTTCCGAGCTGGCGAGTCCTTCCTCTGGAGCTTTCACATGAAATCACAGCCGCTATGGTCGCCCTCCCCGGACAACGCAGCAAAATCGCGCATGGCTCAGTTCATGGCTGAAGTAATCCCGGGTTCCGGAGCAGGATTAGGGTCATACTCCGAACTGCACGCTTTTTCCGTTCGCGAAACCGAAAGTTTCTGGTCGAAGGCATGGGAATTTCTGGGGGTGATCGGAGAGCGCGGAACGGGGCCTATTTATGCACCGGGCGAGCGCTTCGAGGATGCGAAGTTTTTTGAGGGTGCGCGGCTGAACTATGCTGAAAACCTGTTGAGGAAAAGGGATTCGAGTCCTGCCCTGATTTTCTGGGGAGAGGATAAAGTCAAGAAAACGATGAGTTGGGAGGAGCTGAACTCCGCAGTGAGCCTCGCCCAGCAAGCGCTGAAGGCCCAAGGCGTGGGCAAGGGCGACCGCGTCGCGGCGCTTCTGCCGAATATGCCGGAAGCGATTATCGGCCTTCTCGCTGCATCCTCCCTTGGAGCCATTTGGTCCAGCGCCTCACCCGACTTCGGCGTTCAGGGCGTGCTCGACCGCTTTGGACAGATCGAGCCTAAAGTCTTCATAGCGTGCGATGGCTATTGGTATAACGGCAAGGCGCTGCCTATTGGGGAGAAAATAGCTGAAATACTTGAGGAGATTCCCAGCATCGAATGCGCCCTCATCGTGAATTACCTCGGAGATGCGGACGGTGTTCTTAAAAGGTCCAACAGAGCGCAATCATGGGACGGAGCGCTTGGGGCGTTCCAGGCAAAGGAGGTTGAGTTCACGCCGCTGCCCTTCTCACATCCGCTGTTTATCCTCTATTCCTCCGGCACAACCGGGACGCCAAAATGCATCGTACATTCCGCCGGAGGCGCGCTGATCCAGCAGATGAAGGAGCATCAGCTTCATTGCGATTTGCGTGAGGGAGAAAAACTCTTCTACTTCACCACCTGTGGCTGGATGATGTGGAACTGGCTTGTGGCGGGTCTTGCTAGCGGGGCGACGCTCGCACTCTACGACGGCTCGCCGTTCCATCCCTCTGGGAATATTCTGTTCGATTATGCCGACGAGGCCGGCATCAATGTCTTTGGAACATCGGCTAAATTCATTGACTCGGTGAAGAAGGCTGGCCTGCGCCCCCGCGATACGCACAAACTTTCCACGGTGCGAATGATAACCTCAACCGGGTCGCCGCTTGCGCAGGAAAGTTTCGATTTCGTATATGATGCAATCAAGCCGGATGTCCATCTCGCCTCCATCGCGGGCGGCACCGACATTTGCTCCTGCTTCGTGCTCGGCAATACCTTGTCTCCTGTATATCGCGGCGAAATCCAGGGTCCTGGCCTTGGCATGGCCGTCGATGTTTTTGACGATGCGGGTGAGCACATGGACTCGGGCAAGGGCGAACTCGTGTGTACCAAGCCCTTCACCTCGATCCCGGTGGGGTTCTGGAACGATCCCGACGGCAGCAAATATCACAACGCCTATTTCGCGCGGTTCCCCGGCATCTGGCATCATGGCGACTTCGCCGAATGGACGGAGCACGGCGGCATCATAATTCATGGCCGGTCGGATGCGACGCTCAATCCTGGTGGAGTGCGTATCGGAACAGCCGAGATCTATCGCCAGGTCGAACAGCTCGAGGAGATCAAGGAAGCCATCGTTATCGGCCAGGATTGGGATAACGACGTCCGCGTCGTTCTCTTCGTTGTCCTTCGCGAAGGGCTCTCGCTTGAGGACGCGCTGCGTCAGAAGATCAAGTCAAAAATCCGCGCTGGCGCGAGCCCGAGGCATGTGCCTGCGCTGATCCTGCAAGTGCCCGACATCCCGCGCACCAAATCCGGAAAGATTACGGAAATTGCCGTTCGCGACATCGTTCATGGCAGGGACGTCAAGAACAAGGAAGCGCTCGCCAATCCGGAAGCGCTTGATTTTTATAGCAATATCGAAGAGTTAAGGCGCTAGCGTGCGTTAGTTGTCTCTCCTTGGACTCTGGGAGTTCGCCATGATATCGCCCATTCAGCTCACACAAGAGCTCATCCGGTTCGAAACCATCAATCCTCCGGGAAATGAAAGGCCCTGCGCAAGACATCTTGGCCGCATTCTTGAAGGGGCCGGTTTCCAGACCCGCTATGCCGAGATGGGTGCGAATAGAGAAAACCTGATTGCAACCATCGGCGGCACCGGAGAGAAACCTCTGATCTGCTTCACGGGACATACGGACGTGGTGCCGCTCGGAGCCGCGGCCTGGACTGTGGAGCCCTTTGGCGCCGAAATTGCCGATGGAAAAATCTATGGGCGCGGCAGCACCGACATGAAGGGCGGGGTTGCCGCTTTTGTTTCCGCCGTGACCAAACTAGCGCCAAAGCTTGGCGGCACGGCGGGAATTGTACTTGTCATCACCGCCGGAGAGGAGCGTGGCTGCGAGGGCGCTAACTTTCTTGTGGGGCTGGGTTCGCTGCCAAAGGCGGGGGCGATGGTAGTGGCGGAGCCCACCTCCAACCAGGTGTTTGCCGGCCATAAGGGCGTCCTTTGGCTGGAAGCCATGGCAAAGGGCGTAACGGCGCATGGCTCGATGCCAGAACAAGGGGTAAACGCAGTCTATAAGGCCGCACGTGCGGCTCTGGCATTAGCGGATTTCGACTTTTCCAAAGACGAACATCCGGTGCTTGGCCAGCCCACGCTGAATGTGGGATGGTTCCGCGGAGGGCTTAATATCAACTCCGTACCGGATGAGGCTCGCTTTGGGGTTGATGTCCGCCTCGTACCTGGTGTCGACCGCGATCGGCTGCTGCAAAGGTTCCGCGAGTTGGCGGGAGCTGACATCGAGTTTGAAGTCAAAGGAACGTCGGACCCAGTGTGGACTGACCCCACCGCCTCTTGGCTAGGCACTGTCGCAGACATCGCCCAGTCCGTTACTGGGACTGCTTCTACAATCGGCGGAGCCCCTTATTTCACCGACGCCGCCGCGTTGAAGCCGGGGATGGGCAACCCGCCAACGGTGATTCTCGGACCAGGCGAACCGGCACTCGCGCATCAGACCGACGAATACTGCCTGATCTCCAGGATCGAGGAGGCCGAGGCGATTTATGAAAAAATAGCCGTCGATTGGTGCGGATTATAATTGATTTATCTGCTTGAGTTACGCGAGAGGCAGGACCAGCTGCCTTCCGTGTTCTATTGACCCTCTAAGCTCTCCTTCCAAAAGGAACCGCCTTTCCAGGCACCTGTTCTCCTATTGAACAATCCCGAAAGCTCAAGGAGTGCGTCCTATGAAGTTCCTCGTTATCCCCGCGCTTGCAG
>JBAUNL010000588.1:0-15157 GCA_049579205.1 Rhodomicrobium sp. | reverse complement strand
TCGTAAAAGAACACCAAAGGTAAAAGCGAATCTAAACGACGGTTATTTCCGCGCGGTATCCCTCAATCAGCGATTCCGCGCGGAAACGTATGAATATATAGCTGCAATATTATTACGATTGATAATGTCTATATTGATATCGTGCGGAAGCATGGCTGTAAATCATCCGAAAGTACTGAGACTAAGCGTAAATGTCCACCAGCACTTAAAGTATAACTTTGAAAGATAAGGCTTTGGCGCTGAATGCTAGCGCGGAGCCCGTCCTAGGACCAGTGATTAACATTTACCTATCTACCTTTCTGATGCAGGCCCTGCAGTCAGCGTTTCGTTCCTAGATGGTCTGCAATTGCATACTAAAGCGGTCGCCCGGATCAGAAGCATCTTTGGAAACCCTTTTGTCTCTTATGGGGCGTAACCCGCACGAAATTGAGTTTCGAATTTCGAGAGCTCGAAGGTCTGTTCCTGGCCCTGACCGCCATTTTTCGCAGTTGCAACAATTCCTTCCGCTAGGAAGGGATAAGCGGGCGTGTTGAATTTGCTCACAAAATTGGCGGTATTGACCCCAACCGGACATTCCCTTCCTCGCCTAATTGCGTTTCATAAGGCCGCGCTTCTCAAGCCGCTAAAGCGTAGGGCGTGCCGCCGAGCCCGAACAGCCAAGCGCTCTGCCCATCTCGGTCAAGATCGGTGAAGACGAGCTGGCGATGGTTCGTGCGCGGTCGTGCAATAAACGATTCAGCACCGCTAGCCAAACACCGGACCTAAACGCGGCTGTTATCAAACTGTCATAAATTTTCGATACCAAAAGTCTGGATGTCGACAAATCCCGACGCTTCATCCGGCGAATTGTTTGCTGAAGTGCACCCGCATCCGTCGTCGGACAAATGCACTGCATCGTACCATGAAGGGAAAGCGTAATGAAACTCAGGTTTATGGGAAGCGTTGTCGCGGCGTGCGCGATGGTGGCCGGTGTTGCGGCTGCCGTCGATCTTGACCCGTCCTTGCCGTCCTACGGACCGACCAGCGGGATATCTGGGCAATTGAAGTCCATTGGTTCGGACACCCTGAATAATGAAATGACGCTTTGGGCTGAGGGCTTCAAGGCGATCTACCCCAATGTGAAGATCGAGATTGAGGGCAAGGGTTCTTCAACGGCTCCTCCGGCGCTTGTTGAAGGCACGTCGCAATTCGGCCCAATGTCCCGCCCGATGAAGGCCAAGGAAATTGAGGCCTTTGAAAAGAAATATGGCTACAAGCCGACCCCGTTCCGCGTCGCTGTCGATGCGCTCGCCGTTTACGTCAATAAAGACAATCCGATCAAATGCTTGTCCCTCCAGCAGGTCGATGCGATTTTTTCGAAGGGCCGCAAGGGCGGATACGCGAAAGATATCACGACGTGGGGCGATCTTGGCATGACCGGCGAATGGGCGTCCAAGCCGATCTCGCTTTACGGCCGCAACTCGGCGTCCGGCACTTACGGCTACTTCAAGGAAGTGGGTTTGTTCGATGGCGATTACAAAGACACCGTGAAAGAGCAGCCCGGTTCTTCGACCGTCGTCCAGGGCGTCGCCAGCGACAAATTCGCGATCGGTTATTCTGGCATCGGGTACAGAACCGCGGATGTACGTCCGGTTCCCCTCGCCGCGAAGGAAGGGGCAACCTGCTACGACACATCGCCGGAGTCGGCCTATTCGGGCAATTATCCGATCGCGCGCTTCCTTTACATCTATGTCAACAAAAACCCCAATCAGCCTCTCGATCCGCTTCGCGGCGAGTTTGTGAAATATGTGCTTTCAAAGGAAGGGCAGACAGAAACGATAAAGGGCGGCTATTATCCAATAACGAACGGTCTGCGTCTTGAAGACTTAAAAACGCTCGGACTGGATGGCGGAAAATCCTAAGCCAGAACTAATGGCGGCACTACGCCGCCATTCTCCTTGATTTGCGACTGGCTGTTAGGGTGTTTGATGGCGAATGATACTTTAGCCAGCGCTTCGGCTGGACGGCCAAGAGCAAGGTCTCGCGTTACGCGGCGCTCCGTTTTAATCAGCGACGCCATCGCCAATTGGATTATTCGCATCGGCGGCCTCGGCGTTATTCTCGCCGTCTTTGGAATTATGGTGTTCCTGGTCGAGGTCGTAAGGCCCCTTTTTTCCGGCGGACATCTTCAGGGGCAGCACGAGGTGCGGCTTGAGGGTGTCTCGGGCCGTGTGCTTTCGGAACTCGTGGACGAATATGCGACACTTATCGTTTCCGTGGAGGAAAGCGGCCAGGTTATTGTTAATCATCTTGGAAGCGGGCGTCTCCTGAAGTCCAATAGCTTTTCAACCGGAGACCGGAAGGTCACGGCGTTCGCTCGCACTCTTCGGGGCGACGATGTCGCTTTCGGCTTCGACGACGGTACGCTGCGTCTTGGCCGCATCAGGATTTCCGCTGAAATCTTGAGCGCGGCGAACTTGCCTTCCGGTCTTACGAGGCTCTCAGGAGACCAGCTGACGGACGGCGAGGCGGTTTATGTTCCCATTGAGAACGATCAGGTTCGGAAGCTTTCCGTGTCGGTGGGGCTCGATGAGCCGCAGGGCGTCGCACCTGGAGGGACAGCGCTGGTCGCCGTCGATTACCGGGTCGGCGGCACGGTCGAGCGCCCGACGCGGTCTTTCGTCTCGGTCGATGCGAAGGGCGCGGTTCGGCTTAGCCGTCTTGAAACAAAACGAAATCTTTTGACAGGCAAGGAACAAGCCTCGGTCTCTTCTGTGGAACTGCCCTCGTTACCGGCGGGCATAGACGTCGCCTCGGTGCTCATGACCAGCCAGGCCGATCAAGTCTACATTGCCGAGCGGTCGGGATGGGTCTCCCGCTATGACGCCCGCGAGCCTTCCAAGGCCGCAGTTGCCGAACGCATCCGGTTCACCCCGGAAGGCGTGGGCCTGACTGTTCTTGGCTTTTTGGTAGGCGAACAGTCGATTATCGCCGGCGGTTCGGAGGGATCGGTGAATGTCTTCTTCCGTCTTAATACGCCCGGGGCTAAAACGGCCGACGGTTTCGCGCTTACGAAAGCCCACGAATTAGAGCGTCAGCCGGCAGCCATCTCCGCCTTCGATGCAAGCGAACGCAGCAAGATGTTCGTAACGGCCGACGCAGGCGGGAATATCTGGGTCCGCCATTCCACGAGCGAGCAGACGCTTATCAAACTGAGGACCGGCGGGGGGAAGGTAAGCGCCGTATCGTTATCGCCACGCGAAAACGCTGTTGTCGCCGTGGCCGGAGACGAAAAGGCGGTCACATTCGAAATCGATGCGCCCCACCCCGAGACCACACTTCGATCGATCTTCGGGAAGGTCTGGTATGAGAACTATCCAGCGCCTGCCTATACGTGGCAGTCCTCTTCCGGTACGGATGCCTTCGAGCCCAAGTTCTCCTTGATTCCGTTGATCTTCGGCACGGTGAAAGCCTCTTTCTACACGCTCCTCTTCGCCATCCCGATCGCGCTCTGCGCCGCGATTTACACTTCGCAGTTTCTCGGCGGTGGGGTACGCGCCGTGGTAAAGCCCGCGATGGAGATGATGGCTTCGCTGCCGTCGGTCGTCTTGGGCTTCATTGCGGCGCTTATTCTTGCGCCCATTGTCGAGAATTGGATCGGTGCGGTCGTCCTGGCCTTCGTCTGCCTGCCGCTCTCGCTTTTCATAGGGGCGCATCTATGGCAACTCGTTCCTCAACATATCGCTCTTCGCGCGGGCGGAGGCGCCAGACTCCTCTTCATTGCGGCATCGCTCATTGCCGGTCTTTATGCGGCAATTCATCTTGCCCCCGTGTTCGAGCAAGCCTTCTTCGACGGAGATTTCCGCGCCTGGACCAACGGGGCGGGGTCGAGCCGCCCATTCATGACCCTTCTCTTTTGGCCTCTTGCCTTTGGCGGCGTCGTGTTATTTTTCCGGTCCCTGCCAGCAAATTCAGGCCGCCGCCGAGCCGGAGACAATGGAGCATCGCAGTTCGTGCTCTGGGTGGCGATGCTGACATTATCGCTCGCCCTCGCAGCGGTGCTCGCCGGCTTAAGCGTTTGGGCTGGAATCGACATTCGCGGATCCTTCATCGGCACTTATGTTCAGCGCAACACGCTTGTCGTCGGCTTCGCCATGGGCTTTGCGGTGATCCCGATCATGTACACAATCGCGGAGGATGCGCTCACTGCCGTCCCCGAACATTTGCGTGCGGCGAGCCTCGCCTGCGGCGCCACGCCTTGGCAAACCGCGACCAGGGTTATCGTCCCTACGGCGCTCAGCGGAATTTTCGCCGCCATCATGATCGGTCTCGGCCGTGCCGTGGGCGAAACCATGATCGTGGTGATGGCGGCGGGTAACACGCCCATCATCGATTGGAATATCTTCAGTGGTTTGCGCGCGCTGTCCGCAAACATTGCCGTCGAGCTGCCAGAAGCGGTTAAGGACGGCACGCTCTACCGGATGCTATTCCTGGCCGCGCTCACCCTTTTTATCATGACCTTCGTGCTCAACACGCTCGCGGAGCTTGTCCGGCTCCGCTTCCGCAAGCGCGCGGCGCAACTCTAGATGGCCCGTTCATGACCACGATGACGACTGACGAGTTTGAATCGCTTCGTCTCCCGAAGACTGAGGCCGCGATTAAGCGCAACATTGCAATCCCCCTTAAAGCCCGGGGCGAACCGGCGCTGTGGGCGCTCGGCGGCGCGCTCTCGGTCGGCATTGTGATGATCCTGGGATTTTTACTGCTCGTATTCTGGAATGGGTTCACGACCTTTGTGCCGAGGCCAATCGCGGCCGTCACGCTGAAGTCAGGCGGGCTTGTCGCCGGCGAGCCAGCCCGCACGGAACTCTACAAACTCGCTCCCGACGGGGTAAAAGCGTTTCCTCCGGCAGACGCCTCCAAGATAGCGGCGCGTGGCGGATATGAGCAGCGCACACTCTATCGCACCGGAAATTACGATCTCAACGGCTACGATTTCAAATGGGTTGACGACCGCGATGTGGCCCGCGTCGATTATCCCGCAGATGCCGTCTTTGTGGAGCGGCTCGAATGGGGAGCGTTCGTCGGCCGCATCAAAGCCGCCGTGATCGGTGGCGTGACCGTCACGGCCCCGGCTCCGAACGATCCTGCTCTTCTTGGGGCCCATGAAGCGGCGCTGGAACGGCTGCAGGCCATCCGGAACATAGAGCGCAACCTTATCGGTCGCGTGAATTACGATTTAGAACGTTTGCGTCTTAAGGTGCGGCACGCCGAATTAGGTTATGGCCCAGCATCACCGGAAGCCGCGGCGGCGCGCGCTATGGAAGCGGAGGTTTCCATAACTCTCAAGTCACAATATGAGCGGCTTGCGGCCGAAGCTCAGCGCATCAGACAAATAGATAAGGGCGATACAATCACCCTTGTGGATATCGCCGGGAAGGACAAGACGCTTCCACTCTCGGGCCTCGTGCGGTTTTACGCCGCCAATAACCTCACTCTCGCAGACAAGATCGGCATCTATCTCTCCCGCTGGTGGGAGTTCTTGAGCAGCGAGCCGCGCGAAGCGAACACCGAAGGCGGCGTTCTACCCGCCATCTTCGGAACCGTCGCCATGACACTTCTCATGGTGCTCATAGTCGCACCGGTCGGCGTTATCACCGCCCTTTACCTTCGGGAATATGCAAAACAGGGGCGTCTCGTCTCTATTGTGCGTATTTCCGTCAATAACCTCGCCGGAGTGCCGTCCATTGTTTACGGTGTTTTCGGCCTCGGTTTCTTCGCCTATGGCCTCGGTCACTCGATCGATGAGCTTTTCTTCCCGGAGCGGCTCCCGAACCCAACTTATGGAACCGGAGGCCTCCTTTGGGCCGCCCTTACGCTTGCACTCCTTACGGTGCCTGTCGTGATTGTGGCAACCGAAGAGGCGCTTGCCGCCGTGCCGCGCTCGATGCGCGAGGGCTCGCTCGCCTGCGGCGCGTCCAAGTGGCAGACCATTAAGAACATCGTTCTTCCGCGCGCCATGCCGGGCATCATGACCGGCATAATTCTTGCCATGGCGCGCGGCGCCGGTGAAGTTGCGCCTCTGATGCTCGTCGGCGTCGTGAAGCTCGCGCCCACGCTGCCAATAGACGGCTACTTCCCCTATATCCACCTTGAACGCAGCTTCATGCATCTTGGTTTTCATATCTACGACGTCGGGTTCCAGTCGCGAAACTCCGAAGCTGGAAAGCCGATGGTTTTTGTGACGACTTGCCTTTTGATTGCGATCATCACTCTCCTCAATCTTGCCGCGATCATCATTCGCTCGCGGCTTAAGCGCCGTTTCGCCGGGAGCCAGTTCTGACATGAATCTTGCGATTGTGGACGTCCCCAGCCCGGCGGCGCCGGCCTTTGGCCCCCCGGCGATCCATCCCAAACGTGGAAGCGATGGCGAGGCGATTCAGATCAAGGATTTCAATCTTTGGTACGGTAAATCGCAAGCGCTTTACGACCTCAACTTCACCATTGACCGCGGTCTTGTGACCGCCCTCATCGGACCCTCGGGCTGCGGCAAGTCCACTTTGCTGCGGTGCTTCAACCGCATGAACGACCTCATCGATAATCTTCGGATTGCCGGCCGGATCGAATTCGATGGCGGCGATATTTACGCGCCCCGGGTCGATACGATCGCCTTGCGTAAGCAGATGGGCATGGTGTTCCAAAAGCCGAACCCCTTCCCAATGTCGATCTTCGAGAATGTCATTTATCCGCTCAGGATCGACGGTGTCCGCGACCGCACCCTGCTAGACGAAACCTGTGTCAAGGCCTTGGAGGGAGCCGCCCTTTGGAATGAGGTGAAAGACAGGCTCGACACTTCGGCTCTCGGGCTTTCCGGCGGACAGCAGCAGCGGCTTTGCATAGCGCGCGCCATAGCGGGCGATCCGGAGGTTCTTTTGATGGACGAGCCCTGCTCAGCCCTCGATCCAATCGCCACAGCCAAGATCGAGGAGCTGATCGACCAACTGCGCAGGCGTTACACCGTCGTTATCGTTACCCACAACATGCACCAGGCGGCGCGTGTTTCGGACAACACAGCCTTCATGTATCTCGGCCGGTTGATCGAGTATGGCGACACTGAAAGCATCTTTAACAATCCGCGGAGCCCGCGGACACAGGATTACGTTACCGGCCGCTTTGGCTAATCCCCTTCCGACCGCAAGGACTTCTGGCACATGACTGCACATATCGTATCCGCTTATGAGGAAGAGCTGAAGTTGCTTAAGCAAAAGGTGGCCCAAATGGGGGGCTTGGCCGAGCATCAGGTCATGGCCGCCATGAGTGCCATCGCGCGAGCCGATCCCGAAAGCGCCAAGCAAGCCGTTGCGGGCGATCCACCGGTTGACGCCATGCAGCGCGAGATCGAGGACGCCGCTGTGCATATTTTCGCGCGGCGTCAGCCGGTCGCAGTCGATCTGCGCGATGTTCTCGGCGCGCTGCGCATAGCGGGGGATCTCGAGCGTGTCGGCGATTTGGCCAAAAGCGTCGGCAAGCGCATTGCCACCTTTGATGAAAAGGCCTGGTTATCCCCTATGACGAAAAGTCTCGTCGGGATCGGAGATCTCGCGCTCTTGCAACTGCATGCAGTGCTCGACAGCTATGCGCAAAGGGACAGGGCCGCGGCGCTCAAAGTTTGGAAGCGCGACGAAGAGATCGACAGACTTTATAACTCCCTGTTCCGAGAGCTTCTGACCTATATGATGGAGGACCCCAAGACCATCACATTCGGGGCGCATCTTCTTTTTTGCGCAAAGAACATTGAGCGCATCGGCGATCATTGCACCAATATTGCGGAGGCCGTGACCTACATCGTCACCGGTCAGACCATCCTCGAGGAACGCCCCAGGCATGATGGCTTGCCTGTTGAGGTGGCTTGACGGTTATTTCCATGCCCGGCCGAATCTTGATCGTCGAAGACGACGAAGCGCTCGGCATTTTGCTCCAATATAATTTGGAGGCGGAAGGCTATAAAGTTGATCTGGCATCCCGTGCCGAAGATGCGGACCTCGCGCTCCGGGCTTTTCCACCTGATCTGCTGCTTTTGGATTGGATGCTGCCGGGTTTCTCCGGTCTTGAATTCTGCCGCAGGCTCCGGCAGCGCGCCGAGACCAAATTCTTGCCCATCATCCTGGTGACGGCGCGGGGTGAGGAAAGCGACAGAGTACGAGGACTTGCAACCGGCGCTGACGATTACATCGTCAAGCCCTTCTCGGTGCCGGAACTGGTTCTTCGTGTCCGCGCGCTGCTCCGCAGAGTTAAACCGGCGCTCGTCGATACCGTTATTCGAGTGGCAGATGTCGAGCTTAACCGTGAGAAGCGTAGAGTTATGCGCGGGGAAAGAGAAGTTGCGGTTGGACCCACGGAATATCGATTGCTTGAGTTCCTGATGCTTAACCCCGAACGGGTATTTTCCCGCGCACAAATACTTGATGGCGTTTGGGGCCATGAGGTCTATTGCGACGAGAGGACTGTAGACGTCCATGTCGGCCGGCTGCGCAAGGCGATCAACTCCGGAACCGGCTCCGATTTAATACGCACCGTTCGAGGATTCGGCTACTCCCTCAACGCAACGCGTCTTATCTATAACGGCGAAAGGCAAGACTGAAATCCCCGCAAAAAGCTTATTGCTCCGAATTCAAGTTAGATGATTGCGACTCCGCAGGAAACGGCCTGATTCACCCTGCCTTCATAATCCTGTCACGCAGCTCGAAGTAATAACGCGGCGGCCAGCTGCAAAGGGCCGCAAGCCTTAAGAGACTGAGGTGTTGATGGAAGAAAAACGCGTGGCCATCGTTGCTCATCTGCCGCCGAGCGGAAGTGGCGAGGTTACCGGCAGCGAAAGGGCGCTTTCTGGCCTGGCAGCGCTCGGCCAGCCGACCCGGCTGCAAATCTTTCGGCTGCTCATGCGGCATGAGCCGGACGGTCTTCAGGCGAAGGCCATTTCGGAAACTGTCAACATGCCGCACAACACGCTTTCGACCCATCTGGCGATCCTTGCACGCGCCGGGCTCGTGACGGGGGAACGGCGGGGACGCCTCATCATCTATCGCGCCAATATTAAGGGCATGCGGCGGCTCATTTCGTTTCTCGTGACGGATTGCTGTGAGGGACATCCCGAGGTTTGCTGTTTCTCGTCCGATCTTCCCAACCAGCAAGGGGAAGAGGCTGACTGACCCTCCCGGCGAGAAAGAAATGGCTTTGACGGCATCCCCGAACGCAACCGTGATTAAAGGCAACACGTTTTTCTTTTTGGCGCCGGCAAAGGCCCGTTGCTGCGCGCGAGCACATTTTGCCGCCGCTGGTTAATCACGCACTTCGGTCACCGTTGTTATCGCCGGACCGCGTGAACCGGCTTCGCGCCCCGAGAGGCCGGTGTCGTTCGACTTGCGTGCCATCCGTCATCAAGACGTCATACGGTTGTTTTAAAAGTGAGGTCCGCTTGTCGACGCGAACCGACATATCGAGCCATCTCGTGCTCCTTCAGCGGAAAACCGTGCCGGGGTGAGGATGTCAAAGTGAAATACCGTACCGCCTTAGCCGCCGGCCTATTATCTCTACTCGTCACAGCGAGTGTACGCGGCGACGCCGCCGAAGTCACAGGGGCGGGATCGACTTTTGTGTATCCTATACTGTCCAAGTGGTCAGACGAATATCGTACTAAAACCGGCCAAGCCATAAATTATCAATCCGTTGGGTCAGGCAGGGGAATTGCCAAGATCAAGGCCGGCACCGCCGACTTTGGCGCGTCGGACATGCCGCTTAAATCGGAGGAGCTGGCTAAGTTTGGAATGGGTCAATTTCCACTTGTAATTGGCGGGGTGGTGCCGGTTGTTAACCTAGAAGGCGTTCAGCCGGGCCAGATCAAATTCACCGGACCTTTGCTCGCCGAAATCTTTCTCGGAAAGGTAGTCAATTGGAGTGACCCGGCCATTCTAACCCTGAACCCCGAGCTTAGGCTGCCCGACGCCCCGATTACAATTGTACACCGCACAGACGGCTCCGGGACCACTTTCAATTGGACAAACTACTTATCGAAGGTCAGTCCGGAGTGGAAGGATAAGGTCGGAGAGGGAGTCCATGTCGAGTGGCCTATCGGGGCCGGGGGGAGGGGCAATGAGGGTGTAGCCACATATGTGAGCCAGCTCAAATATTCGATTGGCTATGTCGAATATGCTTACGCCCTTCATTATAGAATGACTTTCGGGCTCGTCCAGAACAAAATGGAGCGGTTCGTGAGGCCCGGCGCCGAGAGCTTTCGGGCAGCTGCTGAGTCCGCGGATTGGAGCAGTGCCCAAGACTTTTACCTTGTGATGACGAATGCGCCAGGTGAAAACGCTTATCCAGTCACCGCGGCTTCTTTTATTCTTATGTACAAAGAACCCAAGGATGCAGTTACCTCAAAGATTGCCATTGATTTCTTCAAGTGGTCGCTTGAGGAAGGGCAAAAGACTGCCAAGGACCTTCACTATGTTCCGCTTCCCTCATCGCTGGTAAAGAAAATCGAAGCATACTGGGTAAAAATGGGCTTTGGGATGTAGGGTTGGTGAACGATCACAGACGCGGGTTAGTTAAAGCATTTCGCAGCGGCATCGAACGCCGTTGTTTTTCGCGCCGAACGAGGCTTCCGTCCCAACATAATTCCAACCGGCATTACTCCAAGAGGAGCGATCTTAAGCCCATCATGTCGTGGCGGGAATTTTGGGGACGCGCACGGATGGTTGAGCTAGGTGGAATTCGCATCAGCTGGGGTAATCCGATCCCGGCCAGCTGCTACCCTTGGTGCTGGGATTGATTCGTCCCAGCAACGGAGGAAGATTTCTATGGCGCTATTTGTCGGACTGGACATATCACTCAAGATGACGTCGATCTGCATCGTCGAGGCGGATGGATCGGTGGTATGGGAGGGAAAGGCTGAGAGTGAGCCGGTCCCTCTGTTAAAAGCGCTCTCAAAGTGGCGCGAGAAGATCAAACTTATTGGCATTGAGGCGTGTCCGCTTTCCGAATGGCTCTACGGCGCGCTCGTCGAGAGCGGTCTGCCGGTGGTTTGCATCGAGACACGGCACGCGCAGCGATTTTTGTCGTCCCGCCCGAACAAAACCGACCGCAGCGACGCTCGTGGGATTGCTGATATGATGCGGCTTGGCCACTATCGGCCGGTACACGTCAAGAGCAAGGAATCTCAACTTCTCCGGACCACGCTCGCGCGCAAGAAGTTCGTGGACCATATGCTGGCGATCGAGGATACGATCCGTGGCCTATTGAAGGTGCACGGCCTAAAGATCGGTGCCGTTCATCGCTGCACCTTCGCAGCACGAGTTGAGACCTTGCTCACCGATGCGCCGGAGCTACGTAGCGCCATTGAACCGCTGCTGGAAGCGCGTAATATGATGCGCAAACAGAAGGCGCTGCTCGATCGCAGACTTGGGCAGACAGCGCGCAAAGATGAGGTCTGCAAGCGATTGATGACCGTCTCCGGCGTAGGGCCGATCGTGAGCCTATCTTTCAAGGCGACTGTAGATGATCCTAGCCGGTTCAAGAACTCGAAAGCGGTGGCAGCTCACCTGGGATTGACGCCGCGCGTCTACCAATCGGGCGAGATCGACCGGTCGGGCAACATCAGCAAATGCGGAGACAAGCTGATGCGGCACGCGCTCTACGAAGCGGCGAACTCGCACTTACGTATCTCCAAGAAATGGTCGATACTCAGAGCCTGGGGCGTGAAGCTCGCTCAAAGGATCGGCATGAAGAAGGCCTGCGTGGCCGTTGCCCGCAAGCTAGCCATCATCATGCATCGAATGTGGATCGACGGGATAGACTTCCGATTCGGGCCTCCGTCTGCGGCGGCGGCCGCTTAAAAGATCGTCCGGGCGTAGCCGCTGCTCTGCCAAGGACGTAGGGAAGGCCAGTCCGCCGCGATCCCTGTGATGGTGCAACCATCAAGCACGCGCTGTTAGCCTGGACGGCCTTGACCTCACCGGACCCCATCATGGAGCGCCAAAGCGACTCCGGACAGAAGCGCGGGGCCTGGCAAGGGCAGAACGGGGCCACAGGCTCCGCGGCAACGATCGCAACCCGAATGGGCGGAGACGCGCAGGGCGCGGCTCCGGTCGCGCGTGAGCGCGACTAGAGCGTGACCCGCCCTACGGGGCGGGGGCCGTCCAAATACCTTTCGTGCCAACCCTAAATCAGGACCCAAGTGATTCAAGCGATGTTGGTAACAACTCCAAGCGCTGAGGCCGAAAGTGAGATGACAGCAGCCCCGAGAATAATCCACAGCGTGTCGATCTTAGTCAGAAGCAGGAGGACTAAACTTACGATCGCAATCGCAATCGTCACCGGGTCGGTTAGGGCGCTTTGCGCCAGCGGAATGGCGGCAGCCAGCAACAGCCCGGCGCTCGCAACCACGATGGTCTGCAAAATGGTTTTCACTCTAGGATGCTCGACCCTGCGCCCGGCAAAATGCACGAGGGGAATGATGAGCAGCGCCGGCGTGATCATGGCGAGCCAGCCGGCGATCGCGCCAGGCCAGCCGGCCGCAAAGTAACCGACGCTCACGATGTAGAGTCCGACCGGGCCGGGCGTGCTGCGGGTAATGACAATAGCCTCGTTAAGCTGTCTGTCGGTTAGGAGCTGGCGCCTGATGACAAGCTCGTCCTGCACCACCGGGAGCGATGCCAATCCCGCAAAAGAAGTGGCGGTGGCCTTGAGCAAAAGGAAATAGAGCAGCAGGATTTTCATGGCCGGGCCGCTGGCACGATCGCGCCCACGAGACCCGCGAGCAGCAGAATGTGAATGGCCGGAATTGCGAGGAAGACGTAGAGCAAGAACGCCGTTCCGGCGATCAGCACCACCCTGCCGCGCGTCCTGCCTTTGAAGTGAGGCTTAGCGATCGTCCAGCAGGTCTTGACGGTGATGGCAACGGCGGCGGCGATAGCGCCGTGAATGGCCGATTGGGCAAGAGCGCTATCTTGCCAGGAGCTGAAGGCGACCGTCATCACCGCGACGATGAGCGCGCAAGGGATGGATGCGGCCAGCAACGCCGTAATCGCGCCGGACAAGCGCCCCTGCAACCAGCCGACGCCCGTGCAGAAGGCCAAGAGATTTGTCCCCGGCGTCAGGCGGCAGAGCGCAAAGCACAGGGCGAAATTGTCCTCGGACAACCATGAGCGCTTTTCGAGAATCTCGCGATGCAGAACCGCGATCGTTGCGCTGCCACCTCCAAGGGTGAAATTGGCGTATCGGGCAAAGACGTTTGCGATTTGCCCGAGGCTCGGAGTGGCGGGTCGAGCATACACCTTCGCGTCGGTGGCATTGGCCATGGAAACTCGCTATGGCATTTCTGCCATAACGATAATGCAAGTCCGTGTATGTCGCTATGGGAAAATAGCCATAGCGTTTGAAAGAATGGCTAGACCTTCGGCCCAATATCCGGCGCTGCTTCCCGTTCGAGCTTTTTAAGATCGGATGCAGCAATTTTGGTGGCCTCGGCTTCGAGCTTGCGATAGCGGGCGAGCAGCTCCTCGCCAAAGGCAGTTAAGGCTGCGCCGCCACCTCCAGTGCCGCCGGTGGTGCGCTCAACAACCGGCGTAAGAAAGGCGCGATTGAGACTGTCGATAAGCAGCCAAGCGCGTTTGTAATCCATGCCCATTGACCGCGCGGCCTCGGAGATGGAACCGGTCGCGCGCACGCCTTCAAGAAGGGCAGCTTTGCCGGGGCCGATGCGGGCTCCCGAATCCAACACAAGAGTAAGCCTGAGGCGTGCCATGAGTGTGCGGTTGCGATCTGGGTTGACAGTTTCAGTCTTCTTCCCATTCGCAACGAGGGGCAAGCCTGTCATGTGGAGGTAGAGTGCGTCGCCACTTTTTCCTTGACGCGAGGGATCGGATTACAGAAGGGATCACAACCTCCCCATCCTCCTTGGTAAAAGGGCCAATCCGGGGGTTTGGCAGAATCTCAAGGACCACTTCGGAGGGCCGGCACAGCCTCACCCCTCTCGCCGTAACGACAATGGGCCGGTTAATCAAAATGGGATGGGCCAGCATGAAGCCGAGAAGTTCCTCATCGGCCCATTTTGGATTCGAGAGGTCAAGGTCATGATAGGGCGTGCCCTTTTCACGAAGAAGCGCGCGAACGGGAATCCCCATGGCGTGGATCAATTCCTCAAGCCGCTCCCGGCTTGGAGGCGTTTTCAGATATTCGATAATATCCGGCTCTGCCGCGCTTTGCCGGATCATGGCAAGCGTATTGCGCGAGGTCGCGCAAGCCGGGTTGTGATAGATGATGACGCGCATGGCCTCTTCCGATTGTTATCCTACTCGCGGCAAGATGGCCTTCGGTCTTGCTTGGTTCAATACTTTTTGTATTATTGGGGTATGGAATCCATTGAAGCTGTGCGCGCCTTCGCTGCGCTGGCCCAGGAAAACCGCCTCGCGATATTCAGGCTTCTGGCCCGGGTGGGCCCGGCCGGGCTGTCGGTGGGCGAGATCGGCCGATCGCTCGGGATCGGTCCGACAAATCTCTCCTTCCATTTGAAGGAATTGGATCGGGCCGGGCTTTTGAGTCAGGCGCGGGAGGGGCGCTTCATTCGCTATACGCTGCGCACCGGCGGCGTCCGGCGCATGGTGGAGTTTCTGACGCAAGAATGCTGCGGCAGCCGTCCTGAACTTTGCGGCCCTGCCTTCGGGCGCGGCAAAGCATGTCGCCGTTCTAGGGAGAATGAACCATGAGTGACCGCGTCTTCAATGTGCTGTTTCTGTGCACCCACAATTCCGCCCGATCGATCCTGGCCGAAGCCATCCTCAATCGGATGGGACGGGGCAAATTCCACGCTTTCAGTGCCGGAAGCTATCCCCGCGGCGCTATCAATCCCCATGCCATCGAACTTCTCAACAGACTTGGTTACGACACCAGCGGCCTGCGGTCGAAATCGTGGGACGAGTTTGCGGCGGAGGGCGCGCCGGTCATGGATTTCGTGTTCACCGTCTGCGACGCCGCCGCCAACGAAGTATGTCCGGTTTGGCCGTGCGCCCCGAGGGCGCGAACCATCAGTGAGGGAGGGTCTCACCTAGATAATTGTCGATAGGTCTAGAAGCTGGCGAGCAGCTTGGCCGGGTAACTGGTTAGGTTGGAGCCTCGCGACAAA
>JBAUNL010000587.1:0-6066 GCA_049579205.1 Rhodomicrobium sp. | reverse complement strand
CAAATGCGATGCTATCGCCGTCATGATCTTGCCCCCGCAAACGAATCATGACCCTTCCATATAACTGCTTCGAATCCCGAGCGGAATCCCATGCGCGCGGCGACTCAATCAGTCGGATTCGGTATTAGCTCCTCCAACCAGGGTGGTGACGCGAGCTTTTTTTCCTTCCATCGGAGCTGTAAATCCCACCTTGACCATTATCGCAAACGCATTGCGGGTTGGCGACGTCATCGCCTCTCAAATCTAATGAAGTTTTACTTTCCTGCCTTACACAGACGCTAGCTTCAGCCGGCCGCTTTGTACCATCACGCTGCTGCGCTCGACCGCGTTAGGGTCGCCGCGCAATACTTTAAATTTAGTGTCTTCGCCGTCGCGCCAGAAACTGATATCGAGCCGATGCTTACCCACGCGAAGATCGTACACGGTCAGATCGGGCAACCAGTGCGGCAAGGACGGATCAATGTAGAGTTTGCCGTTGGGTGCGTCCGGCATGAAGCCCAGCATGGCTTGCATTAGGCTGAAGACCGAGCCAGCAGCCCAGGCCTGCGGGACATTGGCACCAAGGTACTGCACAGGGAATGTCGTCTCGTCGCGCTTGGGGGCCGTATAAAGTTCAGGCAGCCTATTCAGTAGGAAATGGGTTCCGGCTTCGCTTATGTCGCGCGCGATCCGTGCCGCTTCGGCAGCGAAGCCATAGCGTTTGAAGCCCATGGCAATGACGCCGTTGTCGTGCGGCCAAACCGACCCTGTCTGGTAATTGTAAGGATTGAACGCGGGGTTTAGCGCAGAAAGCGTGCGTATGCCCCAGCCGCTCCACATGTCGGGAGCCATTAGCCGTTCAACCACTTTAGACGCGCGCCCGGCGGGCACAATGCGCGACCACAGGCAGTGGCCTGGATTGGAGGCGACCGTTAGCACCTTCCTCTTATCGCCGTCGAGGGCGAGGGCGTAAAATCCAGATTCTTCATCCCAGAAGGTTTCATTGAACCGCTCGAACATGACTGCGGCTTTCGCTCGCAGTTCGCGAGCCCGGCTGGTTTTGCCGAGTGCATCAAAGATTTGGGCCATGCGAAGCCACGCGTCATATACATAGCCCTGCAGCTCACAGAGCGCCTTTGGCCCCTTCACCAGGGACCCGTCCGGATACACGATGGCGTCGCCCGCATCCTTCCAACCCATATTCTCGTAACCAACCGGTGAGCGGGTTTGGTATTCCTGAAACCCGTCGCCGTCGCGGTCGCCGTAATTGTCTATCCATGCCAGACAGCGTTCCGCTGTATCCAAATGCTGTTCAAGGAGCGCCATGTCACCGGTCGCTCTCCAGGCAGCATGCAATGTAATCAGATACAGCGGTGTAGCGTCGGCCGTGCCGTAGTAGGGGGTGTGGGGAATTAGTTTGAAATGTGCGAGTTCGCCATAGCGCAGCTCATGAAGAATTTTTCCGGGTTCTGCATCACGATAGTTATCCACTTCCTTTGCCTGCAGGGATCCAAGGAAGTTCAAGGCGCCACTCGTGAACTCAGGATAAATCAACAGGTTCTGTAGGGATACGATCAGACTATCGCGGCCGAAAGGAGCAACGAACCAGGGTAGCCCTGCCGCGGGCAGAAACACCACATCGCCGGTGCCGGGAATGGGCAGCCGCAGTGCGGCCATGTCCTCGAGCGCTTGGCGGTAGAGGCGGTAGAACTCTTCATTGCTCGTGCGAATTTTCAGAACCGTGCCCAGCCACCCGGCAAGCGTCTCGGCGTGCGGCAACTTATGGCTATCCGAGACGCAAACACGTGGCGCTGGAAATTCCCGATCGCCGTCTGATAGAGAGTAGAGGAGGCAGCAATGCCACGCTTCGCCCGGAGCAAGAGAGACCTCGAAGCTGAGACGGCCATTGGCGTAGACCGCACCTGGCTCAAGCTGGGCAGGGGCGACGGTCAGCGACCGCATGAAATCGGCATTGCGGTATGTCGTAGACAGTCTCTGTGCCAAATCAAGCCATTCGGTGGTGATACGCCCGCGCCGTACGATGCTGCCCGATTTGACTTCAAAAATGTCTGCAAAGTCGGAGCGGAGTACTATTTCAAGCTGGAAGCGCACCTGCCTCATGCTGTAATTGGTAATGTCGAGGTCTTCGTGCATGCCGCCTGCCACGCATCGGCTTACGGTGAGGCCGAGTGTGCGCGGGGAAATGGCACCGTCCTGTGTCAGGATGGTGCGATTGGTTAGATAAACCGACGATGTGTAGTAGGCTGTGGCACCGCCGCTCAAAAGGTCCCACGGGACACCATTGGCATAAATCATCCAGCTGCTGAGCACGCGGGTGTCGAAGAAGAAGAGCCCGCGTTCACTCGGCCAGCGGATTTGGGCGTCGGGATCGGTGACGAGCACTGTCTGGCCCTGGTGAATAGCTATCTGTGGCGGACCTACCTCAACTTTAAACGGCATGGCGTCGCGAGGTTCTCCTCTTCAAGGGATGATTAAGGGGCGCTGCCTGCACCATTGCCCGTTAGCAAAGCTCCTGCTTTCCAGGCATCTTGAATCAGGAGCGAGTATCCTCATCGCTGGGTTCCGTGACGAAGCGGCCGCGCTGCGCTATGCGGGGCGCGGCGCCCCCTCGCGCTTAGCGCATATCCGCATTCCTGGAGTGTACGGGCGCTCGTGAACTGGTTTCCCGGCAAGAACGAGGTTGTGGGCTGTGTTGACGAGTGCGATGTGGGAGAAGGCCTGAGGGAAATTGCCTGTGAGGCGTTGTGCCCTGGGATCATATTCCTCTGCTAGCAGACCGACATCATTGCAGAGTCCCGCAAGCCTTCTGAAAAGCCGGCGCGCGTCGCCAGTGCGGCCGAGCATCAAAAGACAGTCGGCGAGCCAGAAGCTACATGCCAGAAAAGCGCCTTCGCCAGGAGGCAAGCCATCCTGCCCGCTTCCGGTATCGTAGCGCAGTACGAAACCGTCAACCGTAAGATCACGCTCGATCGCTGCCACGGTGCTGCTCATGCGCCGGTCCGTTATCGGCAGGAAACCGACCAGGGGCATCATCAGAACGCCAGCGTCGAGTGTACTGGCTCCGTAGTGCTGCACGAACGCACCGCGTTCGGCGTTATATGCCTTTGCGCAGACCTCATCGTGAATATCCTCTCGCAATGCCTTCCATTGTTCGACAGGGCCCGCGAATCCGAAATTCTCGGCCAGCTTGATTGCGCGGTCAAAAGCCACCCATGCCATAACCTTGGAGTGGGTGAAGTGCTGACGCGGGCCTCGAACCTCCCACATTCCTTCATCAGACTCACGCCATATCTGTGCCACGTGGTCCAGGAGCACTCGGAGCAGGTCCGAGTTGGAGAGCGGTTCAAGTCCACCGAGCCGTGCTTGATAGAACGCATCCATGATCTCGCCATAGATATCGAGCTGGCACTGATCCGAGGCTGCGTTGCCGATGCGCGCCGGCCCAGCGCCCTGGTAACCTGGCAGCCAAGGCAGCTCAAGTTCAGTCAACCGGCGCTCGCCCGCAATCCCGTACATAATCTGAGCCTGCGCAGGAAGGCCTGCCACGGCGCGGTGCAGCCAAAGCCGCCAATCCTGCGCTTCGTCGTAGGAGCCGCCATGCATGAGGCTTAGCAGGGTGAGGGTGGCATCCCGGAGCCAGCAGTAACGGTAATCCCAGTTGCGGGTTCCGCCCAACTGTTCGGGGAGCGACGTTGTGGGAGCCGCGACGATGCCGCCTGTCGGCCGGTAGGTCAGCGCCTTCAGCGTAATCAACGAGCGGCGTACTAGCCCGGACCACTCGCCCATCCCGGTGCAACCCGCCGACCAGTTGTGCCAGAACACTTCCGTGTCGCTGAGCGCGGCTATAGGATCGATGGGCTCGGGCAAGGCCCGGTGCGAGAGGCCATAGGAGAGCACGAACGGAATGGTGTCGCCTTGGGCGACGACGAAGTCACCAACCGTCTTCAGATCCTCGCCCGTCAGCCCGATGGGCGTCCGCAAAACGCTCATATCCGGGCCGGCGATAGCCTGCAGCGCACCGTCTTCGAGGCGTGTCACCCAGGGCACCATGGAGCCATAGTCGAAGCGCAGCACGAACTCGCACCGCATGGAGAGCCGCCCGCGCCGGCCGATGACGATGCGCACGAGATCGTGTGATCCATCCCGCAGCGGCATGAAGTCGATCACGGTGACAGCGCCGCTAGAGGTTTCGAAATCAGTCTCCAGGATGAGAGTATCATCGCGGTAGCGGCGGGCGACCCGCGCAGATGGGTCGGCGGCAGCAATTAGCCAGCGGCCGTGCTCCGGCGTACCGAGAAGCGCCGCGAAACACGCCGCCGAATCGAAACGGGGCCAGCAAAGCCAATCTATCGAGCCGTCGCGGCTAACCAGAGCTGCCGTTTTGCAATCGCCAATGATGGCATAGTCTTCGATTTGCAGCGCCATTTCACTTCCAGCCTTCCCGTGCGCGCCGCGCCTTATGGAGAGGGCAATAATAACGACTCAGTCCGCCCCCCATCTAAATGCTGTTATCAGGGGGAAAGGTTCCACTTAGGCGGCTAATCTCCGGTAGCCTCAAAATGCCAGCGCTGGCGTGAAAGAATGGCTGGAAAGGGCAGACAGCATGTAATGCAGAACTGGTTGATCCGGTGATCGGGACAACCCACTCGGTCCAGAGCATTGTCGAATGCGAGCTTTTGACCGGAACCCGATCCGCGGAAGGCATTATGGCCAGCGGCATCTGAGCCGCATCACAAGGCCGGACACATGGCTGCCTCCAACCAACGCTGCAAACATGCGAGAATCCCTTGACAGCCGGGAGCTGTTCCACACATGGCCCGACCCGGACTCCGCTTCTCATTTGATATGTAATTCCGCTGCTCCCTCGATTGCCGACGAGGGCCATTTTTAGCCCCAATGGTCTGCAAACGGCCTGACCCAGAGATACAGGTACATTAAGATGGAGCGAGAACCGCTCCATCCATTGGTTAGATGTCCACCTGCTCGGCGATTG
This sequence comes from Rhodomicrobium sp., assembly GCA_049579205.1. Classification (GTDB taxonomy): domain Bacteria; phylum Pseudomonadota; class Alphaproteobacteria; order Rhizobiales; family Rhodomicrobiaceae; genus Rhodomicrobium. The sequence goes on along the minus strand of JBAUNL010000587.1, from coordinate 1,073 downwards.
TGAGCGCGTCGTCGACCTCGATGCCAAGGTAACGCACTGTGCTTTCTACCTTCGAATGGCCGAGCAAAAGCTGGACCGCCCTGAGGTTTCCGGTCTTGCGGTAAATTAGGGTTGCCTTCGTGCGGCGGAGGGAGTGCGTGACATACAGGCTCGCGTCCAAGCCTAGCATCGCGGTCCAATTCGAGACGAGCCTCGCATACTGCCGTTTGGTGAGGCTTTTCTCCTTCCTGCGGCCGCCGAACAGACAGGTTCCGGGCTGCCTTTTGGTGAGGCGGAGATATTCGTCGACGGACTGGCGGGACTGTTCGGTGATCTCGAACCGGACTGGGCGCCCGGTTTTCTTCTGGCGCACCGTGGCGCGCTCCATCGCGTAGCCATGGGGTGCGATGTCTTCGACTTTCAGGCTCACCACATCGCAGCCCCTCAGCTTGCTGTCGATGGCGAGATTGAAAAGCGCAAGATCCCGGACCTTGCGCTGCATTTGTAGCCTCGTGCGGATCGCCCAAACGTGCTTGGGCTGCAAGGGCGGTTTCGGGCCAACGAGCTTGCCCTTATTCCAAGGCCTGCGGACGGCGGAAGTATTTATGTTTTGAACAGCATCCACGGTCTCTCTCCATTTACTTCGGGGGAGATTCCAGGATCATGGACGCGAAACCCGTCTGCAAAGCACGCGGACCAATACAGTCAGATGACAAGGCCATCGGCCATCCAGAGGGCATGACAGAGTTATCGGTTTTCTTTTGCGAAGAGGCGATCGCTTTCCTGCGTGACTGCAGCCTGGAGGATGAAGGCTATTACTCTGCCCTCGTGCTGATCTTCGAGCAGGCGCTGAAGCGGACGCTGTCTCTTCGCGAAAACGGGCGAGCGCTATTTCTGAAGCGTCTCGGCAGCGTTCGCGTAGCAGCTCGGAACATCGGCTGGGGCGTTAGCGATGCGATGGCAGAGCTTTGGTGTTTAGTGCTCGATGAATGCGAGGCGTAAGACGATAGTGCAGGTCCAGGATATGTCAGCTACTGGCATGCAAACGGGGATAGTGCTGGATTTATGCCTGCAAATGACGAGCAGTCCGAGGT
>JBAUNL010000586.1:0-9824 GCA_049579205.1 Rhodomicrobium sp. | reverse complement strand
AGATCACAAGCCACCCGCGCAATTCTTTCGCAGCAGGCGTGAGTAATGCGCCTGAGCGAAATGACCACACCGGGCGTGACAACCAACTCGCCGTATCCCTGCTCCATGTTGCGGTCGGCATAGAATCCTTCAGTGTTTTCGCGGACGACAACAAGATCGAATTCATTGGTGCGCTTCGGTGTGCCGGGGTAAGGTTCTTGCGGGGCGTATGTTCGCGAAGAGGTCCAGGTGCTTGCGAAAGAACATGGACGGGTTGATCTGGTCCTTGAATTCCAGCGTGGCGGCCGGCCCCAGGATCAAGCCATCGGCAGCGCGCACCGCTTCCTGCACCTCTGGGCGGAGGGTGGTCCCGAATTTGCGCAAGCTTCCGATGCCAGCGAAATGCTCTTCGGTCTGAAGATAGAGACCGAAACGCGCGGAGGCTGAATTCAGCACAGGTAGGGTTGCAGCTGTGATCTCCGGCCCAATCCCATCACCGGGAAGAACGGCAAGACGCATACGCCCCCCTAGGCCGCTGTCTCTTGAACAAGCGACCAACAGCTTCCGCCTTTTCGAGGAGCATCGCAATATGCGAAGCGCTCAATTCAACCGCGGTGCGCGCGGCAGGCCTTGTTTTGCCTCACCGGGCGGATAATTTTCGTGAAGCCTTCTGCAAGCTTACCGATCATCCGCTGTTAGGTCCCGGTATTGGCTCCAAGTTGAAGCCACACTCGGTCGTCATTCGAGCCCGTCCCGTCGAACAGAGCAAACGCGTTAATGCTTTTTATATTTTTCTTCGCTTCATCCAACATGACGAAGATATGGCCCAGCCCTTAGTTAGCCGGTAATGGCACGGGTGCGTTGAAAGGAGCGGGCGATGGCTGGGCACCGCCGTCTAGAATATAAGGTTCTCAAATTAAAATGAGGGCGGCTGGGGCGTTGTAGTGAAGCAACAGAATGCTCCTGCGGAGCATTGGTACGGCTTTTCAACGGCGGCTCAGGCCGAGGCGTGGGTTCAACATCAGATGCTTGGTAGGGCCACGAGGAGCGCGAGATCGAGCGAAGGCGGCCGTAACGAGCGTCTATGAGAGCATCGATGTCGCGGGGCAGGAAAGCTCGACATAGCGATTATCACACTACTTATCGCCGGTTTCGCCGCCGTTGCGCTCCACGGCCGCGCATTCGGTAAAACAACCGAGCCCGCGAACCACGACTCAATACGCGGTTAGGCTAATCTTGATCGTCGCGTGCACAATAAAAAATGCAATAGTGTCAGCACCGTCGGATATATATGAGATTTTAATCAACTCTTGGTTCAGTCAACAAAAAATAAGCTGCAAGTTATCGGCTTAGCGGCGATGTCTCCAAAAATCACCAAAGATGTCTGGGATAGTGCAGACGGTAGAGATTCCGAAGCCTCGCCCATAGTGTCCGAACGCGGGGCGTGATACTGGTTTTCTAATCGCGAAAACCCTTCAAGTGAAGTTACCTTGGCAGAATCACTGATCTCCACCATCCAATCACCTTTCCAGCGGCTTCGTGACCTCCTCGGAGATGAAAAGCCCGGCGCCCCCCCAATCGACATGACGATAGGGGAGCCGCGGCATGGCTTCCCAAGCTTCGCCGGCGAAATCGTCTCGCGGCACTCCAAGAGCTTTGGAAAATATCCACCGATTGGCGGCATTCCGGAATTGACCAAAGCCGTCGCGGGCTGGCTCGAACGGCGATACGGGATAATTCCCGGCCGCATCAATGCCAGCGAGCACGTTTTGCCGCTGTGCGGCACACGCGAGGGGCTTGTCTCAGCGTTGACAATTGCAGTGGCAAGGAAAGGGTTGGAGAAGCCCGCGGTCCTGATGCCGAACCCGTTTTATCAGGCATATTACGCTGCCGCCCTCACCTGCGGCTCTGAGGCCGTTCTGCTGCCTGCCAGCGCCGAAAGCGGGTTCTTCCCCGATCTCCATGCACTTGCTCCGGCGCTCCTCGACCGAACGGCGGCATTCTATCTTGCGTCCCCGGCAAACCCACAAGGCGCCGTGGCTTCGGAGGCATATCTGCAGAAGCTTGCAGCGCTCGCGAGGCAGCACCGGTTTTATATTTTTTCAGATGAATGCTACTCGGAAATCTACCAGCATGAAGCACCTGCCGGCATATTGAGGGCCGTTGCCGAAACCGGCAGTCTGGATTACATCCTCGCCTTCAATTCCCTCTCCAAGCGCTCGAACGCGCCGGGATTGCGCTCGGGGTTTATCGCGGGCGATGCCGCATTCCTCAAGGACTATGTGAAATACCGCAACGTGGCCTCTCCCCAGGTACCGTTGCCAGTGCAGTATGCCTCAGCGGCGCTCTGGCAGGATGAGGCGCATGTGGAGGAAAGCCGCAAGCTATATCGGGAAAAATTCGCCATCGCTTCTCAGTTGATCGGTGCCTTGCCCGGATACCGTGAGCCTGCGGGCGGCTTTTTCCTTTGGCTCGATCTTTCAAATTTTGATGGAGGTGAAGCAGCCGCGAAAACTATTTGGAAAGGGTGCGGTGTTAAAATTTTACCTGGTTCATACTTGGCGCACCCGGACGATCGCGGGTTAAATCCGGCGAGCGCCTACGCCCGGCTTGCGCTTGTGGACCCGCCCGGGCTCGCACGGGAAGCATTGGAACGGCTTGCGTCATTCTTGCTATGACGCCCGAACTGAGGAGTGGCGTGGGTCGATGCAAACGCTACGAAGACGGTTCTTGCCGAAGGTGCTGGCGATTGAATTGCGCCGGCTGCCGTGGCGCCTGCTTGGACTTGCCCTTGTTGCAGCCGCGGTTATCTGCTGGCTTTCGCTTCTGAGCTGGTCCTATGCCGACCCAAGCCCGAACTACGCCACGGGAGCCCGGCCGCAAAACTGGCTCGGGCGGGGCGGGGCAAGCCTCGCCGGCACGCTCATGGAAGGGTTTGGCCTTGCTTCCGCTTTGCTGGTGGTCCCCGTTGCGGCACTCGGGCTCCAGATCGCGACAGGGTTCTCTCCGATCCGCCCGAGATTGCGGCTGCTGTATTGGGCCGTCGCTGCTTTCGCATTCTCGGGCTTTTTTGCCTGCTTTCCGGTTCCGCAGCGCTGGGTGCTTGCGTCTGGTCTCGGTGGCATAACTGGAGATTTCGCCGCATCCCGGATCGCCAAGCTCGCTCCTATTCTACCTTCCTTTGCCCTGTGGCCGGTTGGTGCGCTTTTCTTCTTCGCTTTGGGAATTGACTGCCTATGGCGCGCCAGCGGATGGAACCTGCAGGACCTTTTTGCCGCCTTTAAAGGAGCGCTCGCGAATGACGCAGATGCGCTCACTTTTGAGGAAGGGGGGCTTGGCGAAAATAAGCAGGGATTTGCAAACAGGCTTACGAGCTGGGTCAAACATCTCTCCTCGCGTGGACAAGCGCTTATTCTCATGGAGGAGCGCCCGCCTTTGATGGAGGTCAGGAAAGAGCCGCCGCTCACACCAGCGGAAAGGATACGGCACGCTGGAGGAAGATCGATCGGTGAGGCGCCGCCGTATATTGCGCCGGATGTTCCGAACTTCGGCACACGAGGCCGCACTGAAATTATATCTGGCTTTTCGCCGGCCAAAGGTGAACGGGACGAAGACGGCGATGTCTACGACGACGATCGCATTGAGCCCTTTTTCGGCCCGCGGCGTGGCCAAACCTTCCCCGGGGGCGCCGGGAGCCACAATGGATACGACCACGGGTCCGGCGGGCCGTCTTTACCGCGCCTTAGGACCAAAGCGGGAGGCAGCAATGGCGCGCAGGCTTTCTCCAGCGCTAAAAGCACCGCGCGATCCGGGAGGGCGCCTATTTATCCGAAAGCGGCCGCCACAGCATACGCACATGCGGTAGAAGAGGAGACGAAGGAGGATTTCATCTCCGCCCTGCCTTCGATGGCGCTTTTGGCGCCTCCGCCCCGCCCGCGCGGCAAAGTCGAGAACCGTGGCCCTGAACTCGCGGAGCGCGCCGCTGCGCTCATGGAAGTCCTGGGGGACTTCGGCGTGAAGGGCCGCATATCTGGGATCTACCCAGGGCCTGTAATCACGCTCTTTGAACTGGAGCCTGCGCGGGGAACGAAATCTGCGCGGGTTGTTGGCCTGGGCGACGATATCGCGCGCTCGATGAGCGCTGTATCGGCACGCGTCGCCGTGGTGCCGGGCCGCGACGCCATTGGTATTGAGCTGCCAAATATGGAGCGGGAGGCAGTACACCTGCGGGCCATACTTGAATCGGGCGCTTTCCAAAATACTCAAGCGGTCTTGCCGCTGGCGCTTGGCAAATCCATAGGCGGCGAACCGGTGGTGGCGGATCTTGCCCGGATGCCGCATCTCCTGATTGCGGGAACGACCGGCTCAGGGAAATCGGTTGGGGTCAACGCCATGATCCTTTCCCTGATTTACAAGCTGCCGCCAAGACAGTGCAATTTCATCATGATCGACCCAAAGATGCTGGAGCTGTCGGTCTATGACGGAATCCCGCACCTGCTCGCGCCCGTCGTTACCAATCCCAAACAGGCCGTGGCGGCGCTGAAATGGGCCGTGAACGAGATGAACATCCGCTATCAGCGTATGAGCAAGCTCGGGGTGCGCAGCATATCCAGCTACAATGCCAAGATAGCGGCCGCGCAACTTCGCGGGCAGTCGCTTCGTGAGTTTGCCGCGGCCGGGTTTGATCCTCAGACGGACGAAGCACTGCCTGACGAAGAGGTATTGGGCCCGGCAGCGATGCCTTACATCGTTGTCGTCATCGACGAGATGGCTGACCTCATGATGTGCGCCGGCAAAGAGGTGGAGTTTGCGGTCCAGCGCCTTTCGCAAATGGCGCGCGCTGCCGGAATTCACCTGATCATGGCGACCCAGCGGCCAAGCGTTGACGTCGTGACAGGGACGATCAAGGCCAACTTTCCGAGCCGCATCAGCTTTCAGGTCAGCTCAAAGATCGACAGCCGCACCATCATCGGCGAGCAGGGGGCGGAGCAACTGCTCGGGGCTGGCGACCTGCTTTACATGGCGGCGGGCGGCCGAATAATACGGGCGCACGGTCCATTCGTATCCGAGGGTGAAGTGGAGCGTGTGGCTCGCTGGCTCAAGACGCAAGGCGCTCCGTCTTATCGCCAGGATATTTTGGAGGATGCCGCCGTCGAGGGAGACGGAAGCGGTACCAGAGGAAATTCCGCCGGCGAAAGCGACCTTTATGAAAGAGCCGTCGAAATCGTCCTTTCGGACCGCAAACCCACAACGAGCTATCTGCAGCGGCGCCTTGGCATCGGCTATAATCGTGCCGCTTCCTTGATCGAGCGCATGGAGAACGAAGGCATTATCGGCGCTCCCGGCCGGACGGGGCGGCGTGAAATTTTGCTCGAAGACAGGCCATAGAGTGTCTTTGCTTGAAGCAATCACACTGCGAGAACTATTCGGATCGAGTTCGCCATCGCCATTAATATGATTGATGATCCAGGAGTGGCTTGGAGCGAGTTCAATAGAACCGCGCTTGCTTTTATCAAACAGCAAAAGCCCTTGGGGATTATCAATCCTATCTACTTTAACATCAAGCCAATAGGTGCTTTTTTGCATGGCGTTTGGCCTCCTTGGCATCGATAGGGTCAAGCAAAACTGGAATCAGTTTCCCTGCATTCTTCTCAACCGTCGCCTCGTGCACCACGGGTCCGACTTCACAGAGTGCTCGGACCAAAACACAATCTTACAGCGCGGCGTCGAGATGCCGCCTGATCCACTCGTCCCGATTGTTCAGTTACGAGTGCATCGAGGATTGGACTCACGCGTTCGCGATCCTTGCTGGAATAAGAAAAGAAAACATCCGTCATCGAACATGCCCCCAACAATGGCGGCGTCCTAACCTAATATAAAACTATTGCCAATAACGCGGACCGCGACGCGACAGTCACGGAGCTGCGGGTGAAGCTGGGGACCGCTAGCAGTCAACGCGCGATTGTGGAGTTCGCCTGGATCCTCTGCGTCACTGGGATGCCTAGGGCGAGGACATCAAGGCTGCAAATGTGGCTACCGGACGTTTGAGCTGGCGTAACGCCCCGATCGCCTAGGAATGGGCAGATCGCGAACAAGAACAGGCAGGCATTTTTCTTGAATAAGCTACAGGCGCTCATGCCCTTTTTTTGCACTCGCTCGCCCGGACTTACTGCATCGACGCGTGTTACTTTTTCACGTAAATCCGGCACCAGGCGTTCGGGCTGATGGTCCCGTCGACGGATTTGCAGCCTGAAGGCGGTTCAAAAAGGCGGCAATTCTCGCAGCTCTGAGTTCCCTTCGGTGTGTCCTGATAGCCAACGGCTTTTTGGCTTATCTTCGCTGCATACGCCGAGTTGATTCCAGCGAGCAGAACAGGGACTGCGCTCGCCGTCACGATCGCGCCTCGAATCATAGCGCGGCGGGAGACCTTGGGCTGTTGGCGTCCTTCATGATCCATCGTTGCCTCCGGGTTTGAATCGAAATCCGACGCTCGCTTTGTACGCCGCCGTGTCCAGGAAGGGCTTGATCCTGATCAACAGGACAAGACAAGAAATAAAGATACGGTATCCAAAGCATACTCAGCATTGATATAGGTAGCAGAATGTTGCTGAAAAGCCACAGTTTCGTTGACGGAAATCAAGACACCTCTTACGTGAATCGCTAAGGTACAGCTGGGGCACTTGGACCTCCCAAGGTCCATTGAGAGGGGGGGAGCATGCGCTTGCCGCATCGTCTGCGGATTAACGCCGCCACAGCAAAGCCTGTTCGAACCCGCGGCACCGGCAGAATCCCCGTCGCTCCTTGGCTTGTCACCGGCGCGGCCGGATTTGCATCACTAACAGCTATTACATTAATCGAGACGCCGCCGGCCGAGGCCGTGCCGTCCTACGCACGCCAGACCGGCCAGCCATGTTCGACGTGCCACACCGCCTTTCCGGAGCTCACCCCCTTCGGCCGCCAGTTCAAGCTTATGGGCTACACTTCCGGCGGCACTCGCTGCAGCGACGGTTCGGCAAAATCCGATGAGACTCAAGTTCCGCTGGCGGTGATGGCGTGGCCTGCCACTTATACGAACGTCAAGAACAAGGCTAATCAAGCCCAGCTAGGCTCGGCGCCTAACATCAACGACAACGATTGGCTGCCTGGACAGTTCAGCGTTTTTGTTGCAGGTCAGCTCTACTGCGATGTGGGCGCATTTGCCCAAATGACCTATGACCGTCCGGGGCAGGCCTTCAGCTGGGACAACACCGATATCCGCTACGCCAAAACCGGAGTGATCAACGGCACCAATATCGTCTACGGCATCACCGCCAACAATAATCCAACAGTACAAGACGTTTGGAATACCGCGCCTGCGTGGGCCTTTCCCTTTATATCATCAGAAGTGGCCCCATCACCAGCCGCCGGCACCATGCTGGGCACGACAAATTGGGCCGGGCAAGTTGGCGGTGTGGGCGGGTACGTGTGGATCGATAACATGATCTACGCGGAACTCACCGCCTATGGCGCCTTGCCTCCAAGCACGCTTATCAACCTGGGTGGCAATCCTGCGGCTAACAGATTTAACGGTACCGCGCCCTATTGGCGGCTCGCGGTCGAAAAAACCTGGGACAAAAACTCGCTCATGGTGGGTACTTTCGGCATGTACGCTGAGGTACAGCCAGTTGGGGGAGGCGCCTTTCCGGATTCCTTAACTTTTGCGCCAGGGGTCGTTAATCCGTTTCTCGATATAGGACTCGATACCCAGTACCAGTATATTGGCGACTCTCACATCTTCACTGTTCGGGCGAGTTACATCTGGGAACGCCAGAAATATAGCGCCCAGAGTATCGGGCTTTATGCGTCCAATCCGACGGACGAGCTGAACGACCTCAATATATCTGCGAGCTACATTTATGATCGAACGTACAGCTTCACAGCTGGACATTTCAATACCTGGGGCACGGCAGATTCCACTCTTTATGCCAGTTCGGCAAACTTCTCACCGAACTCGAGCGGATGGAATTTGGACTTAGCGTGGCTACCCTTCAGTAACGGGGGGCCGGATTTGTGGCCGTGGTTCAATGCCCGCATCGGCGTCCAGTATACGCATTACGACAAGTTCGACGGGACCGTTTACAACGTGGACGGGTCGGGGCTGAAGGCCAGCGGCAACGACACGGTCTTCATCTACACTTGGCTTATGTTCTAGCTTAGGCGTTGGCAATTCTCTCCACAGTGTGTAAATCTAAAGGCGAGGCGGAGCTAGAACATGAAAGTCGGCAGTTTAAGAGCGGGAGGCCTTATCGCACTACTCTCAGTTCTCTGCACCGCGGGGGCACAGGCGGGAGAACTTCAGGACAAAATCGAATATTGCAAGAATTGTCACGGCTCGTCGGGTCAAGGACTCCAGGGGTTCTACACGGCGCCCCGCATCGCTAGCCAGCAACAGGAATACCTTGAGAACCAGTTCAAGGCTATCGCGCAGCACGCGCGGGACGATCCGCCGGCCGTGCAATTCATGTGGCCTACGATGGCGAGCGTAAAGCCAGGATTGCGGCCCTCTGTGGCTCGATATTATAGCAGGCTCAATCCCGGCCCGGCTGCAGACGGTCCCAAAAGCCTTGTGGGCGCCGGCAAGAAAATCTTCACAGAAGGCGTGCCGGAAAAAAATGTTCCCGCTTGTTCCGCGTGCCATGGCGAGGATGCCAAGGGGAATGGATCGATACCGCGCCTTGCCGGTCAGCTTTACAGCTATACCGTCTCCCAATTGAAGGGATGGAGCAAAGGCTACCGGCACAAGAGTTCCATAGCGGCCGGGGAAGAAAACACCATGCTGCCGATTGCGACCGCCATGTCGGAGAAGCAGATCGAGGCCGTCGCAGCTTATCTTAGCTATCAAAGGTAGCCGTCATGAAGCTCATGAAGCCGGCATTAGCGGTTCTTGCGATTGCTTCCTCTTTCGCTTTCGCGGTGACGAGTAATGCAGAGCCCATTCGCGCGAGCTGCCGTGGAGGCAAGGGCGGCGAGACCTGGCCGATCGTCCCCCAAAATTATGTCACGCAAAACTGCGCTTACTGTCACGGCCCATCCGTTCAGGGGTTCGCCGTCACTCCGCGTCTCGCTGGACAGCATCGGGATTACATCTTGCTGCAGTTCGATCGTTTGCGGAATCAATCCCGCAACAACCCTTTCTCTCTCAAATATATGTCGCATGCCGCCGTGGGTGTGCAGCCTGAAAACGAATGCGAGGTCGCAGCTTATCTTGCATCGCTTCCACCTGACCCTGCCCGCGACGGTAATGAAGCCCTTACCGCCCAAGGAGAAGCAATCTTCCAGCACGGAATACCTGAAGCTAACATCCCTGCCTGTGCCTTCTGCCATGGCCAGGCCGCGCAGGGGCGCGGACAGTTCCCGCGTTTGGGAGGGCAGTCCTATTTTTACCTGCAAAGAAGATTGGAACAGTGGGGCGAAGGATACAACACCGTCGCCGAACACATGCCGGGCATCGCGGCAAGACTGTCCGCTGAGCAAATCGATGCTCTCGCATCCTATCTCAGTTTCGTGCAGTGATCATTCGGCGCTCAATCGCACGGTTACGATCGGATAGCGAAGACAATTCCAGCGGGGCAAGCACAATCCTTATGGATTTGAACGCCGAATAAAAGCAACACTCGCAGGCAAAGTTCATAAAGACGGGATAGGGAAACCTCCGGACCGGTTGCTACACAAAAAGTGTGGCTCTAGGTGTTTAGTCCCGCTGTGTGATGGAATCAGTCTAACTGACCCCAAACTTCGGGAGCGGTTATGGGACAGATACTTCACGGCAGCGCCACGACAACGCACGCCGTCCGAGCGGCAATACA
>JBAUNL010000585.1:0-1647 GCA_049579205.1 Rhodomicrobium sp. | reverse complement strand
CTGCGTCTTTGGCGCGCTAAACAAGCGCAATGCAATGCTGTGAGGCCCGGATTATGAAGTACCTTGGCTTACCATTGGCGCTGCAAACGGCCATTCTCGCGGTCGCCTTCTCGACAGCCGCTGCACACGCGGATGGTATGGGTGGGTCAGCGTTTTCTGGGCATGCTGTCCGGGCAAAGGTCCAATATTGCGTTGACTGCCACGGAATGTCGGGCCGGGGTTATCGGGGATATTACCCCATACCGCGTCTTGCCGGGCAAACATCTGAATACTTCAAAAACCAATTGCGGGCCTTCATCGAGCGCAGCCGGGAGAAAAATATTGATATCGTCATGTCGAAGGTGCACGGCCTGAATCCGGAACTGGGCCCCCTTTTGGCCGCCCATTTCAAGCGTCTCGATCCCAATCCCATCGGCGGTGGACCAAAGCGTCTTGTGGACATAGGGAAGAAAATTTACGAGGAGGGCATTCCCGACGCCAACGTGCCCGCTTGCTCCGCTTGCCACGGTCCAGGAGCCACTGGCGACGGGGCCAATCCCCGCTTGGCAGGGCAACTCTATTCGTACACCGTAAAAGAGTTGGTGAACTGGAGCAAAGAGCGGGGACAGGTTCCAGGTGCTGAAGACACGTCAGCCGTCATGGCACCGATTGCACAAAGTCTCAGCAGATCACAAATCGACGCTGTCGCCGCTTATCTCAGCTATTTGAAGTGAAATGACACCTCTTGGAATACCGCAGGCGGCCCCCGCGCATCGGGTTCGCATGGGCTGAACGGCTAGGTCAGCGAGGCGCCAGATCTGTCCCGGGCCGCCTCAGCCTCGTGCTCTAACTGCAAGATATGCCTCCGCACAGTGTCGAACCTCTCTTCGGCTTTCTCACTGAAAAGCGGGTCCTTCTGACCGGCCGATCTCGACGAGGCGATCTCCGCCCAGTCCTGAGGTTGTAGAGCCTTGTCCGCGGCCGGAAAGAAATCACGCTCTTCCATAGCGATATGGCGCCGTGCATGCGTGATGAAGTCGCGAATGATGTCGTCAACTGTGTGCCGCAGGAGTTCCCGATCGATCAGTACACTCTCGACCGCCTGCGCGACCCGGCGCAAACGTTCGGCTCCGCTCCGGTGCTCGGCCGCGAGATCGCCAATATTTGCAGCTGCCGTGGGATCGCGCGCTTTCAGCTTCGCAAAGACCATATCCTCTTGGGGATGATGGTAGGTATCGGGATAGCTCTGGAAATAGGCAATGACTGCCCAGATGACCTCGTAGTCAGGCCGCTCTCCGCTATCAAAGACGCTCAGCTCCTGCTCAAGAACGAGAAGCAGCTTTTCGATATTGCGATGTTCCTGGCGCAAAAGATCAGTAATCATCGATTCGATCCTACGTGGATCCCCCGCACATCGAGTGTACTACCGGCCCAGCGCCCAGCTTTGCGATAGATCAAACGGCCGGCCGAGCGATTATAGCAAGATTGTGGAGGTGGGGTCGGACCCCGGGCGTCGTACGGCGTGCAGTGTAGGTCTCGTCTTGGCCGTGCGCCCCGAGGGCGCGAACCATCAGTGAGGGAGGGTCTCACCTAGATAATTGTCGATAGGTCTAGAAGCTGGCGAGCAGCTTGGCCGGGTAACTGGTTAGGTTGGAGCCTCGCGACAAA
>JBAUNL010000584.1:0-1550 GCA_049579205.1 Rhodomicrobium sp. | reverse complement strand
AGCCGGGACTGTTGCAAAGCCGCCGCCATACATGCTCATGATTACGACGAAGAACACCACGAATAGCGCGACGCTGCCGATAGCGCCGGTCCACGGCACGGCCGCGTAGAGCACGGCGCCAAGCGCGAAGAAGCAGAAGTAAGTGTTCTTCCGTCCGATGAAATCCGAAATCGAAGCCCAGAAAAACCGTCCCATCATGTTGAATAGGCTCAAAAGGCCCACGAAACCGGCGGCAGCAACTGCTGTGACACGGCCAGGAAACATTTCCTGGCTCATGGCGGAGGCTTGCCCAAGGACGCCGATGCCAGCCGTGACATTAAGGCAAAGCACCCACCAGATCAGCCAAAATTGAGGGGTCTTCAAAGCATCGTAGACATAGACATCCGCCTTGGTGACGAGTTTTGGCGGCTGCGCAGGCTCCACGTAGCCGCTAGGTTTCCAACCTGCGGCCGGGACTCTCACGATGGCGGCACCGACCATCATAAAAACAAGATAGATCAGGCCAAGGACAATGAAGGTCTCTGCGACGCCTATATGCGTGGGCGTCGAAAACTCTTTCATCAGCCAGACCGATAATGGTGAAGCGATAAAGGCGCCGCCGCCGAAGCCCATAATCGCCATACCAGTTGCCATCCCGGGCCGGTCCGGGAACCATCTGATCAGGGTCGAGACCGGGGATATATAGCCGACGCCAAGTCCGCACCCGCCAATCACGCCATAGCCGAGATAAACAATCCAAAGCTGATGGAGATACACACCAAGGGCTGAGACAAGGAATCCAGCCGACCAGCAGAGCCCTGCTGTGAACATCGCCCTGCGCGGGCCGCCTTCCTCTACCCAACGGCCAAAGATCGCGGCGGATGCTCCAAGAACGAAGATGGCTATCGAGAAGATCCAGCCTAGTTCAGTGAGCTTCCAATCCCCGGGCGCGGAGTGCGTGATGCCAATCAGCTTGGTCATCGGCAGGTTGAAGACGCTAAAGGCATAGACCTGGCCGATGCAGAGATGCACGCATAGAGCGGCTGGCGGCACCATCCATCGGCTGAAGCCCGGCTTAGCGATGGTGCGTTCGCGGCTGAGAAAGTTTGTTCCCGCTCTGGGAACGCTTTGGGCGATTTGCGCAGTTGCCACGGATTTGTCCTCCCTGACATTTGCCGGGCCGGATGCTTTTGACGCTCCGGCTTTTTTCATGCCGGCAATAAGCAACTCTTTGTCCGTGCAATGAAATTAGCTTCCGAAAGTTCCACGCCTACGACTTAGGATTGAGTGCAAGGGGCACACGAACAAGCGATCGAGGGTAGGAAAGGGAAGTGCAGCTGCGGAGGAGTTTTTTTTCACACGCTCGTTCGCGGGAATGACGGCAAATAGGTCAGCACTTCTATCGATCGGTATATGACGGCAGGCGGAGCGAGTCGGTCAGAAGCTGGCCGTGCGCCCCGAGGGCGCGAACCATCAGTGAGGGAGGGTCTCACCTAGATAATTGTCGATAGGTCTAGAAGCTGGCGAGCAGCTTGGCCGGGTAACTGGTTAGGTTGGAGCCTCGCGACAAA
>JBAUNL010000583.1:0-7921 GCA_049579205.1 Rhodomicrobium sp. | reverse complement strand
GGCGCACTTCCTGGTGTCGGGGCCATGGCGATGTGGGGTGCCATGCGGTACACGAACGCCGTGTTCGCGGAGGACGAAAAAAACCTGCCCGAGGGCTGGCTACCGCACGCCACCGAGCGTCACGGCTTTGAGCAGGGAACCAATTCTGTCTCCCTTCTGTGGGCGACCGGCGTCACCAACATTCGCCGGCGCAGCGTCAGGAAACAGACGCCTGAAGTAGATGCCCTTCAAGGCATGCACAGGATGGCCGAATATCTTAGTGCTCCAAATCTTGGTTCCTTGATCGGCTACAATGAAGGGACTCCCGGCGTTCTCATGCTGTCGCCTGTCGTTGCCAAAGCCATGGCCGGCCTCGGATGGACAAAGCAATCCATCAGGGATTTTTTGTGGGAGAATACGAAGATTCCGGCGGAAGCATTACACCGCGGCGGAATCGATGAATGGATAAAGGCAGACCGCGATCCGGCCGTCCGGGCAAGTGCCGCTCTTGATCCTTGGCCGCTCTCCTCGCGCCCGGAAAATCTCGTCTTGCTCGTCGCCGGCGGCGAACACCCCACCAACAGCCACTGGATGGAAGCATATTCGCCACACGTCGTCGGGCGAAGAATCCAACTCCCAGAGGATTTCGCGGAATTGCTGGATCACGCAGATCGCGAAATCGGCTGCGGTGCCGAAATGTGCAAGCTTTGATACTTGCCGGAACATGATCTTTTTCAGCGGCTTGGCCTGGACTTTGCTTTCTTAAGCGCAATAGAATTGGCAACGGCGAATGCCTTGCCGGCGCACCCAAAGCAAGACAGCCGGGGGAGGGACCTATGAGAAATTTAACAAAACCTTTTTGGCAAGCGATCCTCGGCTCGGCTTTATTGTTGGGCCTCGTAACGATTGCGCCTGAAAACTCCCGCGCTGACGACGTTCTTAAAATAGGCGTCCTCGAACCCTTCACCGGGCCTTGGGCCAAAAACGGCAACGAGTCCTACATCGCGATGGAAATCGCGCGCGACATGATCAACGAAAAGGGCGGCGTTAAAGGCAAGAAAGTCGTCTTCATTCGCGGCGACGCGCCCGATCCAAGCGCCGGCAAAAGTGAAGCCGACCGGATTATTTCGCAGGAAGGCGTCTCGATCATCACTGGAACTTATGCCTCTCCGTTAGGCATTGCGATCAGTGCCGAAGCCGAGCGCCATGGCGTCATTCATTGGGAGTCGATCGCCTCGGCGGACATCATTACGAAGCGTGGCTACAAGCATGTCTTCCAAGTTGGCGCCGCGGCGAGCCGCTATGGTGCGACTGCGATCGACTTCACAAAAGGTGAACTCGCCAAAAGGCTCGGCAAGAAGTTTGAAGAGCTTCGCATCGCACTTTTATGGGAGAACCGCGCATTCGGCACCGCTGTCGGCAAGGGAGTCCGTGCAAGGGCCGCTGAAACCAGCATCAACCTGGTCTTCGACGAAGGCTACGACCAGTTCATGACCGACATGACGCCGCTTGTCGAAAAGTTGAAAGATGCGAAGCCGGATGTCCTGATCGCGATCTCTTTTATCAACGACACCATCCTGTTCCACAGGAAGGCAAAGGAACTAAATTTCAATGTTCCAGTCGTCATCGGCGTCAGCGCCGGCCATTCGGTCCCAGACCTGAAGGACTCCCTCGGCAAAGCTGTGAACGGCATCTTTGTCAGCGATATTCCCGCACTCGTGAACCCGAAGGCCTTGCGCCCCGAAGTCGAGGCCGCAGCGGAGGAGTTCAACAAGCGTTACGAGAAACTCCAGCACCGGGTGCCTGCCGGCCACGCGGTAGCGTCGTTTGCCGCGCTATGGACGCTCTTCAACGACGTCCTGCCCAAAGCGAAGTCGATGGAGCCGGAGGACATCCGGGCTGCTGCACTTTCCATGGATCTCCCCGACGGTAGCCTAATCAATGGCAGCGGATTGAAGTTCTCTAATTTTGACCTTGCCAGCGATCCGAAGGACGCGGGCCAGAATCTCCGGTCGGCAGTTGGAGTATGGCAATGGCAGGATCTGGCAGCGCGCCAAGTTTATCCGGCCTCGCTGGCTACGGCCGATCCCATAATGGTGCCATTGCCGGATTGGGCTAAACGCTAACGGGTTCGCGATATCATGGCGCGGTAATCCGAATGGAGACTATTGCGCAACTGCTGGTGTCAGGCGTCATGCTGGGCGGCATTTATGCCGTCATGTCGATTGGACTAACGCTCATTTTCGGAGTGCTCAAGGTCGTCAACTTCGCTCATGGCGAGTTCATCATGCTCGCCATGTATCTTGCATGGGCCACCGTCTCCTTCAGCGGGACGAACGCCTATGCGGCAACGCTCGTCGTCATACCGGCCCTGTTTGTTTTTGGGCTTCTCGTTTATCAGCTGGTGATCCGTCCATCGGTAGGCAAACCACATTTGACCGTCGTCTTCGCGACGATGGGCCTCTCGATTGCTATGCAGAACCTGGCGCTGGTTTTAATGACGGCTGACCTTCTGGACGTGAAGCCGCTCTTCGGCGGGGCGCCATTTAAAATCGGTTCGCTCTATCTTCGGCCCGAACTCGTGTTCGGATTCTGCATCAGCATCGCCGTAACGCTTGCCGTCATGATTTTCATGAGACGTACCTACATCGGCAAGGCCATTCGAGCTACCGTCCAAGACCGCGATGCAGCTATGCTCATGGGCATCAATGTTCCGCGTCTGTTTCTGATGACATTCGCGGCAGGATCGGCGCTCGCTGGGCTGGCTGGCTGCATCATGCTGCCGCTTTATTCCACATTTCCTACAGTCGGCCTGAACTTCATCCTGATTGCTTATGTCATTGTCGTGCTGGGCGGCATGGGCAGCATGGAGGGAGCATTTCTAGGCGGGATTTGCATCGGAATCGTCCAATCCTTGAGCGGTTACTACATCTCGCCAGCTTACGGTCAGATGTTCTACTTCCTGGTATTCTTGCTGGTCATGGTGTTGCGCCCAAGCGGGTTGCTCGGGATGCGCGGGGCTGAGATGGTTGGGATGACCGATTGATGGCTGCCTCGCCTGCCAGCGCTTCCGCAAGTCTTGACAGCTTACCGGCCCTGGCGAAGCGCCGCAGGCGCATTTACTCTGTTACAGAGCTGGCGCTGCCTCTCGCATGCGTGCTAGCCACGGTTTTCATCCGCAACAACTACGCGGGCGATATCATGATCCGGACCTTTCTTTGGGCCGGGCTGGCTCTCGCCTGGAATATCGCCGGCGGTTATACGGGCCTTATATCCTTCGGTCATGCAGCTTTCTTCGGGATTGGTGCCTATACTTCGACGATCCTTCTTTTGAACTACGGCGTACCCCCCTGGTTCGGAATGATTTTGGGCGCCTTGGCCGCCGGATGCGCTGGGGCATTGCTGACCGTTGTCTGCGCGCGCTTGCGAGGCCCGTTCTTCATATTGTCTACGCTTGCCGCTGGTGAGGTCGTCCGCATCGCTGCCCTTAACTGGCGCTCTTTGACCGGCGGATCGGAGGGCCTTGAAATCTCGCCCGTACCGGATGCCCTCGGGATGGTGTTCAGCGGGAAGGGTCCTTACCTGGCGCTGGTTCTAACCTACATGTTCGCGCTCTTCGGGCTGTCCATGTGGATCGAGCGCTCCCGATTTGGCTATTACCTTTTTGCAACCCGCGACGATGAGGATGGTGCAGCAGCCATTGGCATAAACCCACGCTCGATGCGCGTATCCGCGATGGCGCTCTCAGCAGCGCTCACCGCAATCGGTGGCACTCTCTTCGCTCAATACTTTCTCTATCTGGACCCGACCCACATCGTCTCGCCCGACATATCTTTCGAGTTTGCGTTGATCTGCGCGATCGGCGGGCTCGGAACCGCCATCGGGCCAGTCGTCGGCGCCCTCATCGTAATCCCTTTGTCGGAACTGCTTCGGGGCTGGCTGTCGCGATCAGCATCCGGGCTTCATCTGGTGATCTACGGCTTCGCCGTCATGATCGTGATGCTCTATTTTCCCTCCGGGGTCGCCGGAGCAATCGCGCGTGCTCCGTTTATCTTGGCGCGGTCGCGGACCGCAAGCGCCACTAAGAAAGCCGCCTGATGCTAAGTCTGGATCATTTGGGCCGCCAGTTTGGAGCGCTCTGGGCAGTCCGGGACGTCACCTTCTCGGTTGGATCGGGCGAGATCGTAGGCGTGATAGGTCCGAACGGTGCGGGGAAAAGCACGCTCTTCAATCTTATCGCCGGAGCGATTACGCCTTCAGCCGGCACCATCCGTTTCAAGAACCATTCGGTCACTAATGCAAGATCCTATGAAATTGCACGTCTGGGATTGGCACGCACATTCCAGATTCCGAAGCCGTTCAAGCAATTGATGGTCAGGGAAAACGTGATGCTGAGTGCTCTTCGCCGGCATAGTACCCCCGGCCGCGCGGATGCGATCGCAACCAAGGTACTGGTCACTACCGGCATCGATCACTTAGCTGAAGCGTCTGTTGCCAGCTTGACGGTTGGACTTCTCAAGAAACTCGAGGTGGCGCGCGCATTGGCTACCGAGCCAGATTTTTTGCTCTTGGATGAAGTGATGGCAGGCCTTACCCCCACCGAGATCCGGGAGATGATGACAGTGATTTCATCGCTTCCGGCGCAGGGCATTACCGTGCTTTGGGTCGAGCATGTGATGATGGCCATCATGAACGTGGCGCATCGTCTTGTTGTCATGCACCGCGGACAAATGATAGCGGATGGTAAGCCGGAGGAGGTCAGCCGGAATCCGGCCGTGATTGGCGCATATCTCGGCGAGAAATACGTGCATGCTTCGCGTTTGTAATCTCGACGCCTATTACGACCGTACGCAGGTCTTGCAGGGCATCAGCCTCGAGGTGAGTGAGAGCGAAATCATCGGCTTGGTCGGCGCGAACGGCGCCGGCAAAAGCAGCACCCTTCTCAGCATTATCGGTATCAAAACCCGGGCAGATGGCGAGATCTGGTTCGGCGGCGAGCGCATTGACGGCTTGCCCGCTTATGAACGCGTCCGCCGCGCTATTGTCCTCATTCCGGAGCGTCGGCGGCTGTTTCCATTTATGACCGTGATGGAGAATTTAGAGCTTGGCGCCTTTCTACCTGTGCCCCGGCAAAAGCGTGCGTCAACCCTCCAGTCTGTGTTTGAACTTTTGCCGGTTCTCGCCGAGCGCCGTCATCAATTGGCGGGGTCGCTAAGCGGCGGCGAGCAGCAAATGTGCGCTATCGGGCGGGCTCTTATGTCGTGCCCACGGCTGCTCATGCTCGATGAACCCACCGAAGGGCTGGCTCCCCTTTATGTCGAGCGCTTGTTCGATCTGCTGCTCAAGCTGCGTGGCGAAGGCATCACAATTTTGCTCGTTGAGCAGAATGTCGAGCATGTCTTGCAGGTCGCTGACCGTGGCTACGTGCTCGAAAATGGGCGTATCGTTCTTGAGAATACGGGCGCGCGGCTTCTCCAGGATTCAAGGCTTAAGACGGCGTATCTGGGCCTTTGACCGCGTTGAGAAAGGTTGGAACATGATTACGGATATCCATCGCCATTTCGTACCTGACGAATTTTTGCGCTTTGTGCAGGCCGAAGAGTCTTTCGGCATCAAGATAGACCGCTTCGAAAGCGATTACATAGACTTCACAATTCGAGGCGGACATCTGCGGCTCAACAGCACATTCTTCGATCTCGCTAAGCAAGCCGAGCAAATGCGCCGCGATGGGGTAGAGAGGGTGATACTGTCGCTTGCAACCCCGTTTATCGACTATCCTCTGGACGGGAAACTTGCTGCCGAAGCTGCGCGCGTGTTCAACGACTCTCTCGCATCCGCGATCTCGTCTCAGCGGCAGCGGCTCGGAGGATGGGCCTTTCTGCCGATACAGGACCCCGGGGTGGCGGCTCAAGAACTTCGCCGCTGTGTTCGCGACCATGGCTTCATTGGCGGCCACATCGCCTCCAACGTTCGCGGCGTCTATCTCGACGATGCCCAATTCGAGCCTGTCTTCCGCGCAGCGGCTGATCTCGGGGTACCGCTATTCGTCCATCCCGCGGACCCGCTCGGGAAGGATCGAACGAAGGAGTACGAGCTGACGATCGTGGCCGGCTACCTCTTCGATAATACGATCAACATCCTGAAGATGGTTTGCTCGGGATTTTTCGATCGCTGGCCTTCCCTCAAACTCGTATTCGCTCATGCTGGAGCATTCAGCACTATTCTAAGGGCGCGCATGCAGCGCGAAGTGGAGACAAATCCCGGGCTGGCGAGCGCGCTCAAAATGCCGATCGGGCATTATCTGCGGCACATATACGCCGACACCATTTGTTTCGAGCCAGCCATACTGCGCCATGTGGCTAACGTTATACCCATAGAGCATCTGCTGCTTGGAAGCGATTCGCCCTTTCCGCTTCGGGAGCCGGACCCGGTAAATTTCGTCCGCAATGCGTTGCCCGCTCGTGAAGCGGAGTTCATTCTGAACCGCAATTTTGAAAGTCTGATCGGAGCGGCATAGATGGATATCCGTCAGTAATCGCAGAGCTGAGAGAATGACCAAGAAACCAGCCTACCAGGCGTCCCCGACCAACCCGAACGTCAAGGAAATTCAAACTATTCCCGAGCGCCGGGCAGACATGCCATATGCGCCGGCTATCCGTGTCGAAAGTCCATGTGGACTACTTTTCATTTCGGGCGCGACTCCGTCTCCGCTCTATCATAAGCATCCGCATGTCATTGAGGAGCACGATCATCCGAACCGGATCGAAGATCAGACAAGGCGCGCAATGGATACAATCAAGTCCATCCTCGATCATGAAGGATTGACTTGGACAGATGTCGTCAAGGTCACGAAGTACCTGACAGATATTAGAGACCAGGACGGGATGGTTGCGGTGTTGAAGGAGTATTTTGGAAGTTGGACTCCGGCAAGCACGACAATATGCATCAACCAGCTCTCGACGCCGGGTGCCCGTATCGAACTCGACGTGATCGCGGCGTTTCCGCCCGGAAAGTAATCTGATGCCTTTCGGCTGCAGGCGCCGCATGACTCAAATTCCGGCACCTCCCTCGTTCTCACCCGGCCCCGGACCGGCCGGAACCGCCCTTGCCCATTCTTCTGCTGTAACGCCCGCGGCTGCTTCTTGCTGGTTGAGCCGCTGTTCGGATTCCTTCGCCTTTTCCAAGGCGAGCGCCGCGGTGTCTTGTGCGCGGTGAGCCAGTTGAATCGCGTGTGCATCTGCTTGGCCCAGGCTGTTGATCGCCCATTCCAGCCTTTCGCGAAGTTCTGCAACCTCCTTGCGGAGGGCCGTGAGTTCGGTTTCCCGGCGGGGCATGCTCCTACTCCAACTGCTAGATCAGCGGAGAGTTTAGCCGCAAAATCTTTGCGCGTGCTTTCCTCTTGATGGGCCACCTCCGCGGGGCGACAGAATTGCATCAATGCGCTATTGTCCGGTTGGGTATCTCTGGGAAAGCTCGAATGACCCCGGAACTCTATCTTTTGTTCGTGCTTGCCTCCGCGTTGCTTATCGCAACGCCGGGACCCAACGTCGCGCTGATTGTTAGTGCCAGCCTGAGCCAAGGGGCGCGGAATGGCTTTTTGACGATGGCCGGTGTCAATCTCGGCGTCACGCTGCAACTGTCGGCAATTGCGATGGGGATCTCATGGGTTGTTGACCTGTTCGCGCACCATTTCGACCTGATCCGTTACGCTGGTGCGGCCTATCTCGCCCTTCTCGGAATTCAACAGCTTCTTTCCAAAGCGCAGTCCCAAGCCAGTGAGGCAGCATCGCGTCAGCGCGGTAATCGCGCATTCCGGCGCGGATTTGCGGTGGCCTTCGCAAATCCAAAAACATTAGTGTTTCATGCGGCGTTTCTGCCACAATTTCTGACCGGCTCGGGCCAGAGCCAGGAGCTATGGTTGCTAGCGGCAACTTTTGCGATC
>JBAUNL010000582.1:0-3531 GCA_049579205.1 Rhodomicrobium sp. | reverse complement strand
TTTGTCGCGAGGCTCCAACCTAACCAGTTACCCGGCCAAGCTGCTCGCCAGCTTCTAGACCTATCGACAATTATCTAGGTGAGACCCTCCCTCACTGATGGTTCGCGCCCTCGGGGCGCACGGCCATGTGCAGACATCCGGTAATCGCGTCCGCCGGTCTCTTTTGCCGGTGCGATAAGCTTGCCTCTGGGCGAGGGTGCAAATGACTTCGCCAGCAGCCGTTGAGCCGTCATTGCATACCTTTGGCGAGCTCGCCGTGGACATTGAAGCCCTTGCGCTTTCGAACCAGATGATGGCAGCACTTTTGCCAACCGCGAAGAGAACCGTGACCCCAGGGCAAGCGATATCGGCGGTGCAAGCGGGGTTGATAATTAAGGTGCGATTAGAGAACGGCCGTGACAGTTGGTATTGCGTCTGTCTCCTGGATCACCGCGCGTGCCGGGCAGTTCATTCTCCAGGCCAAGCCCATGGGCGCATAATCGAGTTCAACGTCAGCTTCAAGACTGTCCTCAATCACACTCGTGATCACTCTCGAGCCGAAACCGGCCCGGGACGGCGATTCAATAGCTGGGCCTTCCGTTTCCTTCCACTCCATGAAGAACGCGCGTGTGCCGTCCTCAACGCCATCCAATCTCCAGTCGATTGCGACCTGACCCTCGGAGCCGGAGAGCGCGCCGTATTTCCCGGCGTTGGTGGCGAGTTCATGAAGCGCCATGCCAATGTTCTGGGCCGCCGCAGGAGCTATGGCAAGACGCGGACCGCGAACTCTAATCCGCGTGCAAATCAAATCCTTAAGGTGCGCTAGCTGCGATTGAACGAGATCGTGTAAGTCCACCCCCTTCCAGTCGTTCTTAATGAGCAGGTCCTGACTTGCCGCAAGCGCAATGATGCGCTCTCCGAAGCGCCCGATAAAATCCTCAGGGCGTGTCGCCGCAGTTTGACGTGCAATCGCATGAACGACTGTGAGCATATTCTTAGAGCGATGGTTCACCTCGCGCATAAGAAGCTCAATTTGCTCCTCTTGGCGCTTTCGATCAGTCATATCCGTCACCAGCGCGATCACATTGCGAGGATTGCCCGAGGCGTCGCGTAAGAGGGTGACATGCCGGTGACCCCAGATGAGGTCCCCTCGCTTTGTGACGTAGCGCGACAAGAGCTCAAACGAGGGGATCTCGCCCGCGATGAGCCGGCTTTGCTGGGTCCTATTCACGCCGCCATCCTCGGGATGCACAAGAGAGGCGCAAATCAGGTTCTGGAGCTCCGCTTCTGTGTAGCCGAGCATCCGGGAATAGGCAGGGTTACAGGATTGGAATTTCCCGTTCAAATCCATGATGGCGATACCCGTCCCGGCCTTCTCGTACACCCCGCGAAAGCGCTCCTCGCTTTGCCTGAGACTTTCCTCAGCCCGTGCCCGCTCCACGGCATGCCAGCAGCGGTCAAGCGTTTCCCGGGCAAGAGCGCTCTCGAATTCAGTCCAGTCGCGCGGGCTGGTGTCGCCGATGACCAAACAAGCGCGCGGCTTGCCGAGCCGCATAGCGGGCACCAAAAGAGCAGAACGGAGCCCAGGCTGTGCGAACCCTTTTACGAGCCCCTCCCCCGCTGGTGTCCGTGGCTCTTCGAGGATGTCCCTGACCTTAGTGGTTTCACCCCTATGCAGCGGTGCAACCCACCTCACGCTACGGCTTGCAAAACGCGCAGGCGTCGGAAGAGGCTCGAGGTCAAGTCCGGTGCTCCAAGCGTTCACAATGATATATTGCTCCCCATCCCCAACGGCTTCGCCGACGCTAGAATATGGCGACCGCAACTCGCGTCCCAGAGACTCGCAGGCCATGCCGATGGCCTCACGTGCCGAGCTGGCTCCTTGCAGCCGCCGCTCAAGATCGAGGAAGAACCGGTCCCTTTTCTCTTGATTCCGGCGAATGTCATCGCCTTCCTTCGCGGCGGTCACATCCCGAACCGTTCCCGAGAAGAAGGTCACCCGCCGCCCAGCCGAGGAAAGCCGGTCTGGCTCAAAAAATGCCCGGCCGTTCGCAGCTATCCAATGCACTGTCCCGTCCGAGTGTTGCACACGGTATTCGCAAACATAGTCATCGATCGGGTCTACAGGATCATTTGCCCGGGCGACACCAGCCTCAGCGTGGGTTCGATCATCAGGATGAATAGCCGCCGCCCATGTCTCATAGGTAACGGCCGCGTCAGAGGGTAAACCAAACAGCGCCTTGCATGCTTCGTCCCAATGAAGGCGGTCTTCGCTAGTCCCAACGTCCCAGCGCCAGACTCCAAGCTTGGCTGCCTGGAGCGCAAGACACAGCTGGTCCTTGCCTTCTTTGATACGAGCTTCCGCTTCCTTGTAGCGGCTGAGATCGCGGCTGATCGTCAACGCGCCTATAACGGCGCCGGATACATCCCGGATCGGCGATACGGATACCGCAACAGTGACGGCGCGGCCATCTTTGTGGATCCTCACGGTCTCATATTCCGGGACCCTTTGATCAGCTGCGATCCGCGCAAGTATGGTATCCTCTTCGCTCCGGCGTTCTGGCGGAATCAGAAAGCGAACGGACCGGCCGATCATCTCCTCTTCGCGGTAACCGTAGATGCGTTCAGCGCCTTCGTTCCAATTCGTGACCACGCCAGCAAGAGTTTTGCTCACAATGGCGTCTGAAGCGGAGCTGACAATTGCTGCCAGCCGAGCAAGCTCCCAGGAATTATTGGGGGCCGTGCTAGATTTCGGCGAAGAAAAACTGGTCGAGTACGTTCGCGTTAAACGGCGTCTCAACTTGGTTAACATGCGCCCTTCTCCACAAATTGGCCGGGCGTGAAATGGATCTTGGTGAGCAGGCCATCGAAGCGGGGCGAGATATCGGCAGTGCGGGCCAGGACGACAGTTTCTGTGGTTTCGATGACTGCGTCCTTGCGGTCCGGCCCATGTTGCGCCCTGGCCACAGCTAGAATTCCGCCTCCGAGACACAAAGCCGTCGCCACTGTTAGGGGCGCTAACATCCCTGCGCATTTACCTGAACCCGGCGTCTTCTTTTGCATCCCTTATGCAACTACCGATTGCAACGTGGACGCTGGTATAGGGAGTTCCTTTGTACTGTGCCAGTTCTTTTTATGACATACCGCGAACACGGTTAACCCAGCTAAAGCCCGGCGAATCCCGCGCGCCTCTCGCAAAACGCGAAGAGTTACCGTCTTACCATGCATCTCCTGACGTGGACGCGAAACTCCGCATAAAAGGCTAAAAGGCCCCTCGGCGGTTAGCCGCTAAGTCACCGAAAATGTTAGGGCACTTAGTGAAATGCGCGCAGACGCCACACCGATTGAGGCCTTCAGGCTCAAATTCATAAAATGCAACCGCCCGGTGAGAACGGATGCGAGGAGGCACAAGAGTATTGTTCTGTCTGGTAGCGCTGCGGCTAAGCGCGAGCTGAGCCCATCGCCAATTTCTTTTCGGAAGCCGAACCGGCAGAAGCCAGCGCAAACGCCACCGATTACGAGATCGCCTATTTCGCGAAGCCGCCGGCCTGA
>JBAUNL010000581.1:0-3714 GCA_049579205.1 Rhodomicrobium sp. | reverse complement strand
ACAGAAGGGCGGAGCTGCTCAGCGCCAAAAGCGCAATTCATGCCGATGGAGAAAGGCTTCAAATGCCGAACGGAGTACCAGAAGGCTTCCGGCGTCTGGCCTGAAAGATTGCGGCCGGAAAGGTCTGTGATCGTGCCCGAAATCATGATTGGAAGTTCAACTCCCATGGCTTCGAACGTATTCTTAATGGCAAAGCCTGCTGCCTTCGCATTCAGCGTGTCGAAGACCGTCTCTATCAGGATCGCGTCAACGCCACCCTCGATGAGCGCGTGTACCTGCTCGCCATAGGCGGACACCAATTCGTCGAAAGTGATGTTTCTCATTCCGGGGTCGTTCACATCCGGCGATATGGACGCAGTTCGGTTTGTCGGTCCGACTGCTCCCGCTACAAACCGCGGCTTCTCCGGCGTGAGCGAGGTAAATTTATCTGCTGCCTCCCGCGCAAGCCTCGCGGCGGCGATGTTAATTTCAAAGGCCAGGCACTCCATGCCGTAATCGGCCATTGAAATCGCTTGGGCATTGAACGTGTTCGTTTCCGCGATGTCGGCTCCGGCCTCGAAATAAGCTTCGTGAATACCGCGGATTATTTCCGGCTGTGTCAGGACAAGAAGGTCGTTATTGCCCTTAAGATCGCTGGGCCACTCCATGAAGCGCTCACCGCGATAATCCGCTTCGGAAAGCTTGTGGCGTTGGATCATGGTGCCCATGGCACCATCGAGAATAAGAATGCGTTCGCCGGCAGCCTTGTGCAAAGCTGCGATGCGTTCCTCGCGGTTCATCAGGCAACCCCTCGCGCAACGTCATTTTTGGTTCGGCTTTGAGCTTGGGGCCGCAAACCTAAGAGATGGCAGATCGCGTATACGAGGCTCGCCCGGTTGAGCGTGTAGAAGTGGAACTCGGTGACGCCTCCTGCGGCGAGGTCCGAGACTTGCTCGGCGGCAACTGTCGCAGCGACGAGCTGCGCCGTTTCCGGATCCCCGGATAGACCATCAAAACGCTCCGCCAGCTTACCTGGAACGCTTGCACCGCAGCGGGAAGCAAAGCCTGTGACCTGCTTGAAATTGTGTATGGGAATCAGGCCCGGAATAATGGGGATATTGATGTCGCGGGCGCGCACGCGATCCAGGTAACGCCAATAGTGATCGTTATCGAAGAAGAATTGGGTGATGGCACGGTTCGCGCCCGCATCGACCTTTGCCGCCAGCATGTCGAGATCGGCTTCACTTGTTGCGGAGTCAGGATGCTTTTCGGGGTAGGCTGCCACCGAGACCTCGAAATCCGCTATACGTTTGATCCCCGCGGTGAGATCAGCGGCATTCGAATAGCCGCCGGGATGCGGAACATAAGGTGCTCCCGCGCCCGAAGGCGGGTCTCCGCGTAATGCCACGATGTGCCGCACGCCGCTTTCCCAATAAGCCTGCACGACCTGGTTGATGTCGTCCTTGGTGGCGGCAACGCATGTCAAATGGGCTGCCGGCTGCAAAGCCGTTTCCCTTAGAATTCGCGAGACGGTCGCATGTGTCCGCTCTCGCGTAGAGCCGCCAGCGCCGTAAGTTACGGAAACGAAATTGGGCGCGAGAGGCTGCAGCTTCCGGATGGCTTCCCATAAAGAAGCTTCCATCGCTTCGGTCTTGGGCGGGAAGAACTCGAAGCTTACCGCGGCCACGCACCGCTTTCCATGATCGGCATCTCCAGTCACGAGGCAGCTCTCCATTGTGTTGCTGCTGCGCCGGCCTTTTGTCCGGCCCAGATGACAACGGTCAGCGCATTTTCAGTCACTTTAGCACCGCGCATTTCGCGGCAGGCTAGGGTCGAAATGTCATTTTCCTCGAGCCAGGAAGTTATCTCATCGCCCCCAAACCCGAGGCGGACATGGGCGTAATCTTCGCGCAAGAACTCCAAATTGTGCCGCGCGAAATCAACGACCACGATGTGCCCGCCGGGGCTCAAGACGCGAACGGCTTCGGTAAGGGCGGCTTTCGGATTGTCGAGGAAGTGCAGCACCTGATGGATGATCACAGCATCGGCGCTGGCTTCGGGAAAAGGCAGGTTGTAGATGTCGGCAAGCCTGACGCTGCAATTGGCAAGGCTTGCATGATCGAGGCGGACGCGGGCGCATCTAAGCATCTCGCGGTTCGAATCGACGCCGATGCATTGCCTCGCGCGCCCATGAGCCAGTTCGAGAATGCGGCCTGTCCCGGTGCCAAGGTCCAGAAGCGTCCCGCAAGGGTCAGTTCCGAGCGCTTCGAGGATCGCTTCCTCCACCTCCTTCTCTGCAACGTGCAACGAGCGAATGCGATCCCACGCGGCAGCATTCCGATCGAAATAGGATTGCGCCAAAGCCGCGCGCTCGGCGCGTAGTTGCGCCGCACGCTCGCGATCGAGCACGATCTGCGGATCGTCGTCCCGGATCATATCGAGAGCGACGGCTATAAACTCACGGACAGCCGGATTCGAAGAAAAACGCACAAAGACCCAGCTTCCCTCCTGATAGCGGTCGATCAATCCCGCTTCAGCCAGGAGCCGGATGTGGCGGCTTACGCGCGGCTGGCTCTGTCCCAGGAGTTGAGTGAGGTCTTTGACATTGAATTCGCCATTAAGAAGAAGGCGCAAGATGCGAAGGCGCGTCGGCTCCGCCGCGGCACGTAATCTTCCAACAATGCCGTCGAAGCTATCCATCAACGCCTCCTCATACGCTTATAAACATATCCTTATATGTTTTCAAGCCGGAGGGCGCGACGATTAGTTTTTTTCAGTGATTGAAAGGTGGGTCTACGCCAGCAGAAGCAGGCAGATTGCCCCGACAAGGAGCATGTTGAGCTGCTCGGAGATTGACATCGTCCCGAAAGGTTTGCGGCGAAGCTTGCTCGCCTGGACCTTGTATTCCTTGGGAGGCCTTGGCCGTTCCCCAGGTTTGCCGCGCAGCCAGCGCCAGGACAGACGGAGAAGGTAGCCCCCATAGCGCAGCACGGTAAGCATACCTGCCGAAAAGCTGCGGTAGCGGACGCTCAATACAAGCCAAACCGCAATAAGGACCCAGAGCGCGGAGGATACCAGGTCGCGGAGAATGAACCAGGTGACCTGCCAGACTATGCCCAGGACAAAGAGGAGCACCGTCCAAAGGAGGGTCAGAACTTCCATGGCTGCCTCCCCATAAAAAAAGCGGGCGAAATGCCCGCTTTCTCGAACAGCGCCCTAGCGCCGGTCTCGATCTCCGGGTCCGTAACCGCTGCTATAGCGATCTGAGTCCCCTTGGAGTAGCGGTGTGATCCGCCGGATAACGACGCGGCGGTTCCGCCGTTCCGGCGCATCCGTGGGAATAAGCAGGAACTGTTTACCATAGCCCTGCGTGACGAGGTTTTCACGCGGGATGCCGAACCGCTCGGAAAGGACCGCAGCTATAGCTTCTGCACGCCGGTCCGAAAGGCTTAGGTTGTCGATATCGGAGCCAACGGCGTCTGTATGGCCTTCGATCAGGAAGACCTCGCCCGGGTTCTGATTTGCCATATCACGCATGACAGCGGCGACGGGCTCGATAATGACCGCCTGGTCCGGTCCGACGTCCCAGGACCCGAATTCGAAATTGATCGAATCGAGACTTATGCTCCTCATGCGCTCTCGCAAGCCCACACTCGCCAGCACCTCGTCAAGCGAGAAGCTTCTGTCGAGGGGTTCGACAGGCCCAGCACTCAAAGCGGCGTAGAAATCGTCTTC
>JBAUNL010000580.1:0-10194 GCA_049579205.1 Rhodomicrobium sp. | reverse complement strand
GTGCCGGCTTATCTCAAGGATATGTTCGGCACAAAATACGTCGGCGCAATTCACGGCATGCTGATAACGGCTTGGTCGGCCGCGGGTGTTTTCGGTCCGGTCCTCGTGAACTACATCCGCGAATACCAGATCGATCATGGCGTCGCAAAGGCCAATGCTTACAACACCACGATGTGGATCATGGCCGGGCTTTTGGTAATTGGCGCAATCTGCAATGCCTTGATCAAGCCTGTGCATGAGCGCTACCACATGAAGTCTGGCGGTGAACCTGGCGAAACCATTCGCATGGACGCCGAAGTCGCCGCGGAAGGCGACCCGGCCGGTGCTTAAGGGAGCGTGATCATGGAAAGCGATCAAAAAGGCACGACGATCCTTGAGCTGGTGCTGGCTTGGGGCTTCGTCGGAATTCCGCTGGCCTGGGGCGTGAGCGAGACCATCATCAACGCGATGAAGCTTTTTCAGTAGGGAAATTGGCGCGCCCAGGGGGGCCGCCGCATCCAGCGGCTCTTTGAAAGACAGGGCGCCTTTCAAACTCGTTTAACCTATGCAATTGGCAAAAACCTGATTTGTTGGGGGAGTGGCCGTTCGGGCCGCCACCTCCTCCATCCCGGGGTGTTGCTGCTACTTCCGAGACACGGTTAACACTCCGTGAAGGTGGTACACCACGCTTCACGGGAGAGCGACAGGGTGAGTGGGATTGAAATCTTCCGCTTCGGTCGCGAAGGATGGTAGCGGTTACTGGCTCGCAGTAACCGAGAGGGAGGTCATGGAGAAAAGGGTTGGAGTTATCGGGCTTGGCATCATGGGGGGCGCGATTGCCAGCAACCTCCATGATCGCGGATGGGCCGTTACCGGATATGATGTCGATTCCGCAAAGTGCGCGGAGATGGCAGCGATAGGGATCGGCATCGCATCGGGTCCGGCCGGAGTGGTTCAATCAACGGAAGCTATCATTACAAGCTTGCCGTCTGCCTCTGCCCTCCTGTCAGTTGCGGATCAACTCGCCTCAGCGCCCCCCGCTGGGCGCATCGTGATAGAAGCGAGCACAATGGCGCCAGCCGACAAGCTGCGCTTTGCGGAAATTCTGACCGCTGCAGGCCACGTACCACTCGACTGTCCTTTGAGCGGCACTGGGGCGCAAGCCAAGGTTCGCGACCTCGTCGTTTTCGCCAGTGGCGACAGCGCCGCCATCAAAACGGTGACCCCAATCTTCGCGGATTTCGCCAAGCAATCGGCCGACCTTGGCGCCTATGGCAATGGCAGCCGGCTAAAGTTCGTGGCCAATCTTCTCGTCGCCATCCACAATGTTGCTTCTGCCGAAGCGATGGTTCTCGCCATGAAGGCAGGCCTTGATTTAAAGCAGGTTGTTGAGCTTATCGGAACAGGGGCGGGCAGCTCACGTATCTTTCAATTGCGAGCTCCGATGATGGCGGAAGATCATTACGAGCCGGCCACGATGCGGATCGCGACATGGAAGAAGGATATGTCGGTGATCGCTGATTTTGCAGAGGGTCTTGGCGTTGAGACGCCGCTCTTCTCAGCGACCGCGCCGCTCTACGATGAAGCCATAGACATGGGCCTTGGCGATCAGGATACGGCGGCCGTGTGCAAGATCATCGAAATGATGTCTGGCATCACGCGTTAGCCTATCAGATTAGATCATGACTTCCATCGCAGAAAGGTGCGTTCCCTGTCTGCTTGCAGCCGCAAAAGCTGATTGCCTCGGAGCGCTCTGCCTTGAACGGTTTCGGCGACTTGTCCGTGCCGGCGTGGGATCCGTCACAGAATGGCTGATTCTGCGAACGGCCACACGCGCACCAGAAGTAGGTTTTTCCGGCAACTACCTCAACGAGGTATGGGCTCAACTCTGAAACGAAGCCATCATCGTTCACGGCCTGCACCTCTTTTAAGGATGCCCCCACGGATTAATCTTGAAACGGATCGTACACCAGGATCGTGTCTTCGCGCTTTGGACTTGTGGAAAGCAGAGCGACCGGGGCCTCGATCAACTCCTCCAGGCGCTTCACATATTTGATCGCCTGGGCCGGCAAGTCTGCCCATGATCGCGCGCCTTGCGTCGATTCCCCCCAGCCCTTCAGAACTTCATAAATAGGCTTTACCCTGGATTGCGCGCCCTGCATCGCAGGTAGATGATCGACCTCTCGTCCGTCCAGGCGGTAGCCGACGCAAACCTTCACCTCATCGAAGCCATCGAGGACGTCGAGCTTTGTGAGGGCGATGCCGTCCATTCCCGAGACCTTGATTGTCTGGCGCACAAGGCATGCATCGAACCAGCCACAGCGGCGAGCCCTGCCGGTCACTGTTCCAAACTCGTGGCCGCGTTCACCGAGAAGCCGGCCGGTCTCGTTGACGAGCTCCGTCGGAAAGGGGCCGCTGCCCACGCGCGTCGTATACGCTTTCGTGATGCCAAGCACATAATTGATCGAACGCGGCCCGAGCCCTGAACCCGTCGCGGCCTGCGCCGCCACCGTGTTGGAAGATGTCACGAATGGATAGGTGCCGTGATCGATGTCCAAGAGGGCGCCTTGGGCCCCCTCAAAGAGGATTCGCTTGCCTTCGCGCTTTTGCCTGTCCAGAAGCTGCCATACCGTGTCAATGTAAGGGGTGATTATGGGCGCTATCTCTACAAGCTGCTGAAGAAGCTCCTCCCGGACGATTTCTGGCTGCGACAACCCGCGCCGCAATGCATTGTGATGGATGAGGGTGCGATCGAGCTTTCCGGGCAGCGTCTTCAGGTTTGCCAGGTCCATAACCCGGATCGCGCGCCTGCCCACTTTGTCTTCGTAGGCTGGGCCTATGCCCCTTTTTGTGGTGCCGATCATCGCGGCCCCGGCAGCATTCTCGCGGAGCGCGTCGAGTTCCCGGTGAAGCGGGAGAATTAGGGTCGCGTTCTCCGCAATGCGAAGATTATCGCGGTTGACAGCCACCCCAAGCCGCTCTAGCTCCGTGATCTCCTTTTGCAACGCCCAAGGGTCGACCACAACCCCGTTGCCGATCACCGAAAGCTTGCCGCGAACGATGCCCGAAGGCAAAAGCGACAGCTTATAAGTCTGGCCATTGACGACGAGAGTGTGCCCGGCATTATGGCCACCCTGAAAGCGTACTACAATGTCGGCCCGCTCAGAAAGCCAATCGACAATCTTCCCCTTGCCCTCATCGCCCCATTGAGAGCCGACCACTGCGACGTTCGCCATTTCAATCCTCTGGTGCCTATCGCCATCACATTAATGCAATGCACGCCACCTTGTCATGGCGAGAAAGCAAATCCACGCCGCCCGCGTTCGCCCGCATAAATCGAGAGAGGAATAGGTTTTGAGGTCCATCTTCGACCGGGCGCGGCTACTTCTAACCCTGGCGTCAGTTTTCTGGGCCGCTAACGTCGTATTGGCACGCGGGCTTGGCCCGGCAACGCCGCCGGTCACACTTGCCTTTTTGCGTTGGGGTATTGCAACGCTGATCCTTTTTCCACTTGCCCTGCCGCATCTCAGGAAGGAGGCTGGGATGATCGCCGCAAATTGGCGGCTACTTCTGTTTCTTGGGATAACCGGGCCCGCCTTTTTTAATACGGTTTCCTATCTTGGGCTTGTCTCGACCGAGGCGATCAATGGCCTTGTCCTGAATGCCGCGGGTCCGATGTTCATCGGGCTTGCCGCCTGGAGCATATTCGGCGAACGGTTGGAAGTGTCCCAGTTCATCGGAATGATCACAGGCTTCGTTGGCGTTATTCTAATCATTGCAAAAGGCGATCTTTCCTCGCTCCAGGCACTAAGATTCAATCCCGGCGATCTTCTCTTCATTGCTGGTACGATAGCCTGGGCGGTTTACACCGCTTTTCTCAGAAAGCGGCCGGCGATTAGCTGGCAAAGTTATAACCTCGTGACTTACGCGGTTGCTGCCGCCGCCAACGCCCCATTCGTATTCGTCGAATACCAGCTCGGCCATGTCATGACAGTCAACTCGGTCACGATCACTTCCGTGGTCTTCCTTGCCATATTTCCCAGCCTGCTGGCCTACATTTTCTATAATCGGGCCGTGGAACAGCTTGGCCCTGCTGCTGCCGGGCTTTACCTATTTCTAATCCCGATCTTTGGCGCGCTTCTTGCTATGCTTTCGCTTGGCGAAAGGCCGCAGCCTTTCCACTTGATCGGGTTTGCGCTGATCATCGCCGGGGTAGTAATCGGAAGCAGGAGCGGGGTTAAGCGGCTTCGGGTTTCGGGGCGGGCAGATCAAATTGTCACAGAGGGGCAGTAACGTAGCAGCAACGTGTAAAAGCGCTGCAGAGCCTTCCGAGGAACTAGGGCTAGCGTTTAGCAGAAGTCACGGTTATTGTCGGCGGCTTCGGAAACAAGGTGGATTAGACAGGTGCGCTGGAGAGTCTTGCTTTCATTGCTTTTTGTGGGCGGCGTTGGCTACGGATTGTATTTCTTCGCCAACTTCAAGAACGCCGCCATTAAAAGCTACTTTGCCTCGCATAGGCCGCCACCGGCTCCTGTTGAAGTCGCTGTGGCCAAGCGGGCGGACGTCCCCCAATCGCTGTCTGCCATCGGCACGCTCACGGCGGATCAGCAGGTCAATGTCACCACGCAGATCGCCGGACTGGTGCGTGAAATCTACTTCGACTCCGGACATCGCGTAAAAAAGAGAGACAAGCTCGTCCAGCTGGATGATGCCCCAGAACGCGGCGATCTCGCGAATTTCCAGGCGCAAGCCCACCTCGCCGAAGCCAACCTCGCTCGCGCCGAAGCGCTCCTCAAGAACGATTTCGCAGCACGCCAGACCGTCGATCAAAATCGCAGCACGCTCGATCAAGCCAAGGCGCAAATCCAAAGGACACAGGCGATTATCGATCAGAAGCTGATCACCGCACCTTTCGATGGCGTGCTAGGTATCCGGCAGATCAATTTGGGGCAATATATCGGCCCAGGAACAAACATAGTAAGCCTTGTCAATCTTAGCTCTCTGCACGTGGATTTCAGACTGCCGGAGCAGGCGGCTTCACAGCTCACAATCGGTCAAGAAACGGATATCACTGTCGATGCCGTTCCGGGCAGAACTTTCAAAGCGAAAATCATGGCGATCGAGCCCAGGGTAAGCGAAACGACCCGCACCCTCAGCATCAGGGCTTCGCTCGCAAATCCCGGCGAAACGCTCAGACCCGGCATGTTCGCGGACGTCTCGGTTGTGCTCCCGCCCAAAGAGAATGCCATCACCGTGCCCGTCACGGCATTGGATGCGACACTTTACGGGTCAAGCGTGTTGGTGCTTGAGCCGGCAGGGAATGCCAGCGAAAAGGTCTTCAAGCTTAAGCGGGAGCCTGTGAGGTCAGGCCTCTATTTTGGTAATCAAGTCGAGATTGCCGAGGGGCTGAAGGGCGGTGAGACCGTGGTTGCTTCTGGACAATCAAAACTTCAAACCGGCGCCCTCGTAACTCCGATAGATACGACGGCGCTCATACCGCCCGCGACAGTGGCGCTTCCGTAACCGGCGGTTCAGTCAATGCGTTTTACCGATATTTTCATCAAAAGGCCGGTCCTGGCTTTTGTGGTAAGTGCGCTGATCCTGCTTCTCGGATTGCGCTCGCTTACCACGCTGCATGTGAGGCAATTTCCCCTTCTCACCAATACGGTCGTCACTGTGTCGACCATCTATCCTGGTGCCACATCCGACCTGATGCAGGGCTTCATTACCACGCCCTTGCAGCAAGCGATCGCGACGGCGGACGGGATCGACTACATCACGTCCTCGTCTGTGTTAGGTGCGAGTACAATCACCGCTTACGTGAGGCTGAATTTCGATCCCGATGCCGCCGTCACCGAGATCATGTCGAAGGTGCAACAGGTCCGCTACCTCATTCCGCAAGGCGCCAACGATCCGGTCATCACTAAAAGCACGGGGCAAACCACGGCGATCATGTATGTCGGCTTTTCAAGCCCATCGCTCGCCCTCCCCGCAATTTCGGATTATCTCAACCGCGTCGTGCAGCCGGTGCTGGCTACGGTTGAGGGCGTCGCCTCGGCAGACGTTATTGGTGGGCAAACCTTTGCGATGCGGGTCTGGCTCGACCCCGCACGCATGGCTGCCCGAGGTATCAGCGCCGCCGATGTTTCCGCCGCGATCCGCGCCAACAACTTCCAAACCGCGCCCGGTCAGCAAAAGGGCTACTTCACCATCGCGAATATCACCGCCAATACCGACTTGCAGAGCGTAGACACCTTTCGCGAAATGGTGGTCAAGGTCAATGAGGGGGCGCTGATCCGGCTTAAGGACATTGCGACCGTTTCGCTCGATGCCCAAAGTTTCGACGCCAGCGTCTCCATGGACAGCCAGAACGCAGTTTTTATTGGCGTTCAGCCTACCCCGGCCGGAAACCCGCTCAGCGTGGTGAGCGGCGTTCGCAAAAAACTCGAAAGCATCAGGAACACACTGCCGCCGACGCTTCAGATGAACGTGGCCTACGACGCCAGCAAATTCATCCAGGCCTCCATCGACGACGTGATTTGGACTCTCGCCCAGGCAGTCGGGGTCGTGATCATCGTGATCTTCCTCTTCCTCGGCTCCCTGCGCTCGGTATTGATCCCAATCGTCACCATTCCGCTTTCGCTGATTGGCGCGGGCACGCTTATGCTGGCCATGGGGTTCAGCCTGAACCTTTTGACCCTACTGGCGATGGTCCTCGCGATCGGCTTGGTCGTAGACGACGCGATCGTCGTCGTCGAAAATGTCTTCCGGCATATAGAGGAGGGGAAGACCCCGATCCAAGCCGCGGTGATAGGGGCGCGCGAGATTGCCGGTCCGGTGATTGCAATGACCATGACGCTTGCCGCGGTCTATGCCCCCATCGGTCTGCTCGGTGGGGTGACCGGTATCCTTTTCCGGGAGTTTGCCTTCACGCTTGCAAGTGCCGTGATCGTGTCGGGCGTCGTGGCCCTGACGCTTTCACCGGTGATGTCGTCCGCTCTGCTGTCGCAGTCCGTGCTCAATTCATTCTTTACGCGCACCATCAACCGGGGCTTCACCACGGTAGAGCATTGGTATTCGCGGCGGCTCGCGAGCAGCTTGGATTACCGGCCTGCTACGTTAATCCTGGCCTTGGGCGTCATCGCGAGCCTTTATTTCTTATATTCGAACGCAACCACTGAGCTGGCGCCGCAGGAGGACCAGGGCATCATCCTCGGCCTCGCCAAGGGTCCGCAATACGCGAATCTCGACTATATGCAGGCCTATCAGAAACAGCTTGAGGCCGCGCTCTCGCTGCCCGGCGCCGATGGAACTTTTATCATCTACGGGCGCCCCACCGTTAATCAAGGCTTCGTTGGCGCGCGGCTCACGCCCTGGAATGAGCGGACCCAAACAGCCCAACAGATCCAGCCGCAGCTGCAAGGGCGGCTGAGCAGAGTACCGGGGCTGCAAGTCTTTACGTTTTCGCCTCCGCCCTTGCCAGGGTCTGTGGGTGGCTTGCCGGTGCAGATGGTGGTGTACTCGACGGACGGATACAGCATCATCTATAACGTGATGGAGAAGTTGAAGGCCGAGGCCCGGAAAAGCGGGCTCTTCCTCGTGGTGGACAGCGATCTCGCGTTCAACACGCCTACAGTCAAAGTGGAGGTGAACCGGTCCAAGGCGAATGAGCTAGGCGTGACGATGGAAAACATCGGCAATACGCTGGCCCTGATGGTCGGCGGCAACTATGTAAACCGCTTCGACCTGCAAGGGCGCTCTTACGAGGTCATCCCTCAGGTGCCGCGCGCGGAAAGGCTGACTCCCGATAAGCTCGCCAACTACTATGTGCCGACGGCCAGCGGGACCGAAGTGCCGCTTTCCACTCTCGTCAAGGTTTCCACCGCGACCGAGCCGAATGCGCTGACGCAGTATAATCAGCTCAATTCAGCGACGTTCCAGGCCGTGCCCTCGCCTTCGGTCACGGTAGGCCAAGCCGTGAACTTCCTGGAGCAGCAGGCGAAGGAGCTCTTTCCGGAGAGCTTCAGCCGAGCCTACCTGGCCGACTCCCGACAGTATGTCGAGGAGGGCAGCCAGCTCATCTACACTTTCGTCTTCGCGCTGATCGTCATCTACCTTGTGCTCGCCGCGCAGTTCGAAAGTTTGAGCGACCCGATCGTGATTCTCGTCAGCGTGCCGATGTCCATCTGCGGCGCGCTGCTGCCCTTGTTCCTGGGCATCGCCACCGTGAACATTTATTCGCAGGTCGGGCTTGTTACGCTCATCGGGCTCATCTCGAAGCACGGTATTTTGATGGTCGAGTTCGCCAAGGAACTGCAGCGGCACGAGAATATGGACCGGCGAAAGGCTATCGTGCGCGCGGCTTCTGTGAGATTGCGGCCTATTCTTATGACAACCGCTGCGATGGTCGTGGGGCTCATTCCGATGGTGATGGCGACCGGCGCCGGGGCTGCAAGCCGCTTCAGCATTGGGCTTGTCATCGTCTCCGGCCTCACAATCGGAACGGTGTTCACACTGTTCGTCTTGCCCATGGTTTACACATTCATCGGCGCAGATCACCGGCCGGCAACGACGGCAGCCCGGGAAGCGGAAATTGCCTCCGCAGGCTAACCTCGGCCCTATTGGCATAGCTGGCTGCGTTCCCTTAGACTGGGCCTTGGATTGAGGCGCAGCGGGAATAGGAGCGTCCATGGCTAACGGGCAGAGGAAGCCGGAACGATCCGGCCCGATAAAAGTAACTACCTTCGCTGGACCTGGCGCGGACCCAATCATGCGCGAGGTGCCCTGGCCGCGTGTCCCGCCCAAGGGCGCATTGATCCAAATTGGCGCCTGCGGCGTTTGCGGGACCGACCAGCATATTCTCAAGGGCCATTGGCCAAAGCCGCTTCCCTGGCCGTTTACGCTGGGCCACGAACTCGCCGGCGTCATCGTCGAGATTGGCGATGAACTTAAAACCGACTTCATGGGCAAACCAATCGGGGTGGGATCCAAACTTATGCTGCCTCCCCTCATGCCCTGCGGCCATTGCGATTGGTGTCTGCATTATCCGGAGACCGCCAACAAATGCCTGACCCCGGTTTATTACGGCCGCTATCTTGGCTTTGACCGGCCCCCGCACCTTTGGGGTGGCTGGGCCGAATACGTTTATGTGGATCTTGGTGAGCTGCCGGGGACGAAGATTTATAAGCTGCCGGACGGCATGGATTTGCTGCTTGGCTCGCTATCCGAGCCGCTGACTTCCTGCATCCGCGCCTTCAACCGCGCCGCGAAGGCTGGCGGTTTTCATTGGAACGACACTGTCGTGATCCAAGGCACTGGGCCTATCGGCATTCTCGCGATAGCGGCCGCGCAGGAGATGGGAGCGGGGCGTGTGATTGCGGTCGGCGCACCGGAGGAACCGCGGCTTAGGCTGGCGCGGGAGTTTGGCGCCGAAGCAACGGTTAACATCGAAGAGGCGACGGCGCCTGAAGCGCGCATAGAAGCAGTGCGCGATATCGTTGGCGGCTATGGGGCGGACCTCGTCATGGACTGCTCCGGTCATCCGAGTGCCGGGCCCGAAGGGATCGAGTTTTTGCGCGACGGCGGCACCTATGTGGAGATGGGGCAATTCACGGATGCGGGCCCTATACAGACAAGCTGGCACCGCATCTGCACGAAGGATTTAAATATCCTTGGTTCATGGGCTTTCACAGCGAACGATCTCCCCTTGGGGGTAGAGATGCTCTACAAGGCCCGCGACAGATTTCCCTGGCGCAAAATGCAAACGCTGTTTCCATTCACTGTTGAGGGGGTGAAGGATGCTGTTGCGCAGGCCATGGCGATGAAGACCGTCAAATCCACGATTGTCCCCTTCCCCGAGCTGTTGGGCTAACAACCGGAGTTGGTGCAATCCTGGCGAGATCGTTGGGCCGAGCTGTATTTATTTAATTACTTAGTTATTTATATCTGCGAGGAAGCAGATTCTGCGAAACGAACCCAATTTGAAGGGCGAAGCTCCCTCCGCTGCCCTATCGGTTTTTGGCGCCTTCAGAATACAGGCTGAGGAACGGTAATGCTATTTCGTCCCTTAAAGTTTCCCACTAACTTTTTGATTTTAATGGTCGGGGCGGCGTGATTCGAACACGCGACCCTCTGGTCCCAAACCAGATGCGCTACCAGACTGCGCTACGCCCCGACAAGCGATAAGACCCGGATATCTAGCCTCTCCGAAGCTTA
>JBAUNL010000579.1:0-11106 GCA_049579205.1 Rhodomicrobium sp. | reverse complement strand
ATGATGACTCGCCCATCAAATTAAAACGCCTGCTCGATCAAATCCATTCCGTACTTAACGACAAAGATTTCGCCTTACTGAGCAGAGGTAAAGACGGGAATCCTTCCTTTGATCCAAACGACTCTGGCAAAAACAATTATTGTGATATTAGGAAGAATGAAGGCTGTGCATTCATATATGAAAATCCCATCAGGGAGAGCGTTGTCAACCTTTTCCTCAATTCACTTCAGGGTTATGGCAATGCTTTCGCGAGCTACATCAAGACCTTCAAGCCTAGCAAGCCGATTGACTCGCTCACGCACACGGTGATTTTCATGGTTACATATGGTGCGGGGGTATCTCCCAATTGGACTCTTATTGGCCTCACCACGGCGAATAGCCCGCTCGCTAATGCGCAAGGCCAAAGAACGCACAACCTCTTAATCACAATAGGTCCCGATACGGAGAACACCGCTAATCTGGCAACACAGCAGGTCGTGAATGTGCTGAACCAGCCGAGGTAGCGCCCTTAACTAATCGTTCAACCGGGAATGGTGATAACGCGATGAAGCACATGGTATATTTTACTGCGCTCTTTTGTGCTATGCTTTTTTGCGGAAGCATCGCCCAGGCCCGATCCATTAAGATCGAAACAGCCGAGTTTGCATATCTTTCAAATCAGCAGAAGGAGGAGCTCCAACGAAAGCTCCGCGAAATCGGGCTTATCGAACCGCAAGATAAGCTCGAGTTTGTAGGACGGCCACCACGGCGTTTCCTGGAAGATGAAACGAAAATTGTGATTAGCGCTTCGGCTGGACCCATGGTGTGTCGGGAACTCCTCGGCCAGCTAGAAGTTGCCTTTTGCAAGAACAAAGACGATAAGGTCAATTGTTTAGCAAAGGTCAAACAGGATTACGCGCCAAGATACCTTGAATGCAGCACCATTAAATTGAGCTCTAATCAACTGAAGTGATGCCTAAACTTTCTTGTTTTTGCGTCCATTAGCATGCTGGTGGCGCTTCTAGATTTCGCCAGAGCGGGTGAGGTTTAAAGTCCCTCCAACAGCGAGCACGACTCCCAATGCCTAGTCGTTCAAGCCATACTGCACGATTCGTTGGACGGGTGTCATAGACGGCAAATTGGTAAAGGCCATAACGAATTTAATTCGGTTAACAATGAGAATATGGCGTAGATCGCGGCTATTTTGAGGATTCGGGCGGGGCCACTGCGCGGGGTGTGATCGAAGCCGCCAGTGTCGCTGCCACGAAAGACGTTCTGAATGAGGTGCTTCGCGAACTTAGGGCGGTGCGATGAGACGGCTTATATCAGAAGTGATCAGGTCGAATGGACTGCGCGTTCACGATTTTGTGTTTGTTTTGGTAATTTTCACCGGCTTGGGTGGCGCCGCCTGGGCACAAACAGCGGCAGAACCCTGGGTGCACCAGGATGCTTATATCCGGAAACTTGTGGCGCAAAGCCGCTCGAACTCTGCGCGCCTTCGCAGCGATTTTAAAAGCGCGCTGTCGGATATG
Organism: Rhodomicrobium sp.; assembly: GCA_049579205.1. Lineage (GTDB taxonomy): Bacteria > Pseudomonadota > Alphaproteobacteria > Rhizobiales > Rhodomicrobiaceae > Rhodomicrobium. The sequence goes on along the minus strand of JBAUNL010000579.1, from coordinate 9,595 downwards.
CCGCTGTCGGCAACCCAGCGTCGCGTGGCCGATCGCCTTAATGAAATTGACATCGCCATTGATGAAACCGACATGAAATTTACAGGCGTTGGTGCGGATATCGAGAATGGCCGCAGAAAGGTCATTGTACCTGCGGGCTTTTTGCTTGCCATGGATATGGTCAATCGAGCCGCGGTTGAGGCGGCGATCTTTAGCGTACCGCAGGAGAAATTGCGGGATTACCTAATTTACGCCCAGGGCCAGTTGCAGCGGTTCAGGAATTCGGAGGGTGAAGGCAATGCGCCGCAAAATTTGCAGCGGTTTTGCCGTCAGGCCGAACTTGATTGCGACAGCTTCGACCGGACCCCGGTTGCAGCGTTTTACGGATCGACGCTGGAAGCTGCGAATATGGCTGGGCTTGCTTTCGTGCTCGGTCATGAGTTCGCCCACCATATTCTCGGACATTTGACCTGCTCGAGTATTATGCGTTTTAAGGAGGAAGCGGCGGCCGACCTTTTTGGTCTGCGCCTTGCCTTGAAATCTAAGCGCAATCCTATCTATCCCGCACCCGGCATTGGAGCCTATCTCGTGCTGTTTGCGGCTGGCCGTGACACGCATTTAAGCCCGGCGGAGGATGACTATCCAGATCCTTTGTGCCGGTACTCACAGAGCTTGAGGCAAGCGATAGTGGCGCTCGATACCGATGCGGATTTCCAAGGGCAGTTGCGTCAGTTCAATTTAACTGCGATGTGGCAGCAGATCAAAAACTACATGCCAAATTTCGAGCGCTATACAGGTAGCTGCAATTTCCCAGCCCATGAAAGCAGTCTCGATTACATATGTCCCGCTCAGCCTTGAAACAAGGTGCCGGATGGCATGAAAGTCCGCTGGCCAAATGCGCTAATCCCCCATCAATTCAGGCGTCTTCTGCTAAAGGATCCGAAAGCAGGCGTATCGATCTAACAAAATTTTAAAAATTATTTCGTCTGGAATCGGCCTCAAGCGCCACAAGGAGCCTCCTATCGCTGATGCCAGCAATTGAGCCTTGAACGGGTGCGCGGGCCGGTCCAAAGGATCAAGCCGTGGACCCGGATGAGATTCGAAGCTGCTCGCGCAGCCTTTCGAGTATTTTCACGGCTCCTTTGCACGGTGGCGGTTAAGCGCCAGCACATTGCCGCTGCCGTCAGCGAGCCTATCGAGGAAAGCCGCCCAACGCTTCAAAGGTGGCTTAAAAAAACACTGACGAAACACTGACGAAGATTTACGCGCTCTTCGTTCTTCGTTTTAAGTCTTTGATTTTATTGGTGGGCGCACAAGGATTCGAACCTTGGACCCGCTGATTAAGAGTTAGTGGCTACTGCATTCCTCCTCTTTCCCAGAGCGCGCATTTCCGTGCACAGACCTTGATTATTCCAAGAAAAGTGCCGCTCTGACATTCCTTGACATTCCTTGCAATGCTTCCACCGTGCCTATACAGTGCCTATACGCAATATATGCACGGTGCGATGCTAACAATGGCTAAAGGCAGGATCACGAAGCGCCTCGTTGATGAGCTTATCGCCGACGCAAAATCCGCGGGCAAAGCGCTCTACCGCTGGGATGAAACGCTGACCGGTTTCGGTGTTCTCGCAACCAGGACCGGCGCCGCCTCCTACTTTATCGAGTATCGTCTTGGGGGCAGAAGCGCGCCCAACAGACGCTTTAGCATTGGCAAACATGGTACTTTGACACCGGACGAAGCACGCAGGAGCGCAAAGGAGCTCCTAGGCAAGGTGGCTGCTGGCAGAGACGTAGCGGCGGAAAAGCGTGACGGGCAGCGCAAACTTGCCACCGGAAATTTTAAAGAAGTCGCGGAGCGCTATCTATCTCTGAGTGGAAACGGCAATAAGAGTTGGCCAGAGACGCGCCGTCTTATCGAGTTTGATGCGATTCCGGTTCTAGGCAAAAAGCCGATGGCGGCGATCACGCGCGGCGACGTTGCATCGCTTCTGGATAAGGTATCTCTTCGCTCACCCTCTGTGGCTCGCGCTTTGTTTGCTGCATTGCGGCCCATGTTCCGCTGGGCAACCGACCGCAGCATCATCGAGCAAAATCCGATCCTAGACCTGAAAGGCCCGCCACCGGTTGCCAAGCGCAGGCGCACGCTTGATGAGAATGAGCTCATCGCCTTTTGGAGAGCCGCCAGCTTGCTCGACTGGCCTTTTTGCCCGGTTTACAGGCTTTTGCTTCTGACCGGCCAGCGCCGCGAAGAAGTCGCGGGAATGCGCTGGGACGAGCTTGATCTCGACAAGGGCATCTGGCGCCTGCCATCAAAGGAGGAGTATCAGCCGCAACGTACCAAGAACGGCGAAGAGCATTTCGTCGACCTAAGCCCACAAGCCCTCCTCATCCTCAAAGGTATACTTGGAGAGCGCAGAGGTCTTGTATTTACAACAACGGGCGAGACGCCTGTGTCAGGTTTCTCTAAGGTCAAGATGCGGCTTGATAAGCTGATGTCCAAGGAGCTTGGTGTGCCGATGCGACTTTGGCGCACGCACGATCTCCGTCGCACCCTCTCGACGATGATGGCCGAGCATCTAGACATCGATGAAGGTGTAATCGATCGCATCCAGAATCATATCACCGGCACCAGAGACGGCTTAAAGGGCGTCTACCAACAACAGCAATACCGAGATAAGCGTAGGCGAGCGTTACTCGACTGGGGTGCATATGTTGAGGGTTTGGTTGGCCTGGGCCAGCCGTCTCAAGCAACGTCGTAAACACACATACCAATCGATACTAAACGGGGCACGAATTATGCATGAAAAAGACAGCGTACTGCCGAACAAGAGCGCGAGATTTCACCAGGGAGGAGCGCCTCACTTGATCGGTCCCGGTTATTCGCCGGCGAACGATTGTCACGCCTGTGTCGAGCAGATTTTTTTTCTGATTTATCTTCCTCTTTAAAGACCGATCAAAAGGACCTTCTTGAGGTGGAAAATCCCCCTTATATATGCGCGCTCGAAAAGCTCTGGGCGGCCGTCGCCAGCGCTCTCAAAACCTTCACCTCAATAAATGCCCATGCGGATTTGGTGCGTTAGATTGATTCTGATCTAGAATTTCTACTTATCCCCAGAACCGGTTGGAAATTGTTTTCCAATTTTGGGGCGAAAAACCTGAAAATATGCCTAAGTAGGCCGACGAAGAATGATATGCTTCATATTGCAACGTAATAGGACAAAAAAGGAATATTTTTTCGACTAAACGCGTCGTTTAGTTAAATCATCGTTGATTTCAAGCGTCATTTCGACAACCATTCCTCCAGCTTCCCTGCCACCTGCCATATTTGGGCATCGCACGAGTCGAGAGGAACCAATGTCTCACTCCCAAAATCTGTCAAACCTTCTAACACCAGAGGAGGCTTCTCGCTACACTGGTTTTTCGGTTTCCTGGCTGGCCAAGCTACGTTGCCGCGGGGGAGGCCCGCGGTATGCAAAGATTGGTTTGAAAATCAGATATCCCCGCGAGGAACTTGATCAGTGGATAGCATTACACGTGCGCGTCTCTACCTCGAGCCAAGCAGTATATCCGGGCGGCAATGCAGCATCTTGAATCTATGCTGACCCTAAAAGGTAGTGCCTCGAAGCATGCGTCCCTTCCTAACAGTGATGCGTAGAAAATTCATCGATCACACCTCTGAAGGCACCGCTGCTGACCTGAGTTTGAACAACATCCACATCTGATCGAGCCCAAAAATCATGCAAAATAAAAACGGCGCCAAGAGCGCAAGCGACGACGCATGCCCGGCTGACAAACCAATCGATGCCGTCTCCTTTGAAATGCCCTCTGCCGACGTCCAGAAAGGGCTCGCATTAGAGTACCAAGCCGGGACGAAGGCTCTGGAGCAACCGGATGAAGCCGTATCTGGGCTTGAGGACTGCAATCAAAGTCCAGGCCGCGAGGCAAGGAAACTCCCCGAGACCCCCAAACTCCCCTCAATTTCACTTGCAAGGGACAATGCCTTTGACACTCAAAATACCGTCCCCCAATCGGAAATACACCCGCCAACTTCCCCACACGTGGCTCTAACCATAATCGAGAATGCATGCGGCCCGGCCACGAAAGCGTTCAGCCTCGATCCTTGCGGTAAATTGCAAAAGAACTCAGCGGCTGAAATCTATGAAGGGACGGCGAAACGCATTGAGATCGCTGGCCTCGTTGATTTGATGCGGCTGATCGACAGCTTGCAGCCCAATCAGGCTCTCTGCTACGGCGTCGCCGAAAACCCTAGCGCCCGCCTCGTAACCCAAGAGGTGCTGCGAGAGCGCTCGGCGCCCGGTGCGATCGCCCGTGACCGCAACCATTTCAGCTTTCCCGAAGACCGTCCTGGAATCCTTATGCTTGATCATGATCCAAGGCCAGGACATGGGGGCCTTGATTACACTCGTCTCGATGAGCTTCTGTGCGAGCTCGTGCCGCCTTGGCAGGATACGGCCAGGCTATGGCGGCCATCTTCGTCCGCGTTTGTTTTTCGTGAGGCCGATGGCGTGGAACTGATTGGCCTTGGCGGCTGGCGCTGTTATGTCATCGTGGATAATGCCGCAGCAATTCCCGCAGTCGGTGCTTTTATCTATCAGGAGGCGTGGAGGGCCGGGTATGGATATATTCAAATCTCGAAGGCTGGCCGGCTTCTCGATCGATCGATTGTTGATGCCGCCGTCTGGCAGCCGGAACGCATTGATTTCGCTGCTGCCCCGTTAATGGAGCGCGGACTCCTCCGGCGGGCACCAGCCGCCGTTGTTCTCCCTGGAGTACCCATCCTTTACAACAACAGCCTGACTGCCCCGTTGAGCATGGCAGAATGGCGCAAAGAATCGAAAGAGCTGGCCCAGCTCAAAGACACCTACCGCCCCAAGTCGGATGAAGCGCGCCAGCGTTATATGAGTGACCGGATTACGGCGCTTAAGGCGGCGGGGACAGCTCTTGAAGATCGGCGTTTGCGGGAAATCCTATCGGCCGCGGTTACGAGCCAGACTCTCACCTCCGACTTCGTTTTATACACGCCGGAGGGAAAAGCGGTCACGGTGGGTGCGGTGTTGGCAGATCCCAAGCGTTTCAACGGTGCGCGTTTCGCCGATCCCCTTGAGCCTGACTATCGGAACGATCGCCGCATCGCCTATGCAAACCTTGGCACCAATGCGCCCTTTATTTTCAGTCACGCGCATGGCGGGACGAAATTCCGGCTGTTCCGGGAGAGCGCAGATATCTTGATCGCCAAAGGCGAGCAACCGCGTGCCGTCGATGAGACGCTTGAGATAATGCGAAGCCGGGGCGACCTTTATGAGCGCGCGGGCGAAGTCGTGAGGATCGCTGGGGACGGTGTAGCACCGGTCGGCGAGATGTATCTAAGCGATTATCTAGGGAGGTGCATCCGTTATCTCGGCGAGCGGCGGCAAAAGGGTGAAACGGTTCTCGCCCGCATCGACGTTCCCCCGCGGATCTGTGGACAAATTCTGGCAAAGATGGGAGAGCGCGGCTTGCGCTCGCTCAACGGTATCATTACTGCCCCCACCTTGCGTCGTGACGGGAGCCTATTAAATACACCCGGCTTCGACGAACGAACTGGATTACTGGTAACTGGCGATGCATCCGCGCCGATCCCCCTCAACCCAACGGCAATGCAGTTGAAGCAGGCCTACGCGGCGCTTTGGCGGCCCTTTGCAGATTTTCCATTTGTCTCCAAATCCGATCGCGGTGTTATGCTCGCGGCATTGCTAACCGCGTTCGTCCGCCGGAGTTTGCCGTTTGCGCCCGCTTTCAGCTTCGACGCGCCGCAGGCTGGCTCCGGAAAAACCCTTCTTGGGCTGTGTATACTTCGCCTCTGCGGAATGGCGCCTCAGGCTTTGCCCGACTGCGGCAGCGAGGAAGAATTGCGCAAGACCCTTTTGTCGGCGCTCCGGGAAGGGAAGCCTGGACTGTTGCTGGACAACGTTAGAGGCGTATTCGGCTCCTCTGCGCTCGAGGCCTTCTTGACCGCTGAATTCTTCAGCGGGAGGGTTCTCGGCGCAACGCAAATGCTTTCGTTTCCGACCAGCGTCATGTTCCTGATCTCAGGCAACAATTTCATGCCCAAAGGTGATCTGTGGCGCCGCATCCTAACAGCGCGCATAGATGCAAAGACCGACGCGCCAGAGCGCCGTGCGTTTAACCTAAATCCGCTCGAGTATTGCGCCCGCCACCGCCAGGAGATGGTCGCCGCCGGTTTAACACTGCTGCGCGGTTTCATCGCAGAAGGCAAACCTCGCGACAACGACGCGCCCGACCGGCTCGCATCCTTTGAGGCCTGGGACGATCTGATACGGCAATGCCTCATTTGGCTTGGCCGGGAGAATATTGCCGATGCTGCCGATCCGACGGCCTGCATACGCATCGCAAAGGAGAGAGAACCCGAACGGGAGAAATTGGGCACGTTTCTGGAGATCACTTCCCGCATCTTCAAGAACGTTCCCTGGTGCGTATCCGAATTGATCGTCCTGGCAGAATCGAAGGCTGACCTGCGCGACATTCTGAGCGATATCGCTGCTGAGCGCGGGAAAATTAACCCTCGCCTCTTAGGCAGTTGGCTCAGTCGGCAAGCTGATGTCCGGTGCGGAGGGAAGCGCATCGTTCGCGACGGTGTTTCGCATCATGCCGTAAGGTGGCGCATCGAGACGGGTGAAAGGCACCCCGAACATAACACCAAGCCAAAAGCAGAGCTGGGGAGTTCGGGAGTCGCTGGGAGTTGTTTTCAATCAAAGCGCAATTCTTCTGCGGAGGAACAGGCCTCAGAACCTTATTGAAGTAATGCGCTGACGGCGCCGGCGATTATTAATCTCGCGCAGATCTGAGCGGAAGTACGCTTGTGGCGTAAAGTTTACCATCCCCAATCTGGCGGGCCAAAGGAGGTGAAGCTTGCAGCCTGAACTGAAATCGCTTTTCAAATCCCGAAAGGTCCGCGGCGTCCCCAGGAGCAAGCGCCCACGATGCGGTGCCAAAACCCGTGCCGGCGGATCATGCAAGGCGGCAGCCCTAATGAATGGCAAGTGCCATCGGCATGGCGGGCTTTCCACCGGCCCTCGCACGGAGGAAGGCAAAGCCAAGCTGCGCGAGCAGGGCAGAGAGCACATGAAGTGCATGTGGGAGAAGTGGCGTGAGGAGGGCCGGATCCCATTCACAGAGGAGACGCGCAAGCGCCTGAGCGAGGCGATGAAGTCTCGGATAGCTCGCAAACGCGAGGCTGCCTCTGACGATCTCAAAGAACTCGATTGGAGCTTGGACGACATCGATATCAACTTTGAACCCCTGGACTTGGATATCAGCCTGGAGCTTGATGACATGATGTAGGACCTCCTCCACTCCACGATTTCGATCATTGCTTGAAAGGCAGCGGGGGCTATAGCCGCGGCCCGTGCTTGCGAAGCCAAAATGGCAACGCTGGCATAGCTTCTTGGCCCTTCGCCGCATGATTAAGGAGGCCGATCATGATTTCGCGGCGGCTTGGATGCGCTCCCGCCATGCACGCGTGTTGCATCACCGGTGAGGGCGCGAATATTCAGCAGCATCACTCCGCGGGCCTATCAAAACAAAAACAACTCCAGCAGAGCCCCTCGTAGAAACCTGAGTTTTTCGACCGCCCTAAAAAACGCGCGCGCATGTGTCATAGGGTCCCAAGCCTGCAAAACGCAAAATCAACCCTGGCTCGCTGCCGACATCGTGCTGACATCGGGCGCCTCAACGCGGACCACTTCGATCTCAGCTGGAGGAAGCTCAGGAGGCGTGCACTACTCGCCGGCGGAGCCTGACATAGTGGCGTGGTCCTGCGGCCAATGTGGCCTTAGGTCGAAAAAGCCTATGTCCCTTGGGAAACCATGCAACTCGAATACGCCGGCGGAGGCCTAGCGCTTTGCCAGGTGTGGCGGGGTTCCAAGCTTTTGGCCGCTATACCCCCAACACCGGAAAGGCGCCTTCAGGGGCGGAAACGTCGAAGAGGGCCAATAGGCGACATGGCCTGTGATATCGGTTCCTGCCAGCTCGGTGATTCGACCGCCGCCTCTGTCAGGGTGGCGTTTCAGCGTCGGGAGGTGTCGGACTACTTGAAAGCGACGCCGCTTCTCTGCGTAGGTTTCGGCCGTGCGAGCCAAAGCCGTAAATGATGTGCGCCGCTTCGAGCGGGCTCGGGCATTCGGTCAAAATTTGCCCAGAAGAATAGTACCTTATTTTGCATAGCCGCTTGTTGTTGCAGCTTCCTTGGGTTTTTGGGTGCACCATTCTTGAAGCGGGAACGTCTCAAATGCTGTTCCACTTTTGAGATACCCGATTGGTTCCCTTCAAACTTCGGAGGAAAATATGGGTCTCTTGGATGGGTTAATCGGGGGTGCCGCGGGTGCGGGAATGGTGACCGTGGTCAACGGTTTCATCGAAAAGCATGGCGGCGTAAAGGGAATAGTCGACCAATTTCAAAAGCAGGGGTTTGGCCCAACCGTTCAATCATGGGTCGGAACGGGCGAGAACCAGCCTATTTCGCCCGCCGAGGTTCACCAGGCTCTTGGTTCCGACACCATTCAGGAGCTTGCCGCCAAACTCGGGATCCCGCCCAATGAGATGGCAGCCAAGCTCGCCGATATTCTGCCGAAGGCGGTTGACAAGCTGACGCCAGAGGGGACCGTCCACTAGTCCAGAGTTCCCGTCATCCTAGCGAGCCAGGAAGGATGAAGCTAAGCGGCGCGCTGCCAGGCGTCGAGAGCAAGACAGGAGTTGACCATGAAGGTTGCAGGATCAATCGCCCTGGTGACGGGCGCCAACCGCGGCCTCGGCCTCGCCTTTGCCAAGGCGCTTGTGGAGATGGGGGCGGCGAAGGTCTACGCCGCGGCGCGCAATCCGAAGGCGGTTACGCTGAAGGGCGTCGTGCCGCTGAAACTGGACGTCACGAGCGACGAAGACGCCGTCGCCGCGGCGCGTGCGGCCGGGAATGTCAACCTGCTCATCAACAATGCTGGCATCGCTAGGCCTGGCGGCTTTCTCGCCGACGGGGCGGTCGAGGCCGCGCGCGAGCAGTTTGAAGTGAACTTTGTCGGGTCGCTGCGCATGGCGCGCGCCTGCGCGCCCGTCCTGGCGAAGAATGGCGGCGGCGCGATCATCAACGTGCTTTCTGTTGCAAGCTGGATGAACGGTCCGGGGCTGGCGACGTATGGCGCGTCGAAATCAGCCGCATGGGCGCTAACCAACGGCCTTCGCATCGAGCTTGCGCGACAGGGCACCCAGGTCGTCGCGCTGCATGCAGCCTTCATCGACAACGACCTTGCACGCGATTTCGACGCGCCGAAGAGTTCGCCCGAGGAGATCGTGCGGACGACGCTCGACGCCCTCGAACGCGGGGAAGGTGAGGTCTTGGCCGATGAGATTGCGCGCCAGGTGCATCGCGGTCTATCGGCGGATCCCCCGGTCTATTTCCAGAGCACCGCTGCGCTTCGGGGAGCCTTCCATCCGGCTAGCTCTCGCTGAGGAAGCGCTAACCGGGCACGGAGCAACCGGGAACGCCGTTGCCGGCTCGCATGTTCATATCCGCCGCGCCGATCACGGCAAGATCGTATCCTTGGAA
>JBAUNL010000578.1:0-10660 GCA_049579205.1 Rhodomicrobium sp. | reverse complement strand
GATCCGTACCCTCGCCACGATGGGCGGAAATGTTGGGGGACGTAATGGCTGCCTCCTCCCCGTCCTCCTCGCGCTCGGCGCTCATGTTCAAATCGCCGGACTGGCGGGACGACGCCAGCTTCCGCTTAGCGAATGGTTGATGCTTAGCGAACCATCCATTCTTGAAACCGTAATCATACCACTTTGCAGCGGCGACGTTCATTGGACCCATCGGAAGGTTGGGCTGAGGGCAGCCTTCACCCCAAGCGTCATCGGCGTAGCAGGACATCTGGAACTTGAAGCCCGCCGTGTGCTGGAAGCGCGGCTCGCGGTGGGAGGCGGCTCGGTCCCGCCCGCGCGGCTTAGAGGTTGCGAAACCATGGTCGTTGGCCGGAGCCTGTCCGAGGTCGATTGGGCCGCGCTGCATGCTGCGCTCATCGAGGAAATCGTTGCCCCCGACGATGCCTTTCGCTCAAGCCGCTATCGCGGAATCGTATCTGCCAATGCGCTTGCTCATGGGCTCGGAGGGTTTTTCAAATATGGCTATCCGCCAGCGAACCGGTTCGCTCCAAGGCCAACCGCGGCGGCGCCGGAGGAAATTCGCCTCGAAAGGGTTGCCGCTGGAGAACGATGGCAAATACGCCCCGACGGCCGCGCCAAGATTGCTGGGACGTTCCCCTACCTGACCGACCGCCGGGAAGCCGGAATGCTGGTTGCACGCATTCTTAGGGCAAACATTCCTCATGCGCGGATTCTGTCGATCGATATCAGTGACGCCGAAGCCCTTCCCGGTGTTGCTGCCGTAGCGACATACAAGGATGTGCCGGGCCTGAACGCGTTCGGCATTGTGATCCAGGACCAGCCCGCATTTTGTTCGGAAAAGGTTCGCCATGCGGGCGATGCCGTCGCAGCTGTAGCAGCGGTCGATGCAAGAACCGCAGCGGCGGCACTCGAATTGATTAAGGTCGAGTACGAACCACTCCCTACCGTGACCGATCCCAAAGCAGCATTATTGCCGGCTGCTCCCGAGATCCATGAATCGGGAAACCTGCTAACTGCCCTGAGTTTCACGAAAGGCGATGTCGAAAAAGGTTTCGCTGAAAGCGCGCATATCATCGAGGCCACGTACACGACGGCCCGGCAAATGCACGCTTTCATGGAAACAGAGGGCGGTTACGCTTTCGTGGACGCGGACGGCATTTTGAACGTCTGTGCCGGGGGCCAGCATGGAACGCGCGACCGCTTGCAGCTTTCCCGCATCCTCGCGATACCTGAAGAGGAGATCCGGGTTATCACAAGCCCGACTGGCGGAGCCTTCGGCGGAAAGGACGAACTGAACGTACAACCCGCTCTCGCCATCCTGGCCTTGAAGACAGGCCGGAAGGTCCGGCTACATCTTGACCGGGCCGAGTCCGTGCTGGCAGGCGTAAAGCGTCATCCGATGACAATCAGGATGCGCACGGGCTGCGACAGCGAAGGGCATCTCTTGGCGCAAGAAGCCGAGGTGATGGCCGATGCAGGCGCGTACGCTTCCCTCGGGCCTGCGGTTCTAGAAACCGCCCTCGAGCACGCCATCGGGCCCTATCGTGTGGATAACGTTAAGACCTCCAGCAAGCTCGTCTACACCAACAACGGCGTTTGCGGCGCATTCCGCGGGTTCGGCGCCAACCAGATGGCATTCGCGGTCGAATGCCAGATGGACCGGCTGGCTACCGCATGCGGGCTCGATCCCTTTAAAATCCGAAGGCGCAATCTTCGCATTCCTGGAAGCCCCGGAACGCTCGGGCAGAGGGTGTCCCCTTCGGAGAGGCTTTTTGAAATGCTCCAAGCGGCGGAGGCGGATCCGGTCTGGATGGAACCCCGTGGTCTGTCGTCCTGCGGTACGGAGCTGATCGGCACCAGCATTGCCATGAATTACCAGGGCAATGGGCTTGGCACTGTGCCGCCAGATTACGGCAGCGGATGTTTGCGCCTCGCCCCGGATGGCGCCATCGAAGCGCTCTTCGGTCTCGATGAAATCGGCCAGGGACTTCTGCCTGCCATCAGGGCAGCGGTCTCGCAGGAACTTGGGTGCGCGTTTGAGGACATAAGGCCAATCACAGGGGATACAGGGCTTACCCCTGACTCCGGCTCGACGACAGCATCCCGCGGAACTTACGCCGTCTGGAAGGTTGCGGCCACGGCTGCACCCGGCTTCCGGGAAAAAACCCTCGCGGCGGCATCGGTTGTCTTAGGTCGCGATATGGCGTCTCTTGCGATCGCGCCAGGCGGAATCGCCCTGCGCGGCGCCAACCGCGGCGAGCTTCTCATAAGTTTCAGCCAGCTTGCTGAAGCAATTGCGGACGAGAATTCGCCTTCTGAAGCGGCGGGCTTCGAATATCCGAAAACCGAATATCCCAACGGGAACGCACGCTACATTTTCGCGTTTGGCGCGACAGTGGCGCGCGTGGCCGTCAATCGCATCACCGGTCATGTGCGCGTCCTCAATCTCTCCCAGCACACCGCGGCGGGGCCTGCGCTCGATTATTCCTCCTATCTCGGACAGATTGAAGGCGGCGCCATTCAAGGGCTCGGATTTGCGCTCAGCGAGCAGGCCGCTATGGAGGGCGGTCATTATCTCACTCGCAATCTCGACACCTACATGCTGCCTACGATCGCCGACACCCCGCCGTCGATGGCCGTCTACGCGCTTCAGCAGCTGGATGAAGGCGATCCATTCGGACCCCGTGGCGTGGGTGAGCTTGGCATCGGCGCGGTGACGCCGGCAATCGCAAACGCCGTGGCCGATGCGATTGGCGCCTGGCCTGAGCACACACCGATCGAGCCTGAGGCAATACTCGACTTGATGGGGGCGGCTACGTGAGCAAAGCTCTCTCGCCAGTTACTTTCCGCCTGAATGGCGAGGTGTGCACCGTCTATCCATTTCCCCAAACCCGGCTGATCGACATACTCCACGATGAGCTGAGTTTAACCGCGGCCAAGAAAGGATGCGGGATTGGCCGGTGCGGAAGTTGTGCCGTCCTCGTGAATGGCTCAGCCGCCAATGCGTGCCTGCTCATGGCCTGGCAGCTGGAGTCTGCGAATGTGATAACGCCGGAGGGCTTGGACGCCATGCCGGTATCAGTCGCAATTCGAGAAGCGCTGGATCGTGAAAATGCTTTCCAATGCGGCTATTGTGCCCCGGGATTCACTATAACACTAACGGCTCTCCTGAGCGAAAATCCAAGCCGCAGCGAGGCTGATATTCTGGCGGCGATGGAAGGCAACATCTGCCGCTGTACAGGATATCACTCCATTATCCGCGGCACATTGGCCGCTGTGGCCGCGTTCAAGAAACCAGCCGTGATTTAATCGCCGCTTCAGCGGGCATCAGGACCGGTTTGGGTCACAGGCGGTAGTTTTTGCAACGAAATCAATGTGTCCGCTAATCCTCTAGCAGCGGAAGAGATTGTTGCAACCGCGAGAACCGCGGTTCCGGGCCAAAAGCTGTCGTGCGTGCCAATTCGAAAAGATGCCCCACCATTTCCGAGAGAGGCCGGCAGCAGACCATCGGGACAAAAATGACCTTGTCCGCCAATCGAGGGAGCAGCGGAATTACACTTCAAATCAGAAGCTTAGTCCGAGTCGGGCCAAAAGCCGAAGTGGCGGTCGTTGATCGAAGCGGATCATGGTGGCCGGTTATTGAAAACCGAAGTGGACGGCCCTCAACGGCGGCCAGGACAACATAAAATCGGTCTGAGGCGCCCCTCGGCCGATGCCAAGATGGATGCCCTCGATCCGCGACCGTGGCGCGCACTCCGGGCGACGAAGCTCTACCTGACGTTGCCGGCGGCAGCAGACTGTTGGCCGAATGCAAATTTGGAACAAGTGCTTTATGATTTGCACCGAGCATAGCAAAGCCTTAGTATGAGACGCATGGGGCAAGCTGTGGAAAATTGACACGTTTGGGGGTTCAACGTGCCGGCTATTTCCATCATCGATGACGATTAGTCGTCAAGCGGTGGCTATTATTGCGAGAGCGGCCGGTCTACCGTTGGCTGGTCGCAAGAGACCTAATCTTGGGCGAAGACGAAACTTCAAGCACCTCCGTTGGGCAGTTCCATTTGCCTCTGTTAATGGTCCAAGACAGCAAACAGCGTTTTCTCAGCCCCCAATGAGACCGGTGTCATTTCCTTAGGGCGTTCTAGCTTTACGCAGTTATTTTTGAGGCTTTGCGATGAGTTCTAAACATTTTCCAGAGCTTTTCGACGACGCCAGGAATATTCAGGAGGCAGCTGCCGCTGCCCGCGCGGGTTTCGACAATGAGCTTCGTGCTGTCAGGGCTGGGGTCAAAGAGTTGAGGGAGGCCCTTGCCGGAGACCCGCGGCAAGCCATTGACGAGCGATCTGGGTTTGCCATCGAGGCGGCAAAGATCGGCACCTTTACGCTTGATGTTGAGACAGCCAGCATTTCCTACTCCGCCAATTTCGCCGCTGTTTGCGGATTTCCGAAAGTTGAGACGACAAGCCTGACGGCTGCCTTGAATCGCGTACACAGGGAGGATTTGCCGGTCCTCCGCAACTCCTACGAAGCTGCAGCCCGCGGGGAAAATGGCGGCCGTATCGAGGTAGAGTTTCGGTTCGTCCGGCCCGGTGGCAACATCCGTTGGATGGTTTGCCGTGCTCGCGTCGAATCTCGCGTTTGCCCCTCCGGCAAGCTGTCTTTTAGGATCGCTGGTGCTTGCCTGGATATCACCGAGACCAAACAGCTAGCAGTTGAGCTTCGCGAGAGCGAAAGAAAGTTGCGCCTAGCGTTGGGTGCCGCCGAGCTTGGAACCTGGCGCTGGGACGCTTCCAAGGGCACCGATGAGATAGAGTGGGATCGACGATGCAAAGCACTGTTTGGCGTCCCGCCCAATGCTCGTGTCACCCACGAGGTTTGGGCCAATTGCATTGTGCCTGAAGACAGAGATCGAGCTGAAGCCGCTGTTGCCCGTGCCCTTGATCCGGCCGACCCCCACGACGAAAACGTCTGCGACTTCCGGGTCCGGCACCCCGATGGCGCGTTGCTCTGGCTCTCCTCGACGGGCCGCGCTTACTTTGAGTCGAACCCGGGAGCCCCCTCGGGACGGCGTTTGGCGTTCAAGGCAGGCGTCGTCCGCGATGTTACGAAGGTCCACTTGACCGAGGCGGCGCTGCGCGAAAGCGAAGAGCGATTCCGTGGCGTTTTCGACAATGTAGCCACCGGCATCGCCGTTAGGGACATGAAGGGGCGATTCCAATCCTGCAATCCAGCTTATTCCAAGATGTTAAGTTATTCCGAACTCGAGTTTCGTCAGCAATCCTTTCCTACGCACGTGCACCCTGAAGATCGCGATGCAATTCGATTACAGTATGAGCGGCTGACGGCGCAGCAGATTTCATCCTTCGAAATAACAATCCGTTATCTGCGCAAGGACGGCACGCCCTTATGGGTGGCCAAGCATGTATCGCTATTGCGAGACCCGGCTGGACAACCCAGCCATATAATTGTGCTTGCGATGGATATCACCGAGGGCAAGCGTCAGGAGGATCAGATCCGTTTTCTCATGCGCGAGGTGAATCATAGCTCGAAGAACATGCTTTCCCTTGTGCACGCCATAGCGCGTCAAACGCTTGCAGCAAATCCAGAGGACTTCCTTGACCGCTTCGGAAGCCGCGTGGAGGCCTTAGCTGCAAACCAGGATTTGCTCGTCAAGAATGCGTGGAAGGGAGTTGACCTCGATGAACTTGTCCGATCGCAGCTCGCGCCTTTCGAAGATTTGATCGGAACTCGGATCGCGCTGCAAGGCCCTCCTGTTTTTGTTTCCGCTTCCGCCGCACAAGTGATTGGCATGGCTATGCACGAGCTTGCCACCAATGCTACCAAATACGGAGCCCTATTTGGCAGCGACGGCCGCGTTGAAATTGCCTGGTACCTTCGGGGCGAGGCGGCCAAAGCGACATTCATCATGACCTGGCTTGAGCGATGCGCTCACCCCATTACGGTTCCTTCGAAGCTGGGCTTTGGCTCCTCGGTTATCTCCAAGATAGCCGAGGTGGGTCTTGGCGCCGAAGTGGAACTCAATTTTCCAGCAACAGGGCTGACCTGGCAGCTCAGCTGCGCAGCCGCGGAGGTTTTAGACGGCGACATTCGCTGTTCAACCGGGGTAAGCCCGGAATGATTTCCCCCCGTGTTCGCAGGCGCACCCGCTGTCCTGAAGCTTGTCCGGCCGCGATTGCTTAGCACCAAACTTAGAAAGTGCCTGAAGCGTAAGGATAGCCTATTTACCCGGTGACCTGTTCTGGTTCGGTTGCGGGCATTTAGGCCGCTTCGGTTAAATCTCGCCCTAAAGATCGGCGCGCTTAAACCGTGGCGGCAGGCCCGCTCTCGAGGGATAAGCTGTCGTAAGTTCGAACTCTTGGGAGGACCGCTCACGACCCAACCTCACTTTTTTGCCTGAAAAATCAAGCCGTGCTGTTTCCGGCCGCAGGCATTGGTCCAATATCAGGATGAACGCCCTATTCTTTTTGGCGCTATCCCCCTCTCATTCATGGGGGCGGCAGGTAGCTCGGCTGGCCGTCTGCCGCTCGCGATCCAATCGCTATAGAACTTGATCTTGGAATCGATCAGGCGCAACGCCGCTTGCCAAACTTCAAGCTCCGCAGTCGCCCTTTGCCGGTGATGCTCCAGTATCGCGCGTCGCTGTTCGAGGCTGCGGCGTCCATCCTTCACGAGGGATGCATAGCTTTTCAATTCCGAAACGCTCATGCCGGTCCTACGAAGCCGCTCGATTAATTCGAGCCATTGCACATGATCGGGATAGTACCACCGGCGCCCAGCAGCATCTCGCGCCACTCCTGGCATTAATCCCTGCGACTCATACCACCGGATCGTATGAGAGCTGCGGCCAGCGCGCCTTGCCAACTCGCCGATCTTGAACGATGCGCTCGCTCGGCTAGGCTGGCGGCTCAAGGGCTGCCTCCACCAGCGCTGTGTCGAGATATTCAGTCAGCGATTTGAACTTGCCGTTGGCCATCTCGAAAATGTAGCAATAAGAATTGCAAGAGGGTTTTCCGGATTTCGTGATGACAGAGCCCTCACACTCGACAGCAACCGTGTCGGCATCGCATATGATTCGTGTGGCCCGGTTGCTATAAGTTCCCTCGAATTGTGCGAACAGCGGAGCGAGGAGTTCGCGTCTGACTGTCTCTTTGCCAGCGTAGGTTCTGGACCATGCTGTCGTTCCCTTGATAATCCATCGAAAATCGTCTGCCATCGCGTCAAGGAACGGCCTACCGTTGCCGCGCCCCAGCTCATCGAAAATCTCCTTCACGATTTGCTTATTGGTTTCTGGATGCATATCCGCGCCCCGCTGTTTGAGCAGAGCATGCTGCGACTTCGAGTGCACTCTAAGTCAAGAGGATTTCTTTACTCGGAAGATGCTAGGCGCCTCCCACCCTCAAGAAGTCGCATCATCACCGCGGCTTAATGTTGCAGCGAATTCGATCACGATCGCAAGCGAGATTTCTGCTATGGAAGGTAGTGCAGACTGTTCGTCCCGATCGTTCCATATCCGCTTTCGGCCATCAGAGACGAAGAGGGCTCCGTGACGTTTTTGCCACGCTCACAACTAATCAACCATATCAAGGGAACAGGCAAGTAAGGAAGGATATTGACCACCGGGCGCGGGAGAATTGGGGCCCCAAATGCCGCTTCACGGTCAACGCATTCTTTTGGTCGAGGACGACATCTTCGTCGCCTTCGATATCAAACGCATCCTTTCTGAAGCTCGCGGAGTCGTGGTCGGTCCTGCCGCAACGCTGACGCAGGCAATCAAGCTGGCCGAAATGTCTACCCCCTCGCTCGCCGTCTTGGACTATGGCCTTGGACGTCACAATTCCCTGCCGATGGCCGCAAAGCTATTGGAGGCTGGCGTACCTTTCATGTTTTATACCGCTAGCGACTTATCAGCCATATCTGCCGCATGGCCGAGGGTACCGATTGTTGCGAAGCCGGCTGCTCATGGAAGTCTGTTGAGTACATTGGTTGCTCTTCTCGATAATCGAATGTATGCGGACGGCACGAAAGTGGCTTGAGCGCGCCCAGCCTTGACATGAGTCGGCCGGCCTGTCTCAAGATCTCCAGGTGTCAGTTGTGGAGCATCGAGCTTCGCTCAATGAAACTGCAAAGTTGCCGGTAGCGTCCTCCTAATTTAATGTCTGCGGACGAGGCCGATCATGGTCTCGCGGAGGATATGTACATGAAGGCATATTACAAATTGACATTGGTCCTTCTTACTGGTGCAGGCATTGGAGCCGTTGTGATGGATCGACTGCACGCGCAAGGAAAGCCGCCGGTCTATGCCATTTCCGAGATCCAGATATCGAACGAGGATGGTTATGCTAAGGAGTTCATCCCTAAGGCACGCGAAGCAATCAAGGCCGGCGGTGGCCGTATCATAGCCGCGTCCAATAAGCCAACTGCGGGCGAGGGCGACCCACCCAAAGGCCGTGTTGTCATTCAGCAGTGGGACAGTATCGAACAGTGGCAAGCCTATCGCAATTCAGCAGCCACGAAGGCGGCGCGCGAAATTGGTAACAAGTACGCTAAATTCCGTGTTTTCGCCGTTGAGGGCGTTGCACAGTAATGATGGCGTTCGAGCCCGCGCTCACGCATCAGGTGGGTAGGCACGGGCTTTTTGAAGGTGCGGCGGAAGGGACCCCTTAGGGACTGGCTTCGTTATATTCAAATTTGGGAGGCCAAAACACCGCTGTAGGCCGGCTGCGGAAATGGGGCTCATTTTCAGAAATGCCCGTTGTTGGGAGAAGAGCCGCTGTTCCGGATCAGCATCGGACGATCATGCGAAGTGCGGCTTTCAATTCCTCACACGTTTGTAATTTTCGGCTGCCTGGGGCCACTACCCGATCATTCGGCAAGTGGTAAAATTTTTTTTCTCCGAGGCATCATCGCTGTGGATAATAATGCGCGACTTTCCCATCCGCGCATGGGCCCTTCGTGTTCTCCGCGATCACGCAAGGCGGCTGCCATCCATGACCTCTGCGACGGGGCATTGAAGCCGCCAAACGAGCCCCGTTGATGCGTAGTCAAGCTCAACTTGTGCATCAAGGCTTTCCTTCGCTACCCGGCAAAGGACGATCGAGCCGAACCCGGCCTGGGACGGCGCCGTGACAGCCGGCCCGCCACGCTCGCGCCAGCTGATCACGAAGGTTTTGGCGCCGCCCTCCTTGGGCTCAAGGCTCCAACTCACCTCAACGCAGCCGCTATCATCCGAGAGCGCGCCGTACTTGCCCGCATTGGTGGCAAGCTCGTGGAGCGCCACGCCGATGGTCTGGGCCGCCGATGCAGAGATAAGAAGGGGTGGTCCGCGCAGCTCAACACGCTTATCAACGAGGTCTTTGAAATGCCCAAGCTGAGACCGAGCCAGCTCATGAAGATCAACGCCTCTCCACTCGTTCTTGATAAGCAGGTCCTGGCTCGCAGCCAGCGCCTGGATACGCTCGGCGAAGCGCTTGATGAAGTCATCGGGATCTGCCGCAATCGTCTGCCGGGCAATCGCCTGCACAACGGCAAGCATGTTCTTAGAGCGGTGATTTACCTCGCGAAGGAGGAGATTGACCTGCATCTCATGCCGCTCGCGCTCGTTGATATCCACATAGGCGGCGGCGAGCTTTGCATTTGTTTCCTCCAGGGCCTGCGCTTGCTTGATGCGACGCGAAATCTCCCGGCTGAGTATGATCGTCAGGGCGAGGAGAAAACCGGCTGAAAGGACGCCAAGTGCTAGCAAGCGCATCGCTTGCCGGTTTGCTGCTGCCAAGGTCTCTGCTTTTCCCAGTCCCACAAGGGCAATAACCGGAAAATTGGGAAGCCTCCGCCACGCATAAACGCGCTCAATGCCGTCGAGCGCACTCATTGCGATAAAGGTCCCGGCTGAGCCCGATTTCATCTCAGCAAGCGGCTCTGGGTTGACGGTCAGAGCTCCGATCACCGATGGGTCGAGCCCGCGCGGAAGCGTGAAGCCCCACATAGCTTTGCCGTGCTCGCTTACGAGGAGAAGAGCCCCGCTCATCCCGAGATCGACGCGGCGATACAAGGCCGTTCCACGCTCGGGATCGAGCAAGAAGAGCACCACTCCTGCAAAGCCGCCATCTTTGCTTTCAAGCCGTTGTGTGGCTGGAATGATGACGCGGCCTGGCAAGAGTCCAGATTGGGGCTCGCCCAGGCGGAGGCCAATTGCCGCGCTATCCCTGGTAAGGCGAAAAAAATCGAAATCCGAAAAATCGCCAGGCACGGAAGCGATATCACCAGATGTGGACCGCAGGCTTCCGTCAGGTCCAATCACCGCGATGCTGGTAAGCGCAGCGGCATATTTCTCAACTTCCTGTTTCAGTTCCGAGAGGTAGGACCCGTCTCCCTCGGTTTCGACGCGCCGCTTGACGAGTTCCGCTGCCAACGCCACGGCATCTAGAGTTCCCTCCGCATCTTCCTGCAACGCCGTCGCAAGATAGGACACCTGAAGCCGCGCCGTATGAAAAGCATCCTGCCTAGCCCTTTGAATGGACAAAGCCAAAAGCGAGGCAATCGCCAGCAGGATCAAGCTCGTAACAATGGCGATCCAGTAGTTCAGGCTCCATTTTTTTGGAGCGCCGATGATATCGGGTAT
>JBAUNL010000577.1:0-2538 GCA_049579205.1 Rhodomicrobium sp. | reverse complement strand
CGCCTTCCGTCCCGCCCGCATTAAGGCCTTGAAACGTAAACGGGTCCTTCCCGTTCTGCAAGCCTTGCGGGTTGACGAATGCCAGGATCGACTGACCCGAGATTCGCATATGCAATGCGCTCAGATTATCGCTCGCATCGAAAGCACCAACCAGCTTTGCCTGCGTGATCGGGTGATAGCGTCCGTGCGTCATATCCTCTTCGCGCGACCAGATCATCTTGATCGGCGTACCGGGTATCTGTTTCGCGTTCGCGATCACCTGCTGCACATAGTCGTTGGCGGTGCGCCGGCCGAAGCCGCCGCCAAGCGGCAACTTATGGACATCGCATTTGCTCAGCGGCAGTCCGGAGGCTTCCGAGACCGCGGCAAGGGTCTGCTCGGCGACCTGCGTCGGCGCCCACACCTCGCAGCGCTCCGGTGTGTAAAGGGCGGTCGCATTCATCGGCTCCATCGTGGCGTGGTTTTGATAGGGATACCCGTAGACCGCCTCGACTCGCTTCGCGGCTGCCGCGATCGCCGCCTTGGCATCGCCATTCTGGTTGCCGGTGAAAGCCTGCTCTGCATCGAGACCGGTCTTGAGGAACTCGGCAATCGAGGCGCTCGAGACCTTGGCGTTCTCGCCTTCGTCCCAGCTGACGGGAAGCGCGTCAAGCGCGGTCTTTGCCTGCCACCATCGCTCGGCCACGACCGCGACCGCGCTGTCACCGACCTCAACGACATGTTTCACGCCCGGCATCCCCCGCACCTTGGCGGCATCGAAGCTCGTAAGCTTGCCGCCGAACACCGGACAGTCCTTGATCGCTGCGCAGAGCATGCCCGGCAGCTTCAGGTCGATGCTATAGACATGTTCGCCGGTGAGCTTGGGTGCAGTATCGAGCCGCTTGAGCGGCTTGCCGGCGATCTTCCAGTCCTTCGGATTTTTGAGCGGGACGTCCTTTGGCGGCTCGATCTTGGCGGCCGCATCTGCGACCTTGCCGAACGTGGTGGTGCGGCCGGACGGCTTGTGTGTGATCACGCTGTTCGATGCCGTGCACTCGGCGGGCAGCACGTTCCATTCCGCGGCCGCCGCCGCAATGAGCATCGTGCGCGCAGTCGCGCCCGCCTTCCGCACATATTCGTGTGACTGCCTGATGCCTCTGCTGCCGGCGGTGAAAAAGTCGCCCCACACTCGATTGCGGGCGAGGTTCTGGCCGGGCGTCGGGAATTCGGTTGATACTTTCGCCCAGTCGCACTCAAGCTCTTCGGCGACCAACTGTGCCAGACCGGTCATGGTGCCCTGGCCCATCTCGGAGCGCGCGATACGGATCACCACGCTGTCATCGGGCTTGATGACGATCCAAGCCGTGACTTCCGGCGCGTCCTCGGAGGCACGAACAACATTGGAACCAAATGGGATATCGAGGCCGAGCACAAGCCCTCCGCCAAACGCGGCGGCGCTTACCACGAAGGCCCGGCGAGAGAACTGGGCTACATTATTCATGCGAGCCTCCATTATGCGTTCGCCGCGGTGTGGATCGCCGCACGGACCTGCTGAAACGTCCCGCAACGGCAGATATTGGTGATCACGTTGTCGATGTCGGCATCGCTGGGTTTCGGATTCTCTTTCAATAGCGCCGCGGCGGCCATGATCATGCCGCTCTGGCAATAGCCGCACTGCGGTACATCTAATTCCAACCAAGCCTTTTGCACGGGATGCATATTGCCATTCTGGGCCAGGCCCTCGATCGTTGTAATCTGTGTGCCGGCAACGGCGCTGATCGAAATGGAGCAGGATCGGGTCGCAACCCCATCCACATGCACGGTGCAGGCGCCGCACTGGGCAATTCCACACCCATATTTGGTTCCCGTCAGGCCAGCCCATTCGCGCAGTGCCCAGAGCAAGGGGGTGTCGGGATCCGCATCAACGTTACGAACCTTCCCATTGATTGTTAGACTGACCATTCTTTCGCTCCTGCCCCTTGATGTTCACTTGCAAGCGCGGCGCAAGCCGGCACCGCAGCCGAACCTCAGAGGCTCTCCTGTAAGACGCGCCTGCGACCTTGGCGAGATCCAGCGCAATTGCATCGGTAAGCTGCACGACCTTAACTAGGGATAGGGCACACTACTAGCCTATGATTAGGTTCTTCTTATGGCCCCGACCGTGCCACTTGTGGGTCTCGCGATGGCCAATCGCTACTTGATCTGAAAGCATCGACCGCGTTGTAACTGCCTTGTGAACCGTTTGAGTCTCATGAGGGTCCCGAACCGACCTTCGGGAAATTCGAACTTAAGGCAGCAAACCCTTCAAGAGCAGAAGTGCTTTTTTGAAACGAAAGCAGCCGCCGCTATTAAGTCAAATAAAAAGAGATATGCCGCCCATTCCCGCGAAACTTTCCTTGAAGGCAGCGAGGAGCGAATCTCGTAGGGCTCGCATCGAACACGGGAACCTCAAGGTCTAGGCGCGGTAAGTTGCGGCGGCTTGCTCTCGGCACTATTGTGCGGCGGCCCCATAAGCAGCGGCTGAAACAGGATGGCCGCCGCCATTGTGCAGGCCAGCGC
>JBAUNL010000576.1:0-4476 GCA_049579205.1 Rhodomicrobium sp. | reverse complement strand
TGAGAATGCAGGGCGCCATATCCACGAGCGATCCAAGCAGGAGCAACAACACATTCATCAGCATAAGTATGACGTTGCGGTCGCTCGATATGGAGAGAAAAAAGGCGGTGATCTTGGCCGGCATCTGTGTGAGCGCCATTACGTAACCGACGCTCGATGCGCATGCGATCAGGATCAGCACCATCGCGACAGTCTTCAGCGTCCGGTGGACCAAGCGAGGCAAGTCCCGCCAGCGATAGTCCCGATAGACGAACATCGTCACGAAGAAGGCCCAGACACAAGCCACCGCACCAGCTTCTATCGCGGTAAAGACACCCCCGAGAATGCCTCCGAGAATTATGACAATCGTGATCAGCCCCCAGGCAGCATCGATCGTGATCTTCAAGGCCTCTCCGGGCGGAACCCTTTGTCCTCTTGGGTGGCCGTTACGGTAGGCAAGGGCGAGACAAAGCAAAATCAGCGAGAAGCCAAGGAGCAAACCCGGAACCACGCCCGCCATGAAAAGGCTGATGATGGAGATCGTGCCTCCCGTCGCGAGAGAATAGATGACCGCGTTGTGGCTTGGCGGCACGAGCAAGGCCTGCACCGAGGCGCTGATCGTGACGTTGGTCGCGAAAACTCGCGGAAACCCCTTGTTCACCATTTGCGGGATCATTACTGATCCTATGGCGGATGTATCGGCGACAGCGGACCCCGAGATCCCACTCAGGAATGTGGTCGACAGCACATTGACCACCGACAAGCCGCCTCTCAGCCGAGTGAACCCGACGAGGACATCGGCGAATGCGACCAGCCGCTTTGCCATCCCGCCTTCTGCCATGATAGCGCCGGCGAGGACGAAAAATGGGATGGTCAGCATTGCAACCTTACTGACGCCATCGGAGATTTTGAGCATCACGGCTTCGAGCGGAATGCCGATCCACAGCGCACTCGCGATGGCCGCCATGGCGAGCGAATAGGCGATAGGCACGCCGATCGCAAAGCAAACGAACATGGTCAGAAGGAGAATGGCGATATCCATGACGGTGCCCCTCGCCTAGTCGAAGGCAACAGCATTCCGCCCGTCATCATGCTCGTGCGGCGCCGTTTCCGGAGCCCCAATAGCGATCCGTTCGATGACAAACAGAAAAAGGATCAAACCACCGATTGGAATTGGGAGATAAGTCACGCCCACCGAAAGAAATGGAAAGTCGGAAATCGTGTTGAACTGCGTAGCCTCGACGAGCTTGCTTCCCCAAACCACCATGAAGAGGGCAAGTGCCGCTGTAATCAGTTCGGCAACAAAATCGACCGCCCTTCTAAGCGGTTCCGGCAGAAGTCCGGTGAAGAATGAGATGCGCATATGCTGCGAGGTGCGATAGCAGGCGGCAGCACCGAAGAAGGTCAGCGCGATTGTGAGAAGCACCGCGGCAGGCTCTGGCCACGAAGCCGCGCTGTTAAGCACATAGCGCGTAAATACCGCCCACGGTATGACCGCGGAAATCGCGACGAGAGCGATGCCTGCAATGTACACACAGAGCAAGTACAAGAAGTCCATCAGCTTGCTATACACGGTGCCCATCGGCGTTCCCTCTCCCGCCAGGCTCAACGGCCGGCTTGTTTTCAATACCGAATTCGGATCCCCTGATAAACTTATTAGGAAACCGCCTCGATGCGCTGGATCATCTCGCGGAACGCTGGAGCATATTTATCCCGCACCGGCTTAACCGCATTCTGGAACGGCTTCTTATCTGCAATCTCGACGATCTGCACTCCTGCCGCGCGCGCCTTATCCATCGCCTTCTTCTCATACTCGGCCCAAAGAGCGCGTTCTTCGAGTTGAGCCTCACGGGCGAGCTTCTTGATGAGTGCGCGATCCTCTTCGGCAAGTGAGCCCCACGATCTTTTCGAGAAAACCAGGATCTCTGGAACGATAAGATGTTCTGTGAGGGTGTAGTATTTTGCGGCCGTGTAATGATTGTCGAAAACAAAGCTCGGCGGATTGTTTTCGGCGCCGTCCACGACACCTGTTTGCAGCGCGCTGAAAACCTGATCGTAACCCATCGCCACGCCGTTGCCGCCAAGCGCATTCATCATGTCGATGAACATAGGATTGCCGATCACACGGAACTTCATCCCCTTTAAGTCTTCGATGGTACTGATGGGCTTCTTCGAGTTGTAGAGGCTGCGCGCGCCGGCATCCATCCAGCACAGGCCTACGAGTCCCGCCTGCTGATTTGCTGTGACCTTATCGAGCAATTCCTGACCGACCGGTCCGTCGATAACGCGCTGCATATGTGCCGTATTGCGGAACAAGAATGGCAAGTTGAGCACATTGATGTCTGGGACGACCGGGCCTAACGCGCCAACGCTAACGCGAACCATTTGGACCGCGCCGATCTGTGCCTGCTCGATGGTCTCCTTCTCGCCGCCAAGCGTCATCGAGGGGAACATCTGCACGCTTAGCCGGCCGCCCGTTAGCTTCTCAAGCTTTTTGCCCATGTTCTCGACGGCAACCACGGTTGGATAGCCAGCGGGGTGCACGTCCGAGGCCTTCAATGTGGTGGCCGCCATCGCGCGGTTTGCGAAAGGTGCCAGTGCTCCCACGAGTGTCGAGGCCCCGGCAAGTCCGGCAATTCTTAAAACATCGCGCCGCTTCATGAACTCCTCCCATTTTTTTTGACCGGTTGACGTCGAGCTCCCACCGAAGCCATTGCTTGCTGTACGATCGTATGATATCTGCGAAATAGAGTGTTAGAGTATTATCATCTTGTATGATGACATTGTAAGTTGGGTCAAGCAATCCGGGTCAAGCCTGCCTGCCAATGGAAAAGATCGAAATAGCGGCTTTCCAGCCGATCCAGCCGGGCCGTAATCTCACCGCTGAAGTCGTAGAGCGCGTCGCTGCAGAGATTGCTTCTGGGCGATATCCGCCGGGGACCAAGCTCCCGAGCGAGCAAGAGCTGATAGCAGCCTTCAGTGTTAGCCGTACGGTTGTCCGGGAAGCGGTAGCCGCGCTTCGGGCTCGTGGACTGGTCACGACGAGACAAGGATCGGGTGCTTTTGTCAGCGCCGCTTCCGGCAATGAGCCTTATGTGATTGATGACAAGGGCCTGAATTCGCTTGCGAAGGTGATTGAGGTCTTGGAATTGCGAATGGCGGTTGAGATAGAAGCAGCCGCACTTGCCAGCAAACGTGCCTCGCGCCGCGACATCGACGCACTCGGAGATGCCCATGACAATTTCTGTCACGCAATTCGGAACGGCGGGCAGGCCGTTGAGGAAGATTTCGCATTCCACAGGGCGGTAGCGGCAGCCACAGCCAACGCGCGCTTCACGGAGTTTCTCCAATTCATGGGACGCATTATCATTCCGCGTCAAAGCATCCGGATGTTTGGCGGCGATCTTGATAAGCAGCGCCACTATCTGCTGCGCATCGAAGCAGAACATGCGGCCATTTTCGATGCGATCAGGAAACACGACGCCGATAGCGCCCGCGACGCTATGCGCTCGCATCTCTCAAAAAGCATACAGCGGTATCGCAGGCTAGCATCCAACAAGAATAGCAATTGAGGACGAGGTAGCACCACTCACAATGATAGCGCGTCCAAAGGAACTATGACCACTAGCTCCAAATCAAGCTCTGCCACTCCGGCCGTTACTGAAATGCAGGTCATCCCGGTTGCCGGCCATGACAGCATGCTGCTCAATCTTTCGGGCACCCACGCTCCCTTCTTCACACGCAACGTCGTGATCATCAAAGACAACAGCGGTCACGTTGGCGTAGGCGAGGTCCCAGGCGGGGAGAAAATTCGCAAGACCATCGAGGAGTCTGCGCCACTAGTCGTGGGCCAGAGCATCGGCTCCTACAACGCCGTCCTCAACGCAATGCGAAGAGACTTCGGCGACCGCGATGCCGGTGGCCGGGGACTGCAGACCTTTGATCAGCGCGTCGCAATCCATGCGGTGACCGGGGTCGAGGCCGCAATGCTTGATCTGCTCGGGCAGCATTTGGGCGAGCCGGTTGCGGCCCTTCTTGGTGAAGGTCAGCGGCGCGATGCCGTCGAGATGCTGGGTTATCTTTTCTTCGTCGGCGACCGCACCAAAACAAATTTGCCCTATCTCAGCGATCCCAGCGCGAAGACCGCCTGGTACCGCCTGCGTCATGAGGAGGCGCTGACCGCAGCCTCGATCGTCCGGCTTGCCGAAGCCAGCCATGAACTCTACGGCTTCAACAACTTCAAGCTCAAGGGCGGTGTCTTGACCGGGGAGAGGGAGATCGAGGCGGTAACGGCACTCAAGAAGCGCTTTCCCAAAGCGCGTATTAGCATGGACCCGAACGGCGCCTGGTCATTGACCGAAGCGGTGAGTCTATGCAAGGGCAAGGGTGACGTGCTTGCCTACGTCGAGGATCCTTGCGGAGCTGAGGACGGCTATTCGGGCCGGGAAATAATGTCAGAGTTCCGGCGCGCGACAGGCCTGCCGGTCGCGACCAACA
>JBAUNL010000575.1:0-15132 GCA_049579205.1 Rhodomicrobium sp. | reverse complement strand
TCATGATGGACGGTTCGCTGAAGGAAGATGGGGCAACACCCGCCGATTATGATTACAATGCTTCCGTTACAGCCCGCGTGTCCGAGGTTGCTCATCTTGTCGGCATCTCCGTCGAGGGCGAGCTTGGGTGCCTTGGGAGCCTCGAAACCGGGCATGGTGAGAAGGAAGATGGTCACGGTGCGGAGGGAATTCTGTCAAAGGAACAGCTCCTGACGGACCCTGACCAAGCTGCTCAGTTCGTGGCCGAAACAAAGGTCGACGCGTTGGCGGTCGCCATCGGCACGTCACATGGAGCCTACAAGTTCTCCCGCAAGCCGACGGGTGATGTGCTTGCGATGAACGTCATCGAGGCGATAAACAGGCGCCTTCCCAATACGCATCTCGTGATGCATGGCTCTTCATCAGTGCCGAAGGACCTTATCGACATTATCAACGAGTCCGGCGGCGAAATGCCCGAGACTTTCGGCGTGCCCGTGGAAGAAATCCAGCGCGGTATCCGCCATGGCGTCCGCAAGATCAACATCGACACAGACCTCCGGCTCGCCGCGACGGCGCAAATTCGGAAGGTTTTGTCGACAGCGAAGGCCGAATTCGACCCCCGGAAATACCTGAAGCCCGCCATGCAAGCCATGCAAAAGATCTGCAAAGAACGCTATGAGGCGTTCGGGACTGCAGGCCAGGCTTCCAAGATCAAAGTTATGCCCGCGGCCGAGATGGCGAAGAGGTACGCGAAGGGCGAACTCGACCCCAAAATCAGCTACGCACGCGCTGCCTAGGCTCGGAGCCCGATCATTAATGCAGCAGGCCAAGGACTGGCCCTATGCGGTCGTCTTCGATCTCGATGGCACCCTCGTCGACAGTGCTCCGGATATTGCCCATGCGCTGAACGAAACCTTCGCTAATTTAGGGCTTCGAGGCTTCTCCCTCGAAGAGGTGAAGGCGATGATCGGAGGTGGCGTGCCGAAGCTTCTTGAGCGGGCGCTGGCCGCACGCGGGGATTCGGCAACACAGTTATCCAAGGCAGTGTCCGCCTTCATTGAAATTTATAGGAATAATCTCACGGTCCGAACCACACTCTACGA
The DNA here is from genome assembly GCA_049579205.1 of Rhodomicrobium sp. Classification (GTDB taxonomy): domain Bacteria; phylum Pseudomonadota; class Alphaproteobacteria; order Rhizobiales; family Rhodomicrobiaceae; genus Rhodomicrobium. The sequence continues at coordinate 14,050 of JBAUNL010000575.1, read as the reverse complement.
CGGCGCCGGCGAGCTTCTCAAAAAGCTTTATGAGGAGGGGCGCCTGCTCGGTCTGTGCACGAATAAGCCTCATGACCTTACCGTGGAAGTGCTCAAACAATTGAATATCGCAAGGTTTTTCTCTGCCGTGGCCGGCGGAAGCCCCGGCGCGCCGAAGAAGCCAGACCCCGCCTCCTTGCTGGAAGTACTCGCTGAGTTGGGGGTGACGCCCGAAGACGCCGTGATGATTGGGGACAGCGCCGCCGATGTGGGCTGTGCCGCGGGAGCCGGCGTGCCTGTGGTTCTCGTCAGCTTCGGCTACAGTCATGGCAGTCCATTGGACCTAGGTGCTGACGCCGTGGCCGAACGGCTTGCTGATATGCCTGAATGCTTCACGAGCCTCCGTGCCCCCATTTCGCGAGAGACCACTCCGGGCATGAGGCTATGAAGTCTAAAACACCTGTGTTGTTGACGATGTCCGGTTCGGATTCCTCGGCCTGCGCCGGGCTGCAGGCCGATTTGAAAACAGCGTCGGCGCTCGGTGTTTATTGCGCGACGGTGGTCACTGCCATAACTGCGCAAAATACGTATGAGGTGACGCGCGTTTACTCCCTTCCTCCAGAGGTTATTTCTGCGCAAATCGATGCGGTGTTTTCCGACTTGTGCGTGTGGTCGGTCAAGACTGGAATGCTCGGGTCCGCGGAGACAATTCTGGCCGTAGCGAAGGGATTGGAGCGCTGGGCTGCTGGGGTGCCAGTCATAGTAGACCCCGTCATGGTTTCCACTACCGGCACCTCGCTCCTGGAAGCAGGTGCGCAGCAGACACTTGTTGAGAAGCTCATGCCCATGGCGGCTCTTGTCACTCCTAACCTCGAAGAAGCGGCGGCGCTGACAGGCTCGCCGGTGGCTCGAGACGAGGAAGAAGCAAAAGAACAGGCAGCGAAACTGCTCGCCCTCGGGCCGCGCGCGGTCCTCTTAAAAGGCGGCCATGGCGGTGGTTCCGAGGCTCGTGATTTATATTATGACGGGAAGGCGTTCAGAGTCTATTCGGCGCCCCGTATCGCGATGGTGAAAGGCGTGCGCGGAACCGGCTGCACGCTGGCGTCCGCGATCGCTTCCCTGCTTGTCCGTGGATTAGCCATGGAGGAGGCTATTGGACAGGCAAAGGCCTATGTACATGGAGCGATAGAGCACGCGGCCGGACTTGAAATTGGGAGGGGTAGTGGCCCCGTCTCGCATTTTTATCGGGCTTTGACCGCGCTTCGATAGCACCTTAGCTGCAGAAGCCGCCTGCCTTGGCCTCGCAGAAGTCGGCTGGGTTGCCGGAATTTATGCACTTCATATAGCATTTTTGGTAGACCAAGTCAGTATCGAGCTGATCCCGTGCGTTTTGCCGTTTTTGAACCGGGCTCGCGCCAGTTCCCGCAGGTGGCGTCTGAGGTGCGGTTTGATTGGATGGACCTTGAGCCGTCGCCGCGCTTTGAGCATTCGCGCCAGAAGCACCGGCTATAATGGCCAAGGCAGCGACAAGAATAATCCGCTTCATGCTTTGCGTTAATCCGTTATGAGGGCACACTCGGGCTCCCGAGCGCAGTAAGCCAAGCGTGGCAGTAACCGCAAGCAGATTCAAGTGTTAAATGGTCTGGTGACGGGCGCGGGCGCTCCTCTCGATCGCAGCAGTCACAAGCTTGTCGAGGTGAAGCGTATCCCGCAAAAGCTCCAAAAGCCTGATCTCTTCGTCTGGCACCCGCAAATCCGCTGCCGCAACCTCGACTGCCAGCGCATAGGCCGTTTCGTAGAGTTTTTTGGGCAGCGCATCGGCAACCAATTCGAGCATGCGCTCCAAACCATCCTCTTCGCTCAATACGTCCGCGCATTTCTCGGCGGTCTTCGCAAGATTGTTGATGTCATATCCCATGAAGACCGGCAGATGCCGCACGATTTCGGCAATCCGTTCAAGCTCCCGGTCTGAAATCTGCCTGTCGGCGGCGGACATCGTGATCATGGTATAGATAAGCGCTTCGTGGGGCGTGATCTTGGTCATGATACATCTCCGGCTCGTAAAAAAGGTGTAGGCCGGCACTGCCGCTGGTGCAAGCGGCATTGCGGAAGTTCCTCGCCCTTCCGTGATGCAGGCGTCCTGAGTCCATAGTTTCTGCTAGCAATTCGCACAGCTCGAATGAATCTTATCCTTTCATCGCAATATTTTTAGCTGAGACAGTAGTGTACAAATATAAAAGAAACTTAATCCGCTTCCGCTTTGCTTCCGCTTGATTGCGTATAATCCACATACCTTATTCCCTACACGGTAAAAAAAGCGGAGAACTAAATGAAGAAGACAGTTATCGCAGGTTTGACGGCACTTGCTTTGATGGCTCCGTCAATGAGCTTTGCTCAACAAACAACCCAAGGTGGCGGCGAGCATGAACACTATCGTCCAAGCGCTGCAGACTTGAAAGCGCTTACTGATGCGCGCGTTGCCGCCCTCAAGACTGGGTTGCAGCTAACACCAGAGCAAGAGAAGAACTGGCCGCCGGTTGAGCAAGCCATCCGGGATATGGCGCAAGCCCGTCAGGCTAGGGTTGCTGAATGGCGAGAACACGGAAAATCGGAAGACGCAATCGCAAAATTGCGGACGCGGGCCGATGCCCTGGCGCAACGATCAACCGAGCTCAAGAAACTCGCCGATGCGGCTGCGCCTCTTTACGGTTCGCTCTCTGACGAGCAAAAGCATCGTTTACGCTTCCTGGTCCGCATGGTTATGGAGCATCACCGCGGCCATCATGGCTGGCGCCATCGCGGCTGAAGTAAAGCAAAACAGCATGCGGGGCAACAACGAGAGCTGCCCCCCATGCAACTATTTCCGACGCGGTAATTTCTGACTTAAGAGGATGTATGGCGCTCAGCCGATGCGTGCCGTACCGCTTTTCCCGTCATCCCGATGCCAGCGGACGGCATTCGGACTGAGCCAGTGCATTGTGAAGCAATGCGGCTTGCCGCCTATCCAATTGCGCCATTGAATACAAAGCTTTTTTTCTAACACCCACCAGCGGCCATGATCTGCCGTCGCCGATTCTCCATCTAGTAGCGCCAGCTCTGTCCTGCCGCTTACACTACCGTTCGCGGAATAGCGGATCGGGACTTCGCCCAAAGGGGTGTTCACGTAGACGGTTTTTCCCGCAAGCACTTTGTGCAGCTCTTCGCCCTTAAGCTCTTCAGCATGGGCGTTTGTCAATGGAGTTGTGGCCAATAGAAATGCAACAAGCTTTCGCTTCATGAATGTAAACCCACCTATCATTAGTTTGGATTGGGCCAGTAGCGCCATCGGGAGGAAGCAAGTTTCACGCCACCCGTCGCCCTGTGAGCGGCGCAACATAAACTACTCACCGGCGCGGTCAAGGGGCGAAGGACCCAAGCCCAGCCTAAGCAAAGCGGACCACTGTTTTGCGGTTCGGTGCTCTATGGCTCACTCTGCAAGAAGGGGTTCCTTACAACGATAGGCGGTCTTCCGCGGGTGCTGGGAAAGGCTCGAAATGCATCGCAGGCCTTTTCGTCAACTTCGCCATCGTCCGTGACGGAGATAAGGCTGAAGTTAGCAGGTTGGGCAGCTCCATCAGAAGTCACGCAGCCGGCCTTCATGGATGTGCATATGGGAGGCCGCACATCCGGAGAAGGGGCCGCCGCTTGTACGGGGGCAGGCTGCCCCGAGCACCAGACTGCAACTGCAAAAACGCTAGCTGGAAAATATTTCATAAGAGAACTCGTACGCATAACCTCCCGGAGCCGAGGCCCGGACGCTGAAACATTACCACCGTATGTATTAAGGTCTTTATATAATTTCAAGAAGATTGGGGAATCACGCTTTTCTTCGTGCTGTGTGGTCGCGAAACACGCGGAGGCTTGGAATAAGCGGGAAAGCATGGTACCAAATGGCACGCCCGGCTGCCGTGCGCCCGAACCCCAATTCAGCAGCTTGCTGTTCCCGGCTTACTTCGCGAGTGGTGAAGCGCTTAGGATTTTGACAATGAAGATCAAGAACTCGATCAAAACGCTCAGGACGCGCCACCGCGATAATCGCGTCGTACGCCGCCGGGGCCGGCTCTACATCATCAACAAGACGGTCCGGCGTTACAAAGCGCGGCAGGGCTAGCTCTTCGCGGCCAACGAAGCCGTCCGCCTACGCGCTTTTCTTGAGGTCGAAGACGCGCAGCATGTTCGTCGTTCCGGGCGTCTTGAATGGCACGCCGGCGCAAACGATGACGCGGTCGCCATCCGAAGCGTAGCCTTCGGCTCGTGCGACCCTTTCCGCGAAATTGACCATGTCGGCGGTATTGGCAGGGTCGGGGGTCTCGACGCAATGCAGGCCCCAAACCATGTTCAGGCGTCGCGAGGTTTCCTTGACCGGAGTCAGCACCAGAATTGGCTGGCGTGGCCTTTGCCGGGCAACCCGAAGGGCGGTTGTGCCCGTCGCCGTATAGCAGACGATGGCGTTCAGATTTAGCGCTTCCGCGATAGAGGCTGCGGCGGCGCTGATGGCATCCGCGGTCGTATGGGCTGGCTTCGTCTCCCGGAAATGTAGGATGCTGGCGTAATCAATGTCCTTTTCCACCTCCCTTGCGATGCGGTCCATAGTGGAAACAGCCTCGACGGGATAAGCGCCCGTTGCGGACTCGGCGGAAAGCATGACGGCATCAGCACCCTCGAAAACGGCCGTCGCTACGTCGGAGACCTCCGCGCGCGTCGGGACAGGTGAGGCCGTCATGCTCTCAAGCATTTGGGTAGCGACCACGACTGGCTTGCCGCGGGCGCGGCCTGCACGAAGAAGCTGCTTTTGCAAGCCCGGAACCTGCTCGAGCGGAAGCTCGACGCCCAGATCGCCCCGCGCAACCATGATGCCGTCGGACTCATTGAGAATATCGTCCATCGCGGCAATAGCGGCACGGCGCTCGATCTTGGCCATGATGGCCGCGCGGCCTTGAACGATTTGCTTCACATCCAGAATGTCTTGGGCGCGCTGCACGAAGGACACCGCGATCCAATCAACGCGAGCTTCTAGTGCCGCCTCGCAATCCTCACGGTCCTTCCCCGTCATGGACGCAAGCGGAAGAATGGCATCCGGAAGGTTCACTCCCTTACGGCTCGAAAGTACGCCGCCGGAGACCACTTCCGCGACAAGCCGCCCCGGCCTCGCCTCCAAAATACGCAAGTTCAGCTTGCCGTCATCGATCAGAAGCGTATGGCCAGGCTCCGCTGCCGCGTAAATCTCGGGATGCAGAAGCCCGACCCGTTCGGCATTTCCCGGAGCGTGATTTGCATCGAAAACGATGCGCTGACCGCGATCGAGCCGGATCTGCCCTTCTGCGAAAGAGCTGATGCGCAGCTTTGGGCCCTGCAAGTCGGCGAGGATGGTGATGGGCCCGTATCTGGACTCGAGTTCGCGCAACGCCTTCACGTAAGCGCGCATGTCGTCGTGGCTTGAGTGGCTCATATTGATGCGGAAAACGTCCGCACCGCTTAGCACGAGCTGCTCAAGAACTTCGGGTTCCCGCGTCGAAGGGCCTAAGGTGGCAACAATTTTGACCCTTCGCTCACGCTTCATCGTTTCCGAACTCCTTGCGGCGGCGTCACAGCAGCAGCCTGCGATGGAGCTGAGGCGGGCGGATTCGCAGGCTGGGAGGTGCTATTTAAAGCCGGTGGAGCTGGCGGCTCCGTGTCGGTCAACTTGACCGTCCAGTCTGTCTGCTCTTGGGTATCCACCTCGAAGAAGCTACTCTTCTTGAAGCCTCGGCCCTCACAATTGTCGATTCCCTTAATCGTGAATTCGACATCGTTCGTACACATGGGGATCGGGCCGCCCCATTCGCCACCCTTGTCGTAGTCAAACGCGTAAATATAATAATAGCGAGCGCGAAGCTTGTCCTGTATCAGGAGCGCGCAGGATTGGCTGTCGACGTTCCACCAGCCTTCGCTGGCCCAACCGTCCTTATCCTTGTAGCCGATGGCGACGCCAACGCGGCTGGCGGTGCTATTGCAGAGCTTGAGTTCCGCTACAGCAACACCCGGCAGAAAAAGTCCTACGCTAAACCAACTCGCCACAATCACGGTGCGTACCAGCCGTGCCGATGCAGTAAGTTTTGGAATGGTCATCTCGAAATCCGGGAATCGAGTGAGTCGTTTTGTGAGACACTAATCTCTGATCGAGTTATCGACAACAATCGCCCTGAAGTCGTTCACATTTGTCCCGGTGGGGCCGCAAACAAGCAGATCGTTTGTCAACCGGAAAAAACCGGTGGAGTCGTTATTTTCGAGAAATGTGGCTGGAAGGAGATTAAGCGCCGAAGCGCGGCTAATTGTACCAGGGCCGATGAATGCGCCTGCGGGATCGTCGGCGGCTCCGGAGCCTCCGTCCGTGCCATCGGTATCGCCGGCAATTGCGGCAATACCGGGTTGCCCATCAAGGGCAATTGCAAGGGCAAGCGCGTATTCCTGATTCGGGCCGCCCGTGCCATTGCCCTTGACGATGACCGTAAGCTCACCGCCTGACAGGATCACGGCCTTGCGGCTTTCAGCGACGCACCGCCGGGCTAATTGGGCATGCGACTGTGCAACTTCGCGCGCTTCTCCTTCCAAAGAATCACCAAGCATAATCACCTCATACCCGAGGCTCCGTGCAAGTTCCGCGGCGGCATCGAGTGAATCGCGGCCAGTGGCCACCAGCTCGTAGCGGGCGCTGGCAAACGCACGGTTCCCCAGCTTAGGAGTTTCATTCGCCGGATCTCTAAGAACGGCAGTGACCGAAGGGGCTGTCTTTATTCCATATTTAGAAATTATGGAGCGCGCCTCTTCCAATGTTGTCGGGTCTGGGCTCGTTGGACCTGAGCCGATCGTTTCGGGTTCATCGCCCGGTGTATCGGAGATGGCGAGCGTTACGAGAGTGCCGGCGCCAGCATAGGCAGCGAGCCGCCCGCCCTTGAACCGGGAGACGTGCTTGCGCACGCAGTTGATTTCATGAATCCGGGCGCCGGCCTTCAACAGAGCCCTGGTTAGTTCCTGCTTTTCCGCAAGTGTGATTTCGCCCGCCGGTGCCACGCACAGGGAGGATGCTCCACCCGAAATGAGAAAAAGAACGAGGTCTTCGGGCGCTGCGCTTTTGGCAAGGGCTATCGCTTCCGCTGCAGCATAGACGCTGGATGCGTCGGGGATGGGGTGCGCGGCTTCAATCAGCCTCAACTTGCTCAAAGGCTGCCCAAAACCATAGCGCGTGATTGCAATCCCGGTGAGGCGGCCAAGCACGTTTTCGTGTTCGTAATGGATTTCGGCTGCGCGCGCCATAGCGGCGGCAGCCTTTCCGCAAGCAATGACGACGATCTTTCCGCTTGCCGGAGGAACCGGAAAATGACGGTCCATACAGCGCTCGGGTTGCGCTACGGAGACGGCAGTGTCGAAAAGAGCGCGAAGGAAGCGTCGGGTATTAAATGACACGATGGGAAAGCAACGTTTTCGGGCTCGTTTTCACTGGCGCGAAAGTAATCCTTCCGGAACTCTGCTGGTATTGGGCTTAAGTCTGCCGGCCAAAGTATGCGCGAGGTGGAACGGGCTGCGTCGAGTGACTGCATCGGCTGGAAAGGTTCACAAACGACAAGCGCGGGCTTAAGTTAAAGCGGTCTAAATCTTGCAACGATCCCCATATTAGAGTCCCGACTAATTGGCCTCCGGAATGCAGAAGAAACTTGAGGGTGCCGCAGAAGCACGAAGCCGTTCGTGGCAAGGTTTTGAAGTGGTTCAGGGTGCGCCGAACGCTCCCTTCCTTCTGCTATGCGATCACGCGACTAATCTGCTGCCACCAGAATTTGGTACTTTGGGGCTCGCGGCCAATGATTTGGACCGGCATATCGCCTACGACATCGGGGCTCTCGCGGTCGCGCTCGCGATGGGGCGAACGCTTAAGGCTACGGTTATTTACTCCCGGTTCTCACGCCTCCTTATCGACCCAAATCGTGGCGAGGACGATCCTACCCTTGTCATGCAGATTTCGGATGGCGCGGTCGTGCCGGGGAACGCGAAGATCGACGCTGCGGCCCGCAAACGACGCATCGCAGAGTTCTATGCAGCCTATCATTCGGCGATTTCGGTGGAGATCGACGCTATGATGGGTCGAGGTGTCGTGCCCACGATTGTGTCCATCCACAGCTTCACGGAAGCTTGGCGAGGTCGCCCTCGCAAGTGGCCCGCCGCTATCTTGTGGGACAAGGATCCCAGGCTTTCGCTTCCTCTGCTGCACGAGCTTAGGAGGCGGACTGGCTGTGAAATCGGAGACAATGAACCCTACTCAGGCCATCTGCGCAACGACACCATTTTCCGCCACGCAACCTTACGCGGCCTCCCCAATGCGTTGATTGAGATCCGCCAGGACCTTATCCGGGAAGCCAAGGGCCAGCGGGAATGGGGAGCACTGATTGCGGATTGCTTAAATGCTATCCTGGCAAGTGAGGAGACGGCAGCTCCTCTCAGACGCATCGAATACTACGGCTCGCATACAGATATATGCCGCAGGAGCTAAAGCCTACAGCGAGGACGAGATGAGTGATTTGGACAAGAACACGGAAACCGAACTTGAGGCCGCGGCCTTTCGCAGGCTCATGGAGCATTTGCGTTCCCGCACCGACGTGCAGAATATCGACCTCATGAACTTGGCCGGCTTTTGCCGGAATTGCTTGTCGAATTGGTATCAGGAGGCGGCGGCTGACCGCGGCATTCGAGTCTCCAAAGACGAAGCGCGCGAGCATGTCTACGGTATGCCCTACGAGGAATGGAAGGCGAAGTACCAGACCGAGGCGGGCGAACAAGCCAAGGCGAAGTTCTCACAAACGCATCAACATTAATTCAGGGTGGCGAACACTCGCCGCGGTCCGCTCCCGCTGCCGAATGTTGCGCTCTAAACAGTATCGCACACGGGCGTGCACTCATGGCATTGGAAGACAACAAGACAACGCGCCATCAGTGGCCGGCGGTGTGGCATCGGGAGTAGCTGGCGCCTTCGCAGCGCCGGCTCGCCCAGCGGGGCCAGCGGGACAATCGGGAGCAGGCTTCCGGAAAAGCGGAACGGCGAAATCCAGTCACGGAGCGCCCGAGTCCACCCTTCGAAAGGCAGCGGCCAGAATGGACGGGCGTTACGGCCGAAATAACGCTGCATCCAGACAATGGCCTGCGTAGCTATCGCGGCATCCTCCCTCGTACACACACGAGCCGAACTAACCGCAATCCCAAACCGCGCCGCCTCCTGATGGCATGTCATCCCCTCTGCCTCAACAGCCGCAACAACACGATCACGCAGGTCCATCGAATAAGGTTTTGTCATCCCTGCTGGCCCCCGCTCCAGCAAGGATCTTGGAATCAGGACAAAACTGATTTGGGAATCCCAGGATTCACAGAAATCTCAACCCGCTTTAGTGCCTTGCCGAGAACGACGACCGCAATGATCCGAAAGCTTCCGTTAGACGCTCGTCGCGATGGGCCAACGACGGACTCTTCGCGCTCGAAAACCTGCGAAGCTCCTATGAGTCGCCACCACGAACACCCGGTCCCCGGAAGTAGCTCTGCACAACCGCTTTCCGATTGCTGGCCAGGGCCTGGGGCTTGAAGTCGCAGGGCCCAATCGAGCGGTCTCTTTGGCGTAACAACTCCGTTTGCGACCCGGCTCCCACTCCTCACCCCTAGGAAGATTTCACAGATCCTGCGCAAACGCGAGGGCGGATTGAACGCTTCTACGCCGCCTACGTTTGTACCCCGCTAAGTCCCCTTTATCCATCGTTGCATTGCGAGCGTGGCCACGAAGCAGATTAGTGCTGCAGCCGTAGCGCTGCTGCTGGCACTTGAAAGATAGAGTGCGTCGGCCAGCGAAATGCCGGCGATGAGACAAACGATCGCTTTCCCAATGCCTCCTTTCATGCGGCGCCGCAGAAAATGAAGGGAAACAGCAATCAGGATTATAAGCGCTGCGAAGACCAGGAGAGAAAGGACGCCGCCGCCGGCAATGACGAACAGCCCGTAAATCAATGGGGCCGCAAGGAGGGCAAGGGGCCACAATGAGTCGAACCGGATCAAGGTCTCTTGCTTGGCTGCAAATGTCAGGCCGATGAGATAGCAAAACGTAGTGAAAGCAATGATGAAGACATCAGGGGATGGCGTTTCGGCCACGGTATAACCCGCCACTACATAAATGAGAGCACGGCACAAGCCCATAACGATGGGGCTAATGGGGTTGCCCTTGTGATGCCAATTGTAAAATAAAACTGTCGCGGCGAGCAGCAGGCTAAGAAGCACTGGCCGCCAACTGTCTTTCAGAACACCCGCACTACTCGCCCATAAGATAAATCCTAAGCCAACGAGCATGAGACCAAACCCCGTCGCGAAAACGGTGCTTTGTGATGCGAGCCCTGCGGGAATTGGGCGCTCAGGCCTTTCGCGCGCATCGAAATCGCTATCGAAGGCATCGTTCAGATACATGCCGGAAATATAGAGCAGAGAAATCCCAATTGCCGTCAGAAGAGTGGTGACACGCCAAGCCTCACCTCCGGCAATCACAACGCCGGCAAGAGTATTCGACCACACCGTGGGAATGTTCGATATACGCCCAAGCCGCAAAGCAACCGATAATTTCATGCAGATAGCTGATCTTTGACCCAGCCGAGTTCCCGGGCGATTGCATCTTCGACGGGCGCATCTCTTAATTCTGCCGGGAGAACATCGAAGGTGTAGGTCTCTACCTCCAAATGCTGGCTGAGCGGTGATTGCTTATGCAACTCCAAGGCTGTCAGCAAGACATCCTGAGTGGTGGCGAGTTGCGGAAGTTCGTCCTGAAACACGGGCACATGACAATGCACACGCCACTCGTGGCCCATGGCCTCTTCAATCGAGGCAAAGGCTTCCCCCAAATCCAGGAAGCGAACGAGGCTTCCGTCCCTACGCCGCTCCACCACTTGGTGAAGGTAGACGCCATCGTCGAACCGTTTGAGCGCTGCTTCCGTGCCTTGCGTAACTTCCGGAACGCGTAATGCCGCCGAAAGCTGAAGCTTGCAAACCGGAATGCCCGAGCGTTGGAGAAGCGCGAAACTTTCAGCGGGGTCCTCGAATTCGACCGCTGCGTGGCAAACGTCGATGCAAACCCCGAGATGACGGCGAAGGGCTGCTTCTACCTTATCAAGCGAGAAGCCGGTTAATGATGCAAACTTCCTGATTGAGCGGCTTGAGTAAATCCATTCCCCGAAGAACTGAGCTGCACCCTGAGTTGTCTCTAGGTAGCACATTGGCTCCGGTTCGAGCGCAAGCGTGATTAGCTTTCCGGTGCGCTCGAACAAATGTGCGAGATGAGCCGCGTTCTCTATCAACCTTCCGGCGATAGTTTCGAGTACTTCCGGATTTTTAGCTATCGGCCCGAAGGTTCCTGGCACGGTGCTCACGCTGCCATAAAGATCTGGCTTCTCAGGCAGCAGCTCAGCCAAAATGTCTGCGAGGCAATTGCTGTAATCGAGGCGTACCTGAAATCGCCAATCGGGCTGATAAACCTCTTCCTTGACCCGCGTGCCGTGGAACGGGCCGTAAGGAAAACCATTGATCGTGAAGACGTAGAGGCCGCTTCTCGCCAGAAAGTCTTTAAATTCGTCCAGCTCTTCGCCGTTTTGGAGCTGCTTCGCTGCAATCGCTGAAAGTCTTAAGCCCACGCCCATATCTACATCGGGGGTGAACTTTTCCTTGACCTTGGGTAAATAACGTCCAAGCGCTTCACGCGTCTCGGTCCAGGTTTCTCCCCGGTGAATATTCGTGCAATACGCCAGGTGACTTCCGTCGATGAGTTTCATGATGCAACCTGACGGGACTTAAGCCAGCCGATGGATTGGAGCACCAGATCCAGATCCATTTGATGAACTTCGATCCCGGCGCCGATATCGCTCAGGAGAGTGACGGTAAGTTCGCCGCCCAAATGCTCCTGGAACTCTCGCAGGCCACTCAGTAAAGCGAATGTACCATCTGAACTTCTAGCCTCCAGCGCAGCATGCCAAAGCCGGAAGCCGAGGAGTTCCAGCAGCGCGGCTACCCGCAAGTCGATGCCGGGAGCGAGAAGGCCGGCGAGCACAGAATAGTGGGTATCGAGCGCGATGCCAATGGCGACCGCCTCGCCATGCCGTAAGTGATTTCGGGTTAAGGACTCGAGCTTATGGGCTGACCAGTGGCCGAAATCCAGCGGCCGTGCACTGCCGGTTTCGAAGGGGTCGCCGCCATGGGCGATTTGGCGCATATGGATTTCGGCACAGCGCCGGATCATGAATGCCATGGCAGGCCGTTCGAACAGTGTCAGAGCGTCAATATGCTGCTCAAGCCAATAGAAAAACCCGGCATCGCGGATAAGCGCCACTTTCACGGCTTCGGCCATACCCGCGATCTTCTCTCGCGCAGGCAAACGCTCAATCAGCCGATAGTCATTCAGGACCGCGAACGGAGGGGCAAAGGTCCCGATGAAATTTTTCGATCCTTTCAGATTGACGCCGTTCTTAACCCCGACACCGGAGTCGTTTTGAGCGAGCACCGTGGCAGGAACTCTGATGAGCCTGATTCCGCGGTGGCTGGTCGATGCGGCGAGACCCGCCGCATCGAGAACCGCGCCACCGCCCACCGCGACCACGAAAGAATGCCGGTCGATGCCATGTTCCTGGATAAGACCTTGCATCCACTCCACGTGGAACAGCTCATTCTTCACTCGTTCACCGCCGGGCACCTTGATGGGCGCCGTGACCAGATGCATGGCTTTAGCGTGAAGGCGGGCATAGGCTTGAATCTTATCGCTGAGTGATGAGTATGCGGCGGATAAACCGCTATCCAAAAAGAACAGGCAGCGGTGGCGCCTGCCTTTTTCGAGCCGCGTCAGGGTAGTGACGAGCACTGGATTTTCCGGCGCGAACAAATCCTCGGTGAAATGCACGGGATATTCGTAGGAAACGGCAAAGCGCTGAACAAAAGCCGCGCCTTCTGTCTCCGGCAACACTTCGCCTGATGCGCCGCCTGCGCGATCGATGCCGCTCACTTCGTTTCCGCCTATTATGGTTGTTGACTGCAGTGTGCCGGCGACAGCGGGCCCCCGTCAAGGAAAAGCTGTCTTGGTTGCGCTTGGCACTTAGCGGCTTGCCTTGGGAAGCTGGCCAGTGTTAATGCGACGCCATTCCAATCGATCGGGAGGCCCAAGCTATGAGGGATACCCTCGTTCTCCTCATTGTCGGGCTAACCCCCCGCCTCATCGGCAGTCAGACGCCGAATATTTCCAAACTCGTGCGGCAGGGCGGTTTGCGTCAGCTCGAAACGGTAATTCCTGCTGTGACTTGCACGGTGCAGAGCACACTGCTTACCGGCGAGTGCCCATCGGCCCACGGTGCGGTAGCCAATGGCTGGTATTTTCGTGATCTGGCAGAGGTTTGGCTCTGGCGGCAATCCAACCGCCTCATTGGCGGCGAGAAGATTTGGGAGGCAGGCCGGCGGCGTGACCCGGCTTTCACCTGCGCCAACATGTTCTGGTGGTATAACATGTACTCCACCGTCGATATCAGCGCGACACCAAGGCCGATGTATCCGGCGGACGGCCGGAAGATCCCGGACCACTATGCGGAGCCGCCCGCGCTTCACGATGAGCTGAACGCGCTTCTCGGACCGTTCCCGCTGTTCAATTTCTGGGGGCCCATGACCTCGATCGTTTCAAGCCGCTGGATTGCCGATGCCACTCTCCACGTTCGGAAGACTCGTAAACCCACACTCACATTATGCTATCTTCCGCATCTCGATTATGGGCTGCAAAAATGGGGACCGACCCCCGAAGATCCGAGGGTCGCTGCGGACCTCGCCGAGGTCGATGCCCTGGCCGGCGAATTGATCGAGGACGCTGAGTCGCGCAGCGGCCGCGTCATCGTGGTCTCCGAATACGGTATCGTGCCCGTGAAGGAAGCGGTGCACATTAATCGTGCGCTTCGGGAAGCAGGCTACATCCGCATCCGGGAGGAGTTGGGGCATGAGACGCTCGATTGCGGCG
>JBAUNL010000574.1:0-10518 GCA_049579205.1 Rhodomicrobium sp. | reverse complement strand
GTCGTGTGTATCGGTTCCTTTGCGGACCACGAATGCGCCGGGCGAATGGTAGTAAGGCTTAGTGAAAGCTACGACGCTCTTGCGATCCTCGGTGACGTTCATCGATGCGATGATCGCATCGTATTTCCTGGCCAGCAGCGCAGGGATAATGCCATCCCAGTCCTGGGCTCGAAGTTCGCATTCGGCACCCATCTTCGTGCAAAGGGCGTGCGCAATGTCCACGTCGAAACCTTCCAACTCGCCGCTGGAGTTGATGGTGCTGAAAGGAGGGTTGGCGCCTTCGGTCGCTATGCGCAGGGTTTGCTGCTGCGCAAAGGAAGCAAACGCGAGAACGATTGTGGCGCAAAACATTGCGAAGGTGCACCACAGGTAAGCTTTGAGCATGAGTTCGCCGCTGCCGTTTATTCCGGTCCTGGCGTCAACGTAGCCCTTTGTTTTCCATTGGTAAAGCGCCCAGACCGGAACGCCTCCAGGAATTGCTGCAGCCTCGGGCTGCTGGGGGATGCAAAAAGAGCGGCCGAAGTACCTTGCTCCTCGATCATGCCGTTCGACAAGAAGACCGTTCTCGATGAGACGTCACGCGCAAATGCCATCTCATGGGTCACGATGATCATGGTCCGGCCTTCGGCCGCCAGACCGTGAATCACGGACAAGACTTCACCCACGAGCTCCGGGTCGAGCGCGGAGGTTGGCTCGTCGAAAAGTATCACTCGCGGATGAACCGCAAGTGCGCGCGCGATCGCCGCCCGTTGCTGCTCGCCGCCCGAGAGCTGGCTTGGATAGGCTTCAATTCTGTGGGTTAGGCCGACCTTGGCGAGGAGAGCATGGGCCTCTTCGATCGCCTCCAGCCTGCCGCGCCCATGCACATGGATGGGCGCTTCAATCACGTTCTGAAGCACCGTCATGTGATGCCAGAGATTGAAGTTTTGGAAAACCATCGCGACCTGCCGGCGAAGAGCTTCGACGGACCGCCGGTTCGGGGACGCGCAGCCAGGCCCTATGACAATATGCTCGCCTCCGGCAATGATCTCGCCGCGGTCAGGCATCTCAAGTAGGTTCAGGCAGCGCAAAAAGGTACTTTTGCCTGAGCCCGAAGCGCCGATTATAGCAACGGCCTCACCCTTTTGGGCGGACAGCGATATTCCTTTGAGAACCTGCACTTCCCCGAAGCTTTTGGCGATATCCCGGGCTTCAATTGCGATCATGGCCCTGGATTAGCCTATGTTGGGATGGTCGAGGCTGATCATGCCGGTCTCGCCATCAAAGGCCAAAACCTCGGCATAACGTGCCCAGTTGATCACGGTATGAAGGGTGGTTTCGGCATCCTCGGCGGGCATGCTGTCTTCAAGCTCATCCTTGAACCGGATTAGCGGAGCGCGATGGCTCGAACGGTCATCAAGGATGTGCTTAATGTGAGCCGCGAGCGGTACGTAGGTGATGAGATGCTGGGCAAAGAGCGCTTTGCGCTCGTCAACGCCCGCATCCACAAAACGTCGGCCGGCCTCGGTTATCTTGAGATCCCCTTCGGCAAGTTCGGCAAACCGCATCAGCTGTAGCGTTTCGGCAGCGTGGAAGAGCTCGTCAACCTCCATCTGGGTGCGTTCGGCGAGCACGGGCAAATCTGCCTTACCGTTGAATGGAGGCTCTGCCAGCGTCTCAAGAAGCCCGGCCAGCGTATTGGTGGAGACATGCGGCAGGCTCATGCTGATCCCAGTGCCGGGGAAGAGGCCCTCCTTGGCAGGCGCGCCCTTGGCCGTCATCCGCGCATAAATGTCATCCACGAGCATCCGGAATGCCGGATCAACTCGATTACGCGGCCTCGGCAGGCTGACCTTGATCTCGGCAATCACGCGGCCGGGGTTGGCTGAGAACACCAGGATACGGTCGCTCATGAGCACCGCTTCCTCGATGTTGTGAGTCACAAGAAGCATTGCGCGGATGGGCATGCGGCCTTCGCACCATAGATCAAGCAGATCCGTCCTGAGCGTGTCCGCAGTCAAAACGTCGAGCGCTGAAAATGGCTCATCCATCAGGAGCACTTTCGGATTGACGACCAGAGCACGCGCGAGGCCGACCCGCTGGCGCATTCCTCCCGAAAGCTCTTTAGGATAGGCGGTCTCGAAACCATCGAGACCGATAAGGTCAATGGCGGCCAGCGCGCGCTTGCGGCGCTGCTCCGGCGGCACGCCCTGCGCTTCCAGACCAATTTCCACATTCTCAAGTACAGTCAGCCATGGAAAAAGCGCGAAGCTTTGAAAGACCATGGCAAGGCCATCGGCCGGACCGTTAACATGCTGGCCATCGATGTCTACCTCCCCCGCACTTGGGGGCATCAGCCCCGATATGATACGCAGCAAGGTGGATTTCCCGGAGCCCGAACGGCCAAGAAGGGCAACAATTTCGTTGTCGTAGAGGTTCAGATTGACGTGGTCGAGCACGAGCAGATTGCTACTCGTGCCACGCTTGAAAAAGTGCTTCACATCCTTGACACTGACGAGGGCTTCGCGCCCAGTCGTCCGTGCTGCGGCTGCAACTGCCCCCATGAAGCCCTCCTGGTCAATCAATGCGCAGACGCCGGTCTGCCAGTGCATACAGGCGCCGCCATAGCACGCGGTTCAACGTAACGACGAACACCGACATGACCCCCACACCAAGCACGACGCGGTGGAAATCGCCGGCGGCTGTCGCATTAGCTATATAGGCACCAAGCCCATGAGCTTGGAGCTTAGTATCTCCCCAGCTTACGACCTCGGCGATAATGCTTGCGTTCCAGGAACCGCCTGAAGCTGTCAAAGCTCCGGTGACATAATAGGGGAAAATTCCTGGCAGAATGACCTTGCGCCACCATTGCCATCGCTTCAGCCGGTAGAGGGTGGAAGCTTCGCTTAGGTCACTCGGGAAGACGCTCGCTCCCGCGATCACGTTGAAAAGAATATACCACTGCGTGCCAAGCACGATGAGCGGCGAAAGCCAAATGTCGGGATTGAGATGATAGGTGGCGATGCCCGCGACAACGAAGGGAAAGAGGACGTTGGCGGGAAAGGCGGCAAGAAACTGGGCAATGGGCTGCACCCTTTCGGCAAGCGCCGGCCGTAGGCCGACATAAACCCCAACCGGCACCCAGATAAGGCTTGCAATGGCAATCAGCACGACGACCCGGAGGAAGGTAATGAAGCCGTCAGCGATCGCTTCTTCCAAATCCGGCCAGCCGAGCCTTGCCCTTATATAGCCGATGACGGACCAGGCAGCCCAGATCACAATGGCTACGAGCACGGCGTCCCACGCCCAATCAAGGACCCTTCTCGCCGTGTGGCCGACCTTGGGCTCGGGCACTTGCTGTGAGAGCTTGTTGACGTTGCCCGCGAACATGCTGGCGAACCTGCTCACCGAGTCGCTAATCATCTGCAACAGCCTGGTGCGCCGAAGCAGATCCAGCACCCATGACCTCGGCTGCGATTGCGCCGCAACAAGTTCGACCCGGAATTTGTCGGCCCAAGCCACGACCGGGCGGAAGATGAGCTGGTCATAGAGGAAAATGACGACGGCCATGGCGGCGACTGCCCAGCCGACAGCACCTATATTTTCTTGCTCTATTGCTACGGAGAGGTAAGAGCCAATCCCGGGCAGCAATATCTTCGTATCTCCAACCGAGATAGCTTCGGATGCGACGACAAAAAACCAGCCGCCCGACATTGACATCATGATATTCCATACAAGGCCCGGCGTGGCAAACGGCACCTCCAGTTTCCAGAAACGCTGCCACGGGGACAGCCGGAACTGCGTGGCCGCTTCCTCAAGGTCCCGCGGGATAGTTTTCAGTGACTGGTAAAAGGAAAACGTCATGTTCCAGGCCTGGCTGGTAAAGATCGCAAAAATTGCGGCAAGTTCCGCACCAAGCTGGCTGCCCGGGAACAGACCAAGGAAGAAAACCACGGTAAAGGTTAGAAAGCCGAGCACCGGCACGGATTGCAGAATGTCGAGCGCTGGGATGATCAACCGCTCAGCTTTCCTGCTTTTCGCTGCCAAGGGCGCAACCAGGAATGTGAAAAGCAGCGAAAACCCAAGCGCCGCGAACATTCTGAGCGTTGTCAGGAGCGCATATTGCGGCAGATTGCCGGGATCAAGTGAGATATGCGCGCTTTGGGTCAGCGGCTGGCGCATGGAATGGGCGCCATGCGCAATGCCAACCAATATCGCCCCAATGGCAAGGAAAACGATGACGTCGTAGCGGTTGGGCCACGCGCTCACGACGGTTGCGGAGATATTAGCGATGCGGCGACTGCCGGCGGAAGATGTGGGCATGGTCATCGCTCGCCTCGCTCCTCTTGCTGGGCGTTCTAGCCCGCCGTCATGCCTGCGCTTCTTGAGCCCATGGGTTTGAGAAACTGTGTTGGAAGTTACTGGCCGAGGCAGAATCGCCTTCGCTTTCTAGGCGATGAACGCGCGGGCGGCATCTGTCAATATCAAAACGCACCCGCTTACAATATTGGGCCACGGCCCGGCCTTTTAGACTTGATGTAACCGCATGTCGCGGTCGTCTTGGTTACGCCAGATTTCCCTTCTGTTGTTTGCAGTGTTTCGGCAGCAAAGCTTTTGTGATATTCAATAATGCTAGGTGAGATCGTGTCCACGAAATGGAAGAGCGCTTTCTACGCCGCAAGCTTTTTTGTCGCTTTTCTTTACTTTGCCGGTGCCACAGCCTGGCCTGCGACGGTTCCCGGTACTTTAGAGCAGGAAAGAGCGTCGAAGTTCAGCCAGTTTGCATATTCCAAAGACAACCAATCCTTAGATGAGCGGGGAAGGGAGTCCGAGCCCGGCCCGGTGCATGCCGGGGAGATTTCGCAATCCCCACGGCAATGGCAGCGCAACCAGCCTGGGCCCTCTCCTCAAGCGCTTCCCCGCTCTCAATGGCGAAAGATCAAAGCCCTCTACGATGCTCAACGCTTCTCTTCGCGCGTAAAACGCCGCCTGGAGCGGCGCTTCGCCAAACGGAAATGGGAGTTCAAAAAACAGCAGGCCCTGCTGGAGCAACAACGGCGGGCATACAGGAGGAAGAGGGCAAGATATAGAGCACGCGAATTCGCAGCGGCGCGGCGGCATGCCGCAAAGCTGGCGCACAAGCACGCGGCGAAGCCCAGAGTGCATAAAAAAGACCGCGGAAGCGGAGCGCCGGACCACGTCCCTGAAGACACGTCGCGTTGAGCTAACTAGCCGTTGTTCCCGCAATCTCGCTTGCAATTGCGATGGTCTCACGGTGATGAGTGGGACGCACAATCGTCACCGTACAAGATGCCTCCCCGGCGACCTTTGACGAAACGCTGCCCAGCAGGGTCCGCATAAACGAACTTTGCCGCGCTCCGAGAAGTATCTGATCGACCTTGTTTTGTGCCGAATATTCCAGGATGGCAGAGGCCGGGTCTGTCGATTCGAGCACGTGATAGGTAATGCGCCCTTCTCCGAGGCGAAGCGGCTGCGCCCAGTGCTGAAGTTCAACCAGCCGGTTCACGTGCTTGTTGTGCCCTTCCGCGTCAAGGGTCGTTTCCCGGGTTGCGATCAAGCTCTGTTTAAGCACATTGAGGCAGGCAAGACGCGCAGCGGGGAACGCCGTAAGAACGCGCGCTGACGCTTCACGCAGCGCCTCGTTCGTTGCCTTGGCGTCGATCGAGAGATCGACTGCTACCGCGATGATGGGCGCCGCCGGCGATGGCGCCGCGGTGGTGCGCGGAATCCAATCCTTTCTGTGCTCAGGATTCAAGCGGCGCTTCAGCACGGTTGCAAACGAGTCGCGTTTCAGCCGTTCGGAGCGAGCAGTCAGCTTTATCTGATCGTGGTGACTGAGTTCGAAGGCAAGCTGGGCTGCTGACGGATAACGCCAAGCCGGCTCAATTTCCAGGCAGCGCAATACGATTTCTTGAAGCCACGCCGGATAATCGGAACGCAACTGCCTCGGCGGCTTTGGATCCCGCCAGAGCCGCTTCTTCATTGCTGCGAAGCGCTCACTCTCCCCGAAGGGGCGAATGCCGGTCGAGAAAAAGTATAGGAGAACGCCAAGCGCAAACTGATCGCTTCGCAAATCGTGCCGGACGCCGAGGAGCTGCTCGGGCGCCATGTAAGGCGCGGTGCCGTAGGGCAGCCTGAACTCCTCCTGCATCAGATCCGGGAGCTGCAGATGCCTTGAAAGACCGAAGTCTATGAGTACTGCTTCACCGGATGGCCGGAAAAGAATGTTGCTGGGCTTGATATCGAGATGGATTACGAGCTGGCGGTGGAGATTGTCGAGTGCCGTCGCCACCTGCCAGCCTATCCGCGCGACCTCCTCGTAGCTAAGGGGCAATTCCATGGTTCGCGGCAGAAGAGACTTCCCCGGTAACCGCTCCATGACAATGTAGGGGTGAACTGCAAAATCTCCGGCCGCGACGAATATCGGGACGTGTGGCCCGCTCAGCCGCGGCATAATCATCTGTTCCATTTCGAAGCTTACAATCGCCGCCGGGTCTACGCCTTCTCCAAGTATCGGTACCTTCATCAAGATAGGAAAATCGATGCCAGGCTTGGAAACGCTCCAGAGACGGGCCATGCCACCCCGATGGACCAGGCTCTCGATGTGGAAGCCATCGAGAACGGTACCTGGCTCAAAACCCGGCTTTGCCATTGCCTATCTCCCCGTGAACAGCCTTTCGGCAAAGAATTGCGGCAGCTTGGCCCGGCGCATCGCCGCGGCAGCACCTTCAATATCGTAGGGCACACGGCGGAAAGTGATCTCCTTCTTCTCCGTGTCAAACATGGCATAGGACGCCGCTGAAATGCCGTCCCTTGGCTGACCAACCGATCCAAGCACGATCAGCCATCGCCGCAAGCCGAGCAAAGGAACGGCAACGTCCGTGACAGGGGTAAAAACCATCATTTTCGACGCGCTTGTGATACTGAAGATCGTTGGCTTGTGAGTATGTCCGCAAAACGTGATTTGTGCCCGGGTTGCCCGAAGGCTGCGCGCGGCTTCCACGACTGAAAGAACATAAATCCACTGCTGGGGCGCACTGGCGTCGGAATGGACAAACAGCCGGTTCTCATCCTCGATGGTAAGGGGGAGACCCGTGAGAAAGCGCCGCTCTGCGATGCCAAGTTCGCCCCGTGTCCACTCGATGACGTATCGAGCGTCGTCGTTCATTCCTTCAGATGGATCGTTGATGGCGGCATCGTGATTGCCGAGGACGGCGAGTGCTCCATCCGCTACCAACTCCATGGCCTTGGCAACCGCCCAAGCGGGATCTGCACCATAGCCTACGAAGTCGCCAAGCAGCATGTAGCGCTCGGCGCCGCTGGCTTGAGCATGATCGAGGCAGGCACCGAACGCGTGGCGATTTGCATGCATATCGCTCAGCAGGGCAACCAGCATTGGCGTTTCCTCACCATGTTACCGCCAACCTTACAAGAGTCGGCAGCGGCGTGATTTGATAACAATCAACCTCAGCTGGAAACGGCGCCTAAGGAACTCAATTTGGGGATCTTTTCAGCTTCATATCGGTATTCTTCGAAGGAACAAGCGATGCATTTCTGTTTCAAGGATTTCGGAATGGCGGGCAACACGCGCGGTCGTTGATGCGCTGCTATTCAGCTGGCCCCGGCACGAAGCTATGCTCCGCAATCGTAATCGTTCGGCGTCTGGCTGGGCAAAATGGGTATCCGCTCTTGCGGCGGATGCTCAAGAAGGCTGAGCGAATGCTTCTTTGAAACGGGGCAGCGCCCAATCGATCTCCTGCCGGGTAATCAGGAGCGGCGGCGACACCCGGATTGTATGCTCGCGGGTGTCCTTGCAAAGGATGCCGTTGCGGCGCAAAGCCTCGCAGTAGCGGCGCGCGCCTCCGGCATCCGGATGAAGTTCAATCGCCAGCATTAAGCCCCGGCCGCGGACTTCCTTGACGGCATCTCCAAGATTGGCCTTCAATCCTTCAAGCAGGTAGACGCCTTGGCTGGCCGCGTTTTCGATCATTCCGTTCTCGACTAGCACCCGCATTGAAGCCCGTGCCGCGGCGCACGCGAGGGGGTTGCCGCCGAACGTGCTGCCGTGCTCGCCAGGCTTGAGTACGCCCAAAATCTCAGCGCTGGAAAGAACAGCCGAAACTGGATAAAAGCCGCCAGCCAGGGCCTTGCCAAGAAGCGTCATGTCGGCTTCGACGCCCTCATGCTCTTCCGCTAGCAACCTGCCGGTGCGGCCAAGGCCGGTCTGGATCTCGTCCAGGATGAAGATAATCCTCTCTCGGGTGCAGAGATCGCGAACGGCGTGGACGTAACCGCGGGGCGGGACAATTACGCCCGCTTCTCCCTGAATGGGTTCCATGAGAACCGCAGCAGTGTTGGGAGTGACCGCCGCTTCCAGCGCTTTCAAATCGCCGAATGGCACAATCTTGAAGCCGGGAGTGAAGGGGCCGAAGCCCGCTGTGGCTGTTGGGTCCGTTGAGAAGCTGACGATGGATACAGTGCGTCCGT
This sequence comes from Rhodomicrobium sp., assembly GCA_049579205.1. Taxonomy (GTDB): domain Bacteria; phylum Pseudomonadota; class Alphaproteobacteria; order Rhizobiales; family Rhodomicrobiaceae; genus Rhodomicrobium. Next base: position 2,031 of record JBAUNL010000574.1, on the reverse strand, counting down.
GGAAGTTGTTCGCGAACACGATGATTTCGGCGCGGCCGGCGGGCACGCCTTTCACCTCATAAGCCCATTTCCGCGCAACCTTGATCGCGGTCTCCACCGCCTCTGCGCCGGTGTTCATTGGTAGGACCTTATGCGACCGCGTCAGCGTGCAGATTTCCTCGCAGAAGAGGGCAAGCTGGTCGTTTCGAAAGGCGCGTGAGGTCAACGTCAGGCGCGAGGCCTGTGCAACAAGCGCTTCCCGGATTTTGGGATGGCAGTGGCCTTGATTGACGGCGGAGTATCCGGCGAGGCAATCGAGATAGCGGTTGCCTTCGACATCCCAAACCCAGACGCCTTCGCCCCGGCAGAGGACGGCATCCAGCGGCTTGTAATTGTTTGCGCCATATTCATTCTCGGCATCGATGTAATCTTGACCCGTGGAATAAGTGCGGGGCTTAGTGGATGGGGAAGTGTCGAAGGCCATGGCGATTATCCTTCGGGAAGCGCGGCGCTCGCGCTTTTTAGATCGAGCCTGAGCGTCATGCAATAAGCGCCTCCGCCAGACATGATGAAGGAGCGCAGCTGGACGGGTGAAACGGAGTAGCCGCGTTCCTTGAGCTCAACGGCAAGGCATGCAGTTGGCTCGGCCATCACGATCGTGCGGCCGAAATTGACGGCATTAACGGCAAAGCGTGCCGCATCTTCGTCGCTCGCTTCGATCAGAGCGTGCTCGGGCACAGTGTCCCTGATGGTGAGAAGTGCCGCTTTCGAAAAGGCGGGCGGATAATAAAGAATTTCACCGCCGCTCAGAACTGCAAAGCAGGTATCGAGGTGGTAATATTGGCTGGAAACCAGCTCAAGACCCGTGACTGGCACAGAAAAATGCTCCGCGATGCGGTCTATGGCTTCGAAGGAGGACCTAGGGCCGAAGCCCGCCCAAAAGTGCTGACGCGATGCATCCCAGATGCAGTCTCCCGCGCCCTCCTGCCAGCAGCCTTTAGGCTGCTGAACCACTTCGTCCAGTAAACCTAGATCCTTCAAGCGTTCGAACTCATGCAGGAAATGCCGCTCTTCGCCTTGACGCTCGTGATAGCGAAAGCGCGCAAGCAAGGCCTTCCTGTTGAGAACAATGGCCGCGTTGGCCGGGAATACCATATCGGGCAAACCCGGTGCGCCGTCCATGATGATGACGCGAGCCCCAGCGTCGCGAAGCGCTATGGCAAGATAGGTATGAGCCTGATGCGCCTCGATCCGGTTTGCCGCTTCGTTATCGCGCCAAGCTTCGGGCGTCATCCAAGGATTGATCTTGTACGTCACCTCGAAGTGACTTGAGTCCGTCATGAGAAAGGTGGGTGTTCCCGGCATTTGTAAATTCCCGCTGCGATTCGATCTGATCTCCCAACAATAATCGCTCTTAATTTGGCTAGGTTACAGTCAGCAAACCGCTTGAAGTCGTGGAAAACGTGAGCAAATTGCGAAGCAGGCTTGGCAAAGTGTCAGCGTGAGCACATGGACGATACTGACCGGAGATTACTTGCTTTGTTGCGTGAGAATTCCAGGATGCCTATCGCCTCGCTTGCCGCGATCCTCGGCGTCTCCCGGGCAACGGTGCAGAAGCGGCTCGACCGGTTGATCGCGGAAGGAACCATCGCCGGGTTCACAATAAAGACGAAGGCCGGAGCCGAGCCTTCTCGCGTGCGCGCTGTGATGATGATTGAGATTGAAGGTGAGCGTTCCGGCCCCGTCTTGCGGTCGCTGCGCGGCTACCCGGAGGTGACGGCCGTCCACCGGACGAATGGGCGCTGGGATCTCGTTGTCGAACTCAGCACGGACGGTCTCGACGCGTTTGACAGAGCCCTCCACCGCATCCGCGAGATGAAGGGCGTTGCGAGCTCCGAGACTAGCCTGCTTCTCTCCACGCAGAAGGGCTGATACCGAATCCGACTGATTGAGTCGCCGCGCGCATGGGATTCCGCTCGGGATTCGAAGCAGTTATATGGAAGGGTCATGATTCGTTTGCGGGGGCAAGATCATGACGGCGATAGCATCGCA
>JBAUNL010000573.1:0-2528 GCA_049579205.1 Rhodomicrobium sp. | reverse complement strand
ACCCCGATCACCATGCCGTTCTTCTCTCCGTGGAACTCTGCTCGCTAACGGTGCAAGCGGACGATTTATCCCCGGCAAATCTGATCGCGGTAGGCCTTTTCGGTGACGGTGCGGCCGCGGCCATTGTCAGAGGAACGAAGACGAAGAACCGCGCGCCAATTGGGCTTGCGGATGGGCCAAGGATCTTGGCTTCCGGTTCCGTCTTCTATCCCGATTCAGAAGACATCATGGGTTGGGACATTTCCGAGAAGGGGCTGAAGATTGTGCTCTCGCCCGGTCTTCCCGAACTCATCAAGAACAACCTTGCAGGCGATGTCGATAGCTTTCTCGCTAAACATAAATTGACCCGGCGGGACATCGGAACCTGGGTCATCCATACGGGGGGCCCAAAGGTCTTGAACGCGATCCAGGACACTCTAGCCCTTAGGGACAATGCGCTGGAATTATCCTGGGACTGCCTCAAGCGCGTTGGCAATCTCTCCTCGGCCTCGGTACTTCTCGTGCTTGAAGACGTGCTCATGAACAAAGCTCCAGATCCCGGAACTTATGGTGTTCTTCTGGCCATGGGCCCCGGCTTTTGCACCGAAATGATTCTTCTCCAATGGTGACGATGCAGCAGCTGCCAGCGAAGACTGACGTCTTCATCGTTGGCGGGGGCCCTGCAGGTCTCGTGGCTGCTTTAGCGGCGCGAAAGAAGGGGCTCGAAGTCACCCTCGCGGACGGGGGCCAGCCGCCCATCGACAAGGCTTGCGGCGAGGGCTTGATGCCGGACGGCGTGGAGGCGCTCCGGCGGTTGGGCGTCTCGCTCAACGCGGCGGACGGTGCATCTTTTCGCGGCATCAGGTTTCTGGACCAAGGATTATCGGTTGAAGCACTGTTCCCACACGCAAAATGCGGCATTGGGCTTCGAAGGACACGGCTCCATCAAATCCTTGCCGATGCCGCTGAAAGCGCCGGAGCCAACGCTTATTGGAAAACACCAGTGGAAGCCTTGGGGGCTGACGGCGTCAGGGTAGCCGGCCGTGAGGTTCAGTGCCAATGGATCATCGGAGCAGACGGACTACATTCTAGAATTCGCCGGTGGAGCAATCTTGAACTGGCCTGGAGCGGCGCACGCCGGATCGGGATCCGCCAACATTTCCGCGTCGAGCCTTGGACGGACTTGGTTGAAGTCTATTGGAACCATCATTGCCAGGCCAATGTCACTCCAACCGGGCCGGACGAGATCTGCATTGCCATGATTGGAACGGGAAAGCACGTCCGCGTTGCTGATCTCCCCGGCCTTTTCCCAGCGCTCGCGAGCCACCTGCGCCACGCGAAGCCCATGGGTCCGCCGCGCGGGGCGATTACGATGTCTTCGAGGCTGTCAACAGTCACCGATGCGCGCATTGCATTGATCGGTGATGCGTCGGGAACGGTCGATGCGGTCACCGGAGAAGGGATGCACCTGGCGTTCCGGCAGGCTGAGGCACTGGCGGAGGCTCTGGTCTCCGGCGATCTTAGGAGTTACAGCATCGCGCATCGCCGTTTGCGCCGTATGCCGCAGCTTATGGCGCGCCTACTGCTAATGCTCGACGGCAACGACGCCTTGCGCCGGGCTGCGTTCCGCAGCTTGAGGGCGTTCCCACCGATTTTCAGCGCTCTCCTCGCTTTTCATGTTGGTGGGCTCCCCGCTGCAAAATACTCGCTGGCTCGATCTGAAGGCTTACTGGGGCTACCTGCTTTTACGCGGGTACTCACGCGCGCGGGCCATGTCCGGCAACAATGAGAAACCGCGTGCGAGCTTATAACGCGAGCAAGCTTCGAACTTTTGCCATTTTTACTGCCGATAGCGCAATCAGCGCTTGTAGTCTTACGACTCACCTACACACGCGAGACATGCATGAGATTGCTTATCGCCGAGGACAACGCCCGTCTAGGCAGCTACGTTCGCACTGCTCTTTCACAGCGTGGCTTTACCGTCGATCTCGTTGAGACAGCAGGCGATGCCGAGGCAGCCCTGTTTGGCATCGATTATGAGGCCCTTATCCTGGACCTTGGGCTTCCGGATGCGGACGGAATTTCGCTTCTAAAAAAGATGCGCCAAAACCATGATATGAGGCCCGTTCTTATCCTGACCGCGCGCGACAGTACCGAGATGCTGGTCGAAGGGCTCAACAGCGGTGCAGACGATTATCTTTGCAAGCCATTCGAGATGGATGAGCTTGTCGCCCGTATCCGCGCTTTGCTGCGCAGGCCAGGCCTCCGCAAAAGTGTCGTTATGAGTGAGGCGAACCTCCAGCTGGACACTGCGGAGCGCGAGGTTAGGGTCGGCGGCAAGATTATTGAAGTTCCGCGGCGCGAATATTATGCACTTGAACTCCTGATGCGGCGTACTGGCAGCGTTGTGTCAAAAAAGTCAATGGAAGATGTGCTCTATTCCTTTGGCGAGGAGATCGCCTCGAACGCTGTCGAGGTTCTTATTCACCGCCTAAGGAAACGCTTGCTTGACTCGGGTGCTGAGGCGGTGATCCATACCGTAAGAGGTG
>JBAUNL010000572.1:0-1731 GCA_049579205.1 Rhodomicrobium sp. | reverse complement strand
CGCCATAGCCGTTTGCGGCAAAGCCTTTGGACAAATCAAAGCCCGGCGCCCCGGTGGCGATGACATAGAGCACAGCGGCGGCGATGATGGCCCCTATGAATTGGGCGGCGACATAGGGAGGGATTTCCGCGATCGGGAACCGCTGCCCAGCCGCGAGGCCGATGGTCACAGCGGGATTGATGTGACACCCCGAAATATGCCCGATGGCATAGGCCATGGTCAGAAGGCTCAATCCAAAGGCAAGCGCCACGCCAACCCATCCGATGCCAAGGGCTGGAAAGGAAGCGGCAAGAACAGCACTGCCGCAGCCTGCGAAGGTTAACCAGAACGTCCCAATAGCCTCGGCCAGATATCTTCGCATGCTTGAACTCCTATATCACGCACCGTGATCTTCTTCGAGGCAGCGGCAAAAACCGTGGGGACTCACCAAATCCCCCGCCATTTTTGCTCAGCTCGCTGAGGGCAGCATTTCATCCTCGAAACAGTACCGCTCCCAATCGAGGCACAGCTTCTCGATATCTTCGATCTGATTGACATTCATGGCGGTGGCGATTCTCAAAGGGGCATCCCTTAGCCAATCAGAGGCAGCCCTGACATCTCGCTTATAACGGGCGACGCGCGTCGATACCGTCATATTTACTTCCGCATCGTCATCCGAGAGCGGCAACAGGAGCTGCGACATAGTGTGGACGGCACCGGACTTGGTCTTGAACTCGGCTACGGCAAAGACAGGATTGCCGGTAGCGAAAACGCGTTCACTGACCGCGCGCAACGCATCGGCAGAAGGTGCGGCGATGTAAGACCCGACAAATCGCCCAGTCATGTCCCGTCCCAATTGCTGCGCCACGGCGCTTCCAACGAGGCGGTAACGGGGCCGGTCATCAACCTTATCGACGATGGTCAGATAGGGCAGCAACAGGCGTATATCTCCAGGCTCGAGGTCACCGCGCGCTGGTATGATGCGATCTCCGCGCTTGGCCAGCCAATAGCGGTAGAGGTCGAGGTGAAGGGCGGTTGGTGCCCAGATTGGCATGGGTTCACCCTCGCAAACTTTTGTTAACGAATCTAAAAGCGCAGAAATCCTGCGCCCAAAAATTGGTTTTGCCGATCAGAACCGGCGAGCCCTGGTACGCGAAGGAGTCGATGCTCAAGGCTGCCAAAGTATATGGTGTCCTGGCGCCGAAGCTTAAGATCGAACGATAGAGCGTCGAGGCAATGAACCATGAATAGAAGTGAAGGGGCCGAAGGCAGAAGGTTATTAGTTAAAACCGGCCTTCCCGCTGGTGGGAGTAGAGCGGTAATTCAGCGTTCGCGGGTTTAAATGTGCGCAGCTTTTTCCTGCCGCGCCTTGCTCCGGTCTGGGCCCACTTCCGGAAGCAGCGAAAAGTGGCGCTCATTAGGCGAATCGAATGATTGCTCTTTTGGGGCTTGAACTGGTTAATTGTTAATCATCTTGCGCTGCGGGTGTTGCCATATAGCAACAAAAAAAGTAGGGGGTTACCGCTAGACCTCGCAGGGAGTTGGTCTGGATGAGGAGCCGTTGGGCGTGAGCGGAGTAATTTGCGACAACTCAAAAATGGGAAGCGGCGCCGATGAGAAATCCCTCGGGTCTTCCGGGATATCGGAGCAGCTGATCTCGTTGATTGAACAGGCGCCAATCGCTATCGCGTTGTTCGACTGTGATATGCGCTATATCGCGGCGAGCCCACACTGGAACGCAGGCGAGAGACG
>JBAUNL010000571.1:0-25180 GCA_049579205.1 Rhodomicrobium sp. | reverse complement strand
TTGGTGAGGTTAGTCCAAACCTTCGATCTGTCACGATTTTGAGGCTGTTTTCGCGGCTTGGATTTGCAAGTTTCGGGATGGAAACGGCTAAAGAGCCCACAAAATCGACCAATCTAGTTTGACCAGGGAGAGCGCTGACCGGCTCGTTCCGAGGAGAGTCTTGCCGGCGAAGCGAAGTCGGTCTATAATGGCTGCGCATCGAATTTGGCCAGAAAACGAGGCCGTTGGACCTTGGCATAGCCGGGCGCGCTCTATCTCTCCAAAAATCGACCAAAGCAGTTTTGCCTGCGCGCGCAGGCAGGACAATCTGCACCCAGTTACGAAAAGGACCTTCCATGAACACGGGCACAGTAAAATTCTACAATGGCCAAAAAGGCTTTGGCTTTATTCAGCCGGACAATGGCGGCAAAGACGTGTTTGTCCACGCTACCGCGCTTGAACGTGCCGGCATCCGCAATCTTGTCGAAGGACAGAAGGTTTCTTTCGAAACCGAGGAAGATCGCCGTACCGGCAAAACCGCTGTGAGCACCTTGCGGGCCGACTAGGAAGCGCCGATTCCGTTCACTTTTACAAGAACGCAAAGAGCCGCTCTTCGTGGGCGGCTTTTTTGCATCCATCCCATGCCGCAGATGTTGCTGGTTGATCGAAGGACCGATCAGGTTCTCGGAGTTTTCTGCCGCATAAACTTTTGCGACGGAGGTTCTGCTATCCGCCGCTTATAGTTTGCGATCCAAGCTGCGGCCGTTTGTTCCGTGGCAAAGCTTGTCACCATCGCGGGGAAACTTCCAGGTACGTTAACCTCAACTCCAAAGGTTAAGTCCTGTTGAGGAACGACCCGATAGGTGGCTCCGGCGTGGGGATGTTCTTTCTGCATCGAATAAATATGGTGAGCCAAAGCGGCAATGCAAAATAAACGCGGGATCGTCCCGCGATCCTGCTTCGCAGCCATGGCTCGAACCCCGCTAATGGCCCGATTCCATCATTGGCATCCCCTTGCAGGGCGATCGAGATCTAGTGGAGCTTTCAAATTTGAAATTTGAGCACGAGGTCGCGGTAGGTGTGACTCAAATGTCAAATTCGCTCCACTAGACAATAAAGCCAGCTAAAGGCGTTTCCCGTGCTATGTTCTGCTGCCGCTAACGATTGGAGTAAACGATGCCCCTTGATATCGATAAAATAGAAGCGATCTTGCGCGAGCACTGGCACATACCCAGCAATTTAAAGTCTAGCGAATTGCACGATCACGCTAGCAGAATCCAAGTGCTGGTCCGCCAAAAGTACTCTCACGACAACTTGAAATATCAGTTGCGCCTGATGCAGACGAATAAACTGCACCAAGAGTTTGACGATCAGGCCTGCGATCAAATCGCTACGGACCTTCTTGCCGCGTAGAAGTTGGCTACACCACGACACAACTGTGCGTAAGCGCTGCGTGGAGGGTCTTTTTAAGTGATCAGGCCCGCTCGGCAGCGAGCGGGGTGAGTGTCACCCGGAGCCCGTCGCGCGGCCGAGGAATAGGCCACATTCGCCACGCCGGCTGGTATCCTTCCCGGATCGAGACCTTAAAGCGACTGAAGAAGTGCCAGGCGAAGCACTTTGCCTGCATGTAAGCAAAATTGAGTCCCAGGCACATGTGAGCCCCACCACCAAAGGGAACAAAGGCATAGCGGTGCCGCAGCCGTGAGGCTTCTTCGCTGAAGCGCATCGGGTCGAAGCGTTCCGGATCGGGCCAATGTTCCGGCATATGGTGGGTGTAAAGCGGGTTGATATTGACCAAAGCATGCGCGGGGATGGCAATGCCTTTGAACTCGAAGTCGCGGAGCGCGCGCCGTGGCATGGACGGCACCGGGGGCGCCATCCGCATCGCCTCCTTGAATGCCATCTCGGTCAAGGGCAGCATTTCAAGACCCTCATAGGAAAGCGGCCTTCCAAGTCCCGCACCTTGGCCGGTCAGTTCTTCACGGACAGCCACCTGCCACTGGGGATGGGCTGCCAGGCGGTAGATTAAAGAAGTCAATGAAGAAGTAAGCGTGTCATAGGCCGCCATAATGAAGAAGCTCATATGGTCGGCGATGTCCTGCGCTGAGAGAAATGAGCCGTCCTCATAAGCCGCGCGGCAAAGATGCGAGAAGAGATCATCGCCGCCGGATTGGCGCCTCAAGGGGATCTGCTTCTTGAAGTAGCCGATCACAAATGCCCGGCCTCTGACGCCAGCCGCCATCAAAGTTCCAGGCAAGGGCACGCGGATCGGCGCAATGCATGAAAATGCGGGGCTCGTACGCCATACAACCTCCAGTGAAACATTAACAAAAACGTAATACTGCTTAGCTCGGCTGGCAATCGCCAGAAGCTTCTTAAACGTAACTATTTAGAGGCTTGATGCAGCTATGCGCGATAGGCGTGCATGAATCATCCGAGTTCATGAGTAGTACGACCTAGATGGCGAACTACACAGGATCTTACGCGTACTGCAGAAGTGCCAGGGAGCGGGGAATTGGGGCTTGCGGCGGCTCATTTTGCAGCTAATTTGTTCTCTGTTTGTTCTAACAGGCAACGGAGCACCAGCAGTTGCAAATGGCCCAAAGTGCCGACGGGACGCCCTGGATCGCACTGCAGCCGAAACATGATGGCTTCAAGGACTTCAGGGGAGAAATTGGCCTCGATCTCTTCCGTGGAACAAGCCTTGAGGAGGCGAAGCAGCTCGCGCGCTTCTTGAACAGCAATATCAAGGCAATCCGATGTTCAGCGAGTGAGGCAAGATAGAGCCTCGTCACTCTTTGTGGATAGGATCGATCCAGCGAACTTCCTCGGGCTTCTCCACCGGCTCGATGTCGAGATTGACGACCACCGCCTCGTTGTCGCTGCGCACAAGCACGCATTCAAGCGGCTCGCCGGTGCTGGCGTTGATCTCCTGATGCGGGACGAATGGTGGGACGTAAATGAAATCGCCGGGGCCGGCCTCGGCGACAAATTCGAGATGCTCGCCCCAGCGCATCCGCGCTTTCCCGCGAACGACGTAAATTACGCTCTCAAGCTCGCCGTGGTGGTGGGCGCCGGTCTTTGCATTTGGATGAATGGTTACGGTGCCGGCCCAGATTTTCTGCGCGCCTACCCGGGCAAAGTTTATCGCGGCCTCCCGGTGCATGCCCGGGGTTTGCGCCGTGTTCGGATCGAGGGAATTGCTCGGAATTACTCGAACGCCGTTGTGTTTCCAGTCGGTTTCATGAGTATCGGAATGGCTTTCTGCCATGGCGTCCTCCTTTGCTTGCCCCGCTATCTTTACCTCCATTGGGTCTCATGAATTCGTGAATGGCCTACATGAGACCCGAGCCATATGAATGTATGCGATTTGGCCGTAGAGGGAAGTCCCGCCATGCTCCATCATACACCACTAACGTTGCTCTCCCGCCGGATGTTCGTAGCGGCCGGAGGGGCCGCATTGCTGGCGCCTGCATTTTCCGCTTCGGCCGCGCCGCAACTCCGCCTCGACGGTCTTTTCGACGAGCCTTGGCTTTTCAACCCTTCCGGCGATTTAGGAAAAGACTTCGCCGCCGTCACGAAGTCCGGAAAGAACTTCGCCATCCTGTGGGAAATGCGCGGCTGCCCCTGGTGCAAGCGCCTTCACCTTGAGATCTTCTCCAGGCCGGAAATTGCGTCCTATGTGAGGGACAATTTCGGATTGTTGCAAATGAACCTGCGCGGGCAGACAGAAGTGAAGGATTTCGACGGCGAAAGGCTTACCGAAGAATCCGTATCGCTGAAGCATGAGGTCAATGCGACGCCGACGTTCCAATTCTTCAAGCCTAGCGACGCCTCGTTCGGAGGCGAACTTGGCCGCGTCGGCTATGTCGAACCCGATAAATTCCTGCTGGCACTCCGGTTTGTCAGAGAGCGCGGCTATGAAACCGGCAACTTCGAGGATTGGGCGAAGAGCCACAAAGCTCCGGCTTGATAAGTCATACGGGATTACCCCTGAGTAGTTCGCTCCCCGGCGTGGAAAACCCCTCATCCAAAGCGGATGAGTGACTCGGAGATCACAGACACACTCTACCGTGCCAGTTTGCGATGGGTTTCCGTATCGATCAGGCTCAAGAGTGCCGAGTGAACCTTCTGCAGCCTGGCAAGGGCCTGTGGGTCAGACGGCGAGCCTTGCTGAATTTCGGTCTTCAGCGCGTCGATCTCGCGCTGAATGACGCCACGGCATTCCTGGACGATATCGTGGCGCAAAGCAACAAGGGCATCCTCGTCGCCGCATATATCGCGCCCACGCGCCCATATTGATGCGGCTCGCGCATTGCGGAAGCGGTTCATATCGGCTTTTGTGAAAGAAGGCATCGGCGCTCTTCGTTGGTAGTTATTAAGATTAATACCATTACTTCATTTTGACGTTGCTTCGTAGCAACTTCCACTAACAGTTTTCGTGCTACGCTCATGTTCGAGTGGGCGGGAGGAAGTTTAAAGGGCATGGCCAAAAGGATTGTTGCGTTTGTACACGGCTGCGTTTTGCTCTCGGCGTTCCCAGCCTTCGCGGCGCCGGAGCCGCTCGAGGGGCTTATGTCGGCCAAGCCGGCCGAAGCGGGACTGAATATTACGGTTCCGACGGGAGGCTGCACGAACAAGTCAGATTTCGCAGTAAGTACAAAGCCCGCGCCAAAGGGAGCGGCCAGCGTTGAGATCCGGCGGCTGCACCCAGACACTTGCAAAGGCAATTTTCCCGCGGGCGTGAAGCTCTTATTTACCTGGAGCGACTTGAAGGTGCCCGCGGGCACAAAGCTCATTATCAAAAACCCGATAGAGAGCGAGGCTACCCCTTCCCCTCCACCGCGCAAGCATCAGATTAAGGCGCGCACTAAAGGAAAGCGATGTCACGGCTCAAAGCGGCACAGGCATCGGTGCAAGCGCATTCGACGGAAGCGCGCTACTCATGGAGCGGGAATTATTCACGGCTCGCACGTTCAGCGCCACCACGCACACCGGCATCGCCATCGGCACCGCGCAATACGCTGTCCCTGACGCTTTTTTAGAAGCGCTTCGCAGGCTCATCCAGCCGGGTGACATATTCGCCCGAGCAGCCCGTCCGAGGACAAACATTTACGCGCATGCACGATTTTGATTTGTCCTCAACATAATCGGTGTCGCCACGGAAGAGTATCCCGGCTAGCTTCTTCGTTGTCTGATCCGACACCCCCGACCCTGAATTCCCGCCGAACGTGTCGAGATTGGCGACAAAGTAATTCGGGTCCGCATCATCGCGAACTTCAGCTCCTGGGGCGTACTTTAGCGGAATACCACTTGGATAGCCGATTACGAATACCTTCGCCCCCTTGGCGACGCCGGTGCTCCAACTGATCACTGGGCTGGCAATCTCGGCGGGCACCGGCCTGTCGAGACGGATCAATGCCCAATCCCGGCTGGTGTTCGTCTCGCCGCCCAAGAGCTCATATCCCGAGAAAATCTGCGAGCTTGGAATCCGGGTTGGGTTGGCGCCATCCTTCTCGACCCGGTAGCCGAAAACAAATCGCACGCCGCCGATCGGCGGAATATTGGGGCTGTTTGAGATTTCGGAGACGCAATGGCCCGCCGTAAGTACGATATCCTCCCGCACGAGCGTACCTGAGCAAAAAGCCCCCACCGGCTCGCCTGCAAATTTTTCCCCGGGGCAAAGATCCAGCTGACGATGCCAGATTCCATGTGATTTCTGGAGAGGGCGCGTTACTAATGAGGCGCTTTGTCCAGCGGGCTCCACACTCTCGCCGAAAAAAAGCGCAACAGAAGCACGGGCCACGGCCCGTACCGCTTCGTCCTTGATCTCGAAATATTCCACGCGCGTATCAATGCCGTAAATTGCCCGGCTGTTCATGCGGGTGGCTTGCACGAGAGCTCCATCGTCGATGTCAGCGAGAGGCGAAACCGCCCTGCCCTGCAATGCCTTCTCGTTAAGAGACCTGAGCCCGCGCGTTCGCGTCTGGAACCGGCGCTGAAATTCGGCCAACAGCTCCTCGTTGGTCGCGGCTTTGACCGCTTTGCTTGCTTTGCTCAACTCGTCCGCTTTGACTTGAAAAAGCGCCCCACCCGTAAAGGCGAGGAAGGCGCCAACAAGGCAGCCGCTTAAGATCCGCAAGAAATTGGTCATCTGAGATTTTCCTCCAATTGCTTTAACTTGACGCCGAGGTAACGTCGCTGCAAACGGGCCTCGATAACTCCCATCAATAATTGAGCGGCAGGAGCGCGCTTTCTTCCACATATCCAATCGCTTGCCCATTCTGGGCAATCTGTGCGAACCCACCTTCGACCCTAATGACGGTGACGAGGTCGCCCCGCTGGATCTGCCGCTTTGCTGGGGAGCCGCGATTGCCCGTCTCAAAAAGGTCCGCTGCAGCCATCAAGGCGTGAGTAGGCTTTCTGCTGATCGTGGGCGTTTTGCTAAGCTCAGAGAGGATCGCCATATAGCGCGGTGCAAGCGTGTAGCCATCGCCAAGGATGGGCACCAGGGGCTTCTGGCAATATTCGTCGGCGCCCTGCGCTCCGCATGCTTGGAGCAGCCGGCTCAGCTCTGGAACCCGTTTTTCGACGTACGTCTTCAGGTCCGCGATATCGACCTCGTTGCTTCTTTGATCGCCCGCAAGCGCCAAGCCTTCGAGGAAGGCATAGGTGAAAAGCCCATGCTCGTTATATCCCTCTTTCGCCTGTTCAAGATCGCTGGTCGCCATGAAGATGGCGCGGCCGGTAGCCGACCTCAGCCGCTTATAGCCGGCCTGTTCGCTACCGACATCGCGCGCACCGAGCAACCCAGGAATTCTGATGGCGGAACCGGCATCGCAAGTATCGAAGATCCAGATGGATTTCAGCGCCTTGACGGTTGCGAACCAGACGGCAAGCTTGGCGGGTCCAAAGCCTTGTGCCTTGATATTTTCATCGGAGAAGTCACTAATGTCGCGCGGCAGGAAATAGTAATCGCCATCGACGGTCTTGCCGTGGCCTGCCATGTAAAGAAGGAACACATCTGTGGCTTTGATCTTCTGGCTGAGCTCCTTGAAGGCCGCGTCGACTTTCTGTGCCGTCACCTCCTCATCATAGAGAGGCATAACGATAGGCGGATCCCGGTAATAGCCTTCCCCCGCTTTCTTCAAGGCATCCCCGATCGCCGTCGCATCCTTCACGGCGAACTGAAGCTTTCCGCGCTCATCCTTGTAACGATCGACGCCGATAGCAAGCACGTAAAGATCTGGTACGCCGAGAAGTGCCTTCGAGTCGGCGTGCACCGTGACCTGTTTCGGTAGCGATAGCACTTTCCCTGATTTATCCTCGGCAATGACCTCGATCTTGGTGTCCTGGTTCGCAAGATCGAAGCTGCGCGTGATATTGCCCGGCCTGCCCGCCACGACAGAGTCGACAACCTGCCCATTCAGTTTGAAGCGGACAACGCCAATGCCGCCCCCCTTGTCGGCCACGCGGACGGTGACGCTGACATTGACGTGTAGCTTTCCCCCGGTGACGGCCTCCTCGCCCTTGGCTCCGTCGGCGGGCGAAACGATTTCGATCTCGGGTGCCGTCGCTTGCTTGACCAGATCTCCGATATTGAGCTTCGCGACGGCCTCTTTGAGAATACCATCGGGATCGCCTGCAATTTTCGCCGCAATCAGGTCAGGGCGAAGCAATTGCTTCCCAAGCTGCCCGGCAGTGACGTAATGGGCGGCCTTGTCCGGTCCCTGGTTTATTTGCCAGCCTACGAGCTTTTCGCCGCCCTCGGATCCCGTATAGAAGCCTTCCGGTGTGTACATGACCCATTCGCCATCCTCACCCCGGAATAGCGTGGCGAGAAGCTCGCGCGTCTGCACATTCCAGAGCCGGACAGTCTGGTCGCCGGAACCCGACACGAGATATTTGCCATCGGGAGAGACCGCGAGTGACCACACAACGCTTTCATGGCCAACGAACTCGCCGTTCGGCAATTCCTTGCCGTCAAGCCCGTAGGCCGTGATGCCGCCGAACCCGCCGCCGGCGAGGATCGTCCGCCCGTCCGGCGTAAATGTATAAGAATAGAAGCCCAGCCCGTTGGTGGCATCGCGCTTGATCGTGACCTCGGCGTGCTTTCCGTCTTTCAGCACATCGAGAATGGAATCGTAGCCGCCCTCAGTGCGGTGGGCCAATGACAAGGGTCCATGCTTTGGCTGAGCGCGAATCCAGCCGTCGGGATTGTTAAGTGGCTCAGGCTGCGCCAGGGTGACATTGGCGCCCGGCCACTTGAATGTCATATCAAGCGGCCCGCGATTATTGTTGTCTTTATAATCGCGTCCGCCTCCCCAGGCGATACTGCGTCCGTCTTGTGAGAAGGCCACAGACCAAGCCCGTTTGCCAGTGCCTTTCAGTACAGCCTTGGTTTCACCGGTTTTTGGATCCCAGATATGGATGGGAAACTTTTCTCCGCCAGCGGTGGCAACCATGCTGCCGTCGCGCGAGAAGGCGCTCGCGATCACGGTATTGTCGTGCTTAGTGTAAGCGATCAATACTTTGCCAGTTGCGGCATCGTAGATGCGCTGTGGTGTTTCGGAACACCCGCCACCTCCGCAGGTCGAAAGCAAGAGATGGCCATCGGGTGAATAGCGAAGCGTTCCGATATTGCCGCCTGCGGGTACGAGGACTTTCTTGAGGTCTCCGGTCAGTGGACTCCAAAGGCGGATTTCGCCGCTGGTGTCTCCGCTGGCGATAGTATTGTCCACCGGCGAGACGGAGAGCGTACGAACTTGCCCCGCATGTCCTTTCATCTCTGCCAGGAGCGTACCACGGGCGACGTTCCAAAGCCTGAGCGTTTTATCAAAGCTTCCCGTTACTGCCCGTATCCCGTCGTTTGTGAAGCCAACGGCGTAAACGGAGTTTTCATGGCCCTTGAGCCGGTGAAGGATTTGTCTTGTCTCCACATCCCAGATGATTGCATCCTTATCTGAGCTGCCGGAAATTAGGCGCTTGCCATTGGGCGAAAAGGCAAGACTATGAACGACGTTGGTGTGCCCTCTGAACAGGCCGCGCACTTCCCCGCTATTGAAGTCGTAGAGGCGGATCTCGTTGTTGACCGTCCAGCCTCCAACTGCGAGCCATCTGCCGTCGGGGGAGAGGGCAATGGCGTAGATTTTGCCCTCGTCTCCAGGCCGCGCTTCTCCGCGGAGAATGCGTACTGTTTTGCCAGCGCGCCAGTCCCAGATGCGGATGACCTTATCGTCGCCCGACGAGACGACGAATTTGCCGTCCGGGGTGAAGACGAGGCTGCTGACGATGGCCATGTGGCCACCGGTATCCAGCTGCAGAAAGGGCTGGTCGGCCGCGAGCGCAACGCCTCGCGTCAGCGCAATGGCAAGTACAATCAATACACCACGATGAAACAGCCGCCGCATCGTTGCCCCCCTTATGAACATGCCGTGCCCCTACCAGCCGATCGCTGGATTCGGCCGGCACGAGGTTTCTAAAATATCAATTTCGAGGCGGCTATCTTCCTTAATTTTAGTGGCTGATGCAAGGCTCCAAACGGAATCGGCGCTTGAAACGGGCTGGGACAGCTTCCTATTGTGTTACGCTAACCTGCTGCAGTTGTTCAGTCGTTGCGCGAGGTCTCTTCGACATGATGATGCTTTTTCTTCCGCTTCTTCTTTTTCGTCTTCGGCTTGTCTGCCTCTAACGCCTTAGGCGCGGCAGCCCGTGCGGTTACCGCATTTGCCGTATTGGAAACGACTACGGGCGGGACATAGGTTAACTCTTCAACGTGCTGAGGGTGTTGGAACTCTTGCATCGGCGGTTCTGGAGGTGTAGCGGCATGATTAGGTGTAGGGAGAACCTTGCTTGCCCTGTCGAGTACCTCCTGCCACAGCAACTCCGGTTTTACATTCGGGGGATAGTCGAGGGCATTCAAGAATTGCTTCGTAAATTCACCGGAATCGTTTCTTTTATAAAAAGCAAATTCATCCGTCGATGCGCCTGAAATCAAGATGTAGCCTTTGAAGTTCAGGAACATTGTCCGAATTCGGTTCCGCGGAGGAAGGATCGCCGCTTTTCCAAGAGGGGCAAGCTCTTGCTCCGGGAGCCTGTTGCAACTATCGGCAGCGGTAATAGTGAGCCTTGCACCCTTTTTTCTAAGCGCATTTGAGATATCTTCGAGGTTGGGCAGAGCCGCTGTCAAATCGGTGGTGCACTGCAGGGATGGAAACTTGGATCCCGCCTTGTCGCTTATATCTTTCTTCGGGGATGTGCCGTGCCCGGAGTGATAGAAAATCACGACGTCGTTGGGTTGCGCACTAAGATTTTTCACCGCAGCGTTGATGTTGGAGCAGGAGTAGTCTTTACCGGCTATTTCTTTGACGTCCAACACCAAATCGGTAGTACCAGCTAACGACCCTGCATATCTCTTAATTTCTTCGTTATTGAGCCCAAACTCTTTACCCACCAATCCATCTTCGGTGTCGGCTACCGCAATAAGATGAAGAGTTGGTTTGGTTTGAGCGACACCAATCCCACTCCATGCTATTATGACTATTAGGGCGGTAGCACATAAGGTACCAGGCCGCATTTGCAGTCTCCTTTTATTGGAAAGACTTTTTCAATTGCTCCAGTAATTCAGCAAAGACAGGGTCTAAGTTTACAATAGCGTCGCGGGCGCTAAACGGCTCTTCGAGCACAAGCCGCGCGCCTCTGAAGTCTACTGAAATAAGAAGAACGTTCGGAGGAACTCCCACCCCTTGGAATATCACGCCATAATCCGCGTAAAATCGCATGGCCTTGAGATACTCAAATAAATAGGAGGATTTGTTAGATAGCCTTGAAACGATGAACTCTTTCTGACTCTCACTTAGCTTGGTTGTTTGCGGCAGCGGCTTCAAATTTTCTAAAGTCATGTCCCGGTTCCCCGCATAGAGGCGTTCCGGCAGTCTGAAGATGCTAATTTCTTTCGTTTTCTTTAGGATAGGAAGAAAGGCCTCCAGGAAATCTCTTGTCTCGCCGCTTTCAGAAGCGGCCTTTTTGGCCGTCAACCCAATTCCTGCAATCGCAAAAAGAGCAGACAGGCTCCTAAGCGTCACGATCCGCAGAAATCGTCTCCTGTCCACGTCCTCACCTAAATCCAACAAATTCCGAGGGTCCGCTAACCCGGCTTTTTGGAACCCCCGATGCTGTTATCAGGCGCGATAGTTTAATCAGCCTCGGCGCTGGCTGCATCAACAATAAGCGCCCTAGGGATCCTGCTACTCTCACTGCTGGTTGATGGATCTTATCGCTTGGAGTTGTATTAACCGTATTGCATCTTGGCCAATCGCGGGAGCTCCGGCGCGAGGTCCGAGCGCGATTACCATATTATGCGTCATTACGCCGGATGCGGAGAGGAAATTGCCATTCCCTCCAGGACCTTTCCATTGAACCAAAGTCCAACTGGGCGTCACGTTGGCGCCGTAACTCACAGTGAAAGTTAAAGAATGAGACAATGAATCGAGCGGCGGATCGATTTGGGCCGGCAATTTATTCGGTAAATCCTTTGCCGCCTGAAAGGCTTTTACACAATTCGCTATGAGCACCGCATATTGGCTCTTTTTAACGTCCGGTTTGCCGGTGCCGATGCCGGTGACGCCGACCTTGATCTTCTCTTCCATTAGGGCGTCGAGTTGTCCAAATAACGTATCGTCAAACCCGGCAACGTTTGTAGCGATATCAGTGGGATTTGCCCCTTTAAGGGATGCCTGAAGCTTGGTTGCCCACTGTTGCGCCTGAGTGATGTCGTTTGCAGCATCAGTGCAGATTCCTACGTCATTGGAATATTGACGTATAAGATATTGAACTTTGGCATACCTTTCTTGCAGGTAGGGCGCCAAAACGTACCGATATTGTTTTGCGTCATCAATCTTGGTTTTGATTTGGTTCTCTACGAGAGAAACATCATTTTTTGCACTAGCAATGGCGGTGCGGCCTGGCATCGTTTCAGCAACCAGTGTTGTTAGGATGTTTTCCCAGTCGCTGATGCGTTTCAGCGCGGCCCCTACAGTAAGTTGTGCTGCCGACTTTGCCGAGGGGCTGGACGAAGGAGCCTTTACAGAAGAGGCTTTCCCCCCCCCGGCGGTATGGATGCCGGCTTGCAATTGTCCTATCTCTGCCGGGTAGAAGGCCGAATCGACCCATTCGCCGAGTCCCAAATTGCCGGTTACGCCTATTGCCGAACTGAAATTGCATATTTTCTGCTCTGGCGGAAACTTGGGATCGGATTCGATCCGGTCGATGTGCCGCCGCCACATTTTCAGTTCATCGAGTGCCACGGTGAAACTGACAGTCTCGCTTCTTATCGCCTGCCCGCTGAGATTTGCACCGGCGGCCACAGTGAAGAACTGCGACGTCAGCGGGAAACCGCGCGCAATGCTCTTACCCGTGAAATCCGTATGAGTTACCCCCGCCGATAGCCCCGCATTGTCGTTGATTGACAGTGTTAAATCAACGTGGGCGGTCCAGTCGGCCAGCCACAAAAATTGGGGCTGCGAGGTTTTCTTATCAAACGCATCGGAAAGTTCGCACTTAACGCGCTGAACAACGTCTCTGATGAAGATTGGGCTATTTTCCGTGCCCGTCGCTTGCGAAAGCGGAGGTGTGGTCATGCATCCCGGCAGGACGCCCGCACAGATAGGAACGATAAGAACAAACTTCCGCAACATGAATTGCCCACCCACTGCCCGCGTGCACGCTAGCACGCGCCGCCGGCCCGCTACAATTGCGCGTGGGTCACAGGTCTAAGTTTTTTAATACCAATACGAGTCCCCACCCGCGGCTTGACGGGTAGCAGCCCGGCGTTCGGACGCGCATCGGGGACGGAAGCGTTAAGGAACCGCTGACGCTTGGCCACACGCTCCGCACCAATGAACGCCCGAAGCTTCCATACGAAAGCTCGATCGCCGTCTGCTAGCCGCCTACTCCTCCTCAGACGGGCGGGTTTCAGGCATCGCCAGCGCGAGCAGCATGAAGCCGCATCCCGCGGTCACGGCCAGAGTGAGGAAGGTGAAGTGATCGCCAAAGCGGTCCGCAAGAAAGCCGGCGGCCGATGTACTGATGGCGGCAGCCAGCCCCGTCGCCATCCCAACAACGCCCTGGGCAAGGTTGAAGTGGCCTGTGCCAAAAGAGATGTCCGCGATGACGAGCGGTATTAGAACGCCCAGAACGGAAGCGGAGACGCCGTCCAAAAGCTGGACCGCTATGATAGGCCCTGGCGCTGCGAAAAATGCGAACAGAACACCCCGCACCGGAAGTACCCCGAGCGCGGCGAGCAGAAGCGGGCGCCGGCCGATACTATGGGCAAGCTTTCCCACCCAAGGGGAGAAGATAGCCACGAGGAATTGAGGCAGCACAACACAGGCGGCGATAGCGGCAACCGCCCAGCTTCCAGCCTCCATGGTCAGCTGGGTTCCTGCAAGCGGCAGCATTGGAGCGTTGGCCATCTGGAAAAAGATGATGCCGCCAATGAAGACCCAGAGGCTTCGCCGCCTTAACAGGAGAGCAAGGCCCGCGACGGCACTAGAAGTCCGCTCATCGGCAACGCCGCCATGGCAGTTTGCAGGGTCGATCTCATCCTGCCTTACATGAAAGAGCGCGGCGAGGGCGGGCACGGCAAATGCGGCTGTGACAAAGAAAACTGCCTGGGCTGAAATGAAATGCCCAAAGGCGCCCATAATGACCGCAGCTACGCCGTTACCAGCCGACGCAAAACGGGCGTTCCGGCCAAGGCGCGCCGCGAGCCTTCGCCGGCCTATGAGGCCCAAAGTTATGGCCGCGATGGCGGGCCCAAGCACCGATGTGGCGGTGGCCTGCACAATCCGGGCCTGCGCCACTGCCGCGAAGAGCGGCACAACCGCAATCAGGAACGCGCTGAAACCGATGGCGGCGATAGCGCCTCCGGCGGCCCAACGCTCTGAACGGATGGAATCAACCAGAGCACCGCCGGGAACTTGCGAAAGTAGGCTCGCGAGCGCACCAATCGACAAGATGAGCCCGATCTCAGTCTGCGTCCATTTTTGGGTGACGAGATAGACTGCGATGAATGGGCCGAAACCGGTCTGAATATCGCCGAGAAAAAAATTGAACCAGTCGAGGCCCTTTATGCTGCCAGAGGACGGAGCCGAACCCGGTTCCGCAGCCCGTCTTGAGTCCTGAAAAGTCTCTGCCATCTGGACGCGGCGGAAGCGCAGCCTCACTACCGGAAGGCTTCAGCCCGGCGGTAAGACCTGGGAGCAGTCCCAACCGCTATCACTGGCTCGCCCTCTGTTACTCCCGGCGCCCGGGCAAGCAGGTCCGGCGAAACATTGGTGACAACTACCCGGCCATCAGACTCAAAGCGCAAACAGGACCACTTGACGGCGATCCTTCGGCTTCCAATCCCGAGAAAACCGCCGAAATCGATAATTGCGGCACGAACCCGCCCCGCCGGCCCGGCAACTACATCCACGATCCGCCCTACCTTTTCTCCTGAATCGCTGAAGACACTCTTGCCCAGGACGCTCTCGCTATCATGCAGCACCGTCATTGTCACGGGCGGCTTCTCCGCGGGCTGATTCTGCGTTTCCTCCACCGCGGCCGCTATTTGAGTATTCCCGGCGCACAATGCAGCCAGCAGAACGAATCTGCAGTTTCTCGTAAGGGCCATAATGGAAATTCCTCGCCTCGACTTTTCAGGCTGAACAGCCCAGATGCGATGACGTTCCAGCCGAGGCAAGAAAGCTTTAACCGACAATTTCCGCATCGCCCTTGAGGGCCAGTTCCAGAATCATGGCCGGGTGGCGGGCTGTGCGCCCAAGCCCGTCATGGATTTGCTTACGGCATGAGAAGCCCGTCGCGGATATGAATGCATCACGGCCCGCCTTCCGGATTGCAGGAAAAAGTGTGAGCTCTGCCATGGCGAGGGAGGCATCGAAAGTATCCGGGGTCATGCCTGTTACGCCATTCAAGCCACAGCATCCCGGCGGGGCGGACGAAACCGAAAGCGCGGGAACGAGTTTTAGCACGCGCTCCGAAGCTGCTTCGATGCCGAGCGCCCGCTCATGACAGTGTGCGTGCAGCACGAGGTCTGCCTCGACTGCTTTCAGTGCGATCGCGAACTGCTTCTCAGCCAGCCGCGCCGCCAGGAATTCCTCGAAGAGCAGAATCTGCGGCTTTGGTTTCATCGGCAAGCCCAGTGCCTTATACTCATCGCGCATCATGAGAGCACAGGCGGGCTCAAGCCCGATTATGGGAACACCTTTGCTTTCATAGGCTGCACATGCCCTGCTCATCCGCTTGGCTTCCCGGCGCGCCTCCTCGACGTGGCCGGTATCGTAATAAGTACGGCCGCAGCACAAGGGACGCTCTTCGCCTTCATCGCGGAAGCTCGCCACCGCGTATCCCGCCGCTTTCAGGACAGCCGCCGCTGCGCGCAAATTCGCGGGCTCGAATGACCTATTGAATGTGTCCGCGAAGATTGCGACCGTTCCCCTCTTCCGGGGCCTCGGGTTCAGCGGCGCCCTGAAACGCCGGCCTGACCATTTTGGCCAGGGCCGGTCCGCGGCGAGGCCAAGCCGGCGTTCGCTAAGGTTCGCGAGCGCCGGGACGACGTCGCGCAGAGCAAGTACCGCTCGCCAGCCTTTCGCTCTACTGGAATATTCCGGCAAGCGGGCATACAGTTCCTCCGCCTTTGACTTCCATCCCCTATCACGAGCGGCAGCCAGCGCCTCCACCTTCATTCTTGGAATATCGATGCCGAAAGGGCAGGCGGATTTGCAGACCTTGCATGAGACGCATAGGCTCATGGTTTCCAGCATTAGGCCGGAAGCGAACGCGCCCTCGCCTAGCTGGCCAGATTGAGCCAGCCGCACGGTGTTGGCGCGGCCGCGGGGGCTGTCGCGCTCGTCATGGGTAACGCCGAAGGATGGGCATGCAAAACGCGGCTCAGCGGTCCGGCAAAGGGAGAGACCATTGCAGCGGGCCGCTCCTGCACCAGCGCCCGATGATCCCCAGTTAAGAGCGGCGGTCACATCTGCGGCATTATCCCCGTCCTGGGATGCCCGAAGAAGCTCAGGATCGTCGAAGCGCGGCCCCCGCAAAATCTTCCCTGGGTTCAGCAGATAGGCGGGATCGAGATAGGATTTGAGCTGCGCAAAAAGCGAGATGGCCTCGGGTCCAAGTCTTCGCTCGAGGGCTTCGGTGCGGGCGATGCCGATCCCATGACCTCCGGTCAGCATGCCCCCATGTTTGCGAAGAAGCCCTGCCATTTCGTCCGCCAGATTGCGCATGCGTTTGCGATCTTGTGCATGGCGCAAATCGAGGATGGGCCTTACCTGCAGGCATCCCTGGCCTACATTGCCGTAGATGGCGGGCCGGACGCCGTGCTCCGCAAAAAGTGCATCGAGCTCCGCCCCATAGTCTTGCAAGCTCGCAACCGGGACTGCAGCATCTTCCAGAAATGACACCGGCTGCGCAGATGTCTTGAGTGCCCAGGCGCGGGTCAGTGCTTCCTTCCGCAAACGCCAGAGCCTTGCGCGGGCTTTTTCTCCGATAATCTCGATGACCCCGAACTTTCCCTTTCCTCCTTCAGAGACGTATTCATCAAGGGTCTTTAGAAGCCTCGTATTCTCAACCGGGTTTTCATCGTCAAATTCGACAATTAAGACAACCTCAGGCTCGCCCTGCAAAAGGCGTACGGCTTGAGCGTCACGCTTTGCGCGCGAAGCGAGAAACTCCAGCAATGAGCGGTCCAGCAGCTCTATCGCCGAAGGATTGAGCAGCAAGATTTTTGGTACGAGCGTGAGAGCGGTGGCGAGATCGGCAAGACGGCATATGCCGAGCGCGCGATTAGCTGAAAGCTTTGCAAGCTTCAGCTCGATCTTTACCGTGAGAGCGAGCGTGCCCTCTGAGCCGGCCAGCAGGCGGGCTGGGTTTTGGTTTTGCGAGCTGGCAAGCAGACAGCGGAGGTCATAGCCTTCCGGTTCCGGCATGCCGGGCGCACGAAGCGGCCAAAGCGTTGCTATGGCCTTTTCATGCAGCTCACCGAATTGCAGTAAATCGAGAAGGCGCTCCCGTCTAGCGGAGCTGGCCCCACCGTCCGATTCCGAAATTTCCTTGAACTCCACCCGCTGGCCATCGGCAAGAAAAGCATCGGCCGAGGCAATCTTATCGCGCATGGAGCCATAGCGAAGGGCTCGAATGCCGCTGGAATTGTTGCCAATCATTCCTCCGATCGTTGCCTGCTGTGCCGAAGCTATTCCGGCCGGAAACATAAGCTCCAGCGGCCTTAGCACCGCATTCAGCGCTGCGGGCGAGCAGCCGGGTTCCACAACGCAGCGTTGATTTGCAGCGTCGATATTAATTATGCGGCTGAGATGCTTCGAGAAATCGACGACAATGCCCTCACCGAGCGCCTGCCCGGCCGTCGAAGTGCCGCCTCCACGCGCCGTGACCGGAATGCCCTCTTCACGCGCCATCTCAATGATTATGGCGACATCCCGGTCTGACTTGGGATATGCAACCCCGGCCGGAAAGCATTGATACATCGAGGCGTCCGTCGCGTAACGTCCCCGCGTAAATGGATCGCAGGCCGCGCCGCCTTCGACTTCCTTCGCCAACCTCTCCCAGAATTTTGGCCCGGCCCTGCGAATAGCCATTGCTGCGTCGCCCTGAGCCTACCTTCGAAAACTGATCTATTCCGATCCCGGCGGCGAAAAGCTTGATAACGATGCCGAACGAATCGCGCTCGTCAAAACAAACCATGGCTGAGAGTCCGTTGATGTGCAACGCTCTGTTAACGAGCCTCGGCTAAGCCATTAGGTATCTTCGGTTGTGGCGTAGGGGCGTGTTTACCATGGGTCGAAATTGCGGACGTGAATTTACAACCACATGGAAGATGCTCGCAGGTTCCGCAGGAGACGGCGCCGTCTCAAGTAATCTCGCTCCGCCCCGCATTTGCCCGAATCAGTCTTTGGAGTTTTACACGCTGCAGGTCCCGTCGCGGGTGCAGCCTCACCTTAGTGACTCCACGGGCCGGATAATGATTGTCACAGTAATTGCCGCAACGCTCTGTGCCTGTTCCATATCGAAAAGCTCCCGCACTATCGATGAGACGCAAACTTTAAGTCCCCGGCTCATAAAAGTGGGCGACCCGGTCCCAAAAGGTGGAGGCGTTTATAAAGTCGGCGATCCCTATCTCGCCGGGGGCAAATGGTATACCCCGGTAGACGATCGAACCTACGATCAGATAGGTCTCGCTTCCTGGTACGGCGATTTTTTTCACGGCCGCCGCACCGCCAATGGTGAGATTTACGATATGAATGCTTTGACGGCGGCGCACCCGACCTTGCCGCTTCCGACTTATGCAATCGTTACGAACCTTCATAACAAGCGCTCGGTTGTGGTTCGCGTTAATGACCGCGGGCCCTATCACGATAATCGGATCATCGATCTTTCGCACAGAGCCGCTGAAATGCTGGGGCTTTATAACCACGGCACAGCTCCCGTCCGCGTCCGTTATTTCGCGCCCGCACCCATGAACGGGGACGATAGTCTGGAGCGCTCTATTCTCGCCCAGCAGCCTTGGGCCGCCCACATAACCGGTGCCGCCGCCGAAGCAGGTTCAGCAAAAAACAATATGCTTTCAGTGGCTGCTATGACGGCCGGAAAACCGCTGGTGGTAGAGAAAGGCAACTTCGAGGGCTCAAGGCTTTCTGGTTCATGGAACACAGCGTTGGAGCCGGCCGTTGCAGCCAACGCAATACCGGCCTGGAGCCGCTGACGCTTTTTCAACCTACGGCTCCTAAATCTTAGCCAACCGGCTTTAGAGTTGGTATACATGCGTAAAGACAAGCCGGACGTGATTCCCATGCGCTTTCTCTTGTTCCTCGCGGCA
Source organism: Rhodomicrobium sp. (assembly GCA_049579205.1). GTDB lineage: Bacteria > Pseudomonadota > Alphaproteobacteria > Rhizobiales > Rhodomicrobiaceae > Rhodomicrobium. The sequence continues at coordinate 6,300 of JBAUNL010000571.1, read as the reverse complement.
ACTATCGTGTTGAGCTGGCCCGCTGTCGCTCAACATTCGGCCACCTTTCAAACCACAGCCGATGAAGCAATATTGATCGACGCCGACACGGGTGCTGTTTTATTCGAGAAGAACGCAGATAAGTTGTTCGCGCCAGCAAGTATGAGCAAGATCATGACGCTTGAGATCTTGTTCAAGAAGCTCAAGGCTGGCGAGATTTCTCTTGAGACAGAGTTCCCTGTCAGCCTTTACGCATGGAGGACAGGGGGCGCGCCTTCTCGCACTACGTCGATGTTTGTGCCGCTCAACCAAACCGCCAAGGTCGGCGATTTTATCCAGGGTATCGCCGTTCAAAACGCTAATGATGCTTGTATCGCTGTCGCCGAGGGTTTGGCCGGCACCGACGATGCGTTCGGTCAGATGATGACAGAGGAAGCCCGCGCATTGGGGCTGGAAAAATCGACTTTTGGCAATTCGACTGGGCTCCCCAATCCCGCTAACCTGACCACGGCCAGGGAGCTTGCAAAGCTATCCTTATATGTGATCAAGGAATACCCGGAATATTATCAGTACTTTGGGCAGAAAGAATTCAAATATAGAACTTTCAACTTCAAGAACATCAATCCGTTGCTGAATGCCTCCATTCCCAACGACGGCCTGAAGCTGGGATTCGTGGAGGGCGCCGGATATGGCATCGCGGCCTCCGCTGCCAAAGACGGAAGGCGCCTGGTCGCTGTTATGAACGGCTTCGAGTCAGACCGGGACCGCCGTGAGGAAACGCTTAAATTCTTGAGCTGGGGTTTCGTCAACTTTAAAGCTTACAAGGTCTTCGACCAGGACGAGATTGTCGGCGACGTGAGAGTCTGGGGTGGGCAGAAGTGGACGGTCCCGGTAAAAACCAAGTCCGAGGTCAAGATCTTGCTTCCGGTGTCTGCAAAGGACCTCCATATCAAGGCCCAGATCGTCTACCTTGGACCTCTGAAGCCTCCGGTCAAGGAAGGAGATAAAGTCGCAGAAGTGCGCGTCACGTCGGAAAGCGCAGGAACCTCCAATTCAGCCCCTCTTTTTGCGGCCACGTCTCTTGAGGCCGGAGGAATAGTCTCTAAGGGTGTCGATTCGGTTTTGCTTGGGGTCAATTCGTATCTTTCGCAAGCCGTTACCCGGCTGCTGAAGCAGCGCCTGAAACCACCCCCTGTGACAACGGCCGCACCGGCGTTCTCGAAGTCTTAGGCGTGAGCAGAGGCAAATTCATTACGCTCGAAGGCGGAGAGGGGGGCGGCAAAAGCACTCAGGCTGCGCTTCTAACTGAAAGCCTGCGGAAAGCGGGTATCGACGTGTTTCAAACCCGCGAGCCAGGGGGAACTCCACGGGCGGAAGAGATACGCAATGTGCTTCTGTCGGGTAAGGCAAAGCGATATGGGGCGCTGGGCGAGGCTGTGCTTTTCTATGCGGCGAGGGAATCGCATCTAGCCCTTGCCATTAGACCCGCCCTGGAGAAAGGCACCTGGGTGGTGTGCGACCGCTTCTCCGATTCGACGCGTGCGTATCAAGGGGCTGCGGGAGGCTTGCCGCTTTCCGTTATCGACACGCTTGATAGCGCCGTCGTCGGTTCCACCAAGCCAGACCTTACAATCATATTCGACCTCCAGCCTGAGCTTGGCCTTCGGCGGGTGGCAGCGCGAAAACGGCAAGAAGGATCGACTTCTTCGCCTCATGAACTCGATCGCTTCGAGACGATGAATTTGGCTTTTCACAGAAGCCTGCGCGAGGAGTTTCTGGCTATCGCGAAGGCGGAGCCGGACCGGTGCGTCGTTGTCGATGCCTCGAAGGATTTAGAGCGTGTCGCGGGTGAGGTCTGGTTGATTGTGAGAGAACGGTTCAAAATATAAGAAGAAGATTCTGGCTGACCACAAACCGGACCATGGCGGCGTGAAGCGCAAAACTTCCGAGATAAGGAACGAAACCGAAGAGGCGAAGCCTTCAGAGCTTTCGTCTCACCCGAGGCTGACTTCATCCTTGTTTGGACATAAAACGGCTGAGGAAAGCTTCCTGAGATCCTTTGCGGCCGGGGCGCTCCACCACGCTTGGCTTTTGACCGGGCCGCAGGGAATCGGAAAGGCAACCTTTGCCTATTCGGCAGCCCGTTTCCTTTTGAGCCGGGAGGCGCTTCTAAACTCGGCACCCCTGCCGCAGCTTACCATTCCTGAAAGCCATCCCGTTGCCCGCCAAATTGCGGCTGGCGCGCACCCCTCTTTGTTCGTACTCGGTGAAACGGCCGAAGGAGGGGCGAGCGCGTCATCCATCAGCGTTGATTCTGTCCGGAAGCTCCGGTCATTTTTGAGCCTCACGAGCCCCGCGGGCTGGCGCGTCATGATCGTCGATCCTGCGAATGATCTGACCATAGCGTCGGCCAATGCTCTTTTGAAAGCCATCGAGGAGCCTCCGCCACGCACGGTTATCTTCCTCATCAGCCACGGCGCCGCTAACGTGATGCCAACAATCCGGTCGAGGTGCATTAGACTTGTTCTCCGGCCCCTGAATGAAGAGGATTTTGCACAGGCGCTTGCCACCGCTTGCGCCGGGCTGGAAATGGAGATCCCTGACTCAGACGCACTCGCCAAGCTGTACAGTCTTTCGGCCGGCTCTCCAGGGCGGGCCTTGGAGCTTATCGCGGGCGAGATTGGACCCATCGCCGCGAAGCTTGATGCGATAATCACAAGCCTTCCCAGGGTGGACTACCGTTTGGTTCATGGGCTAGTTCAATCCGTCACTGGAGTCCGCAACGCGCAAGCCTTTGCGCGCCTTTGCGATCTTATCGAAGAGCGTATCGAGAGCCTTGCGCGGAAAGAAGCACTGACAAAGCCGGCAAACCTGCCTGCCGGGGGCGCCTGGGCGCAGCTCTGGCAAGCAGTTCGCCAGCGGCGAATGGACCTGGAAGGGCTCAATCTTGATAAAGGAGCCTTCCTCATGAGCGCATTTTCCGATATGGAACGTGTGGCCGGGGATCCTTCGCCTGGCTCAGCGGCCTGAAAGGCGCTTACCCCCAAATCAATATGACTGAACCTGCTGCAAAGACTCATTTTACGATCACGACGGCGATTTCGTACCCCAATGCTGAGCCTCATATCGGCCACGCTTACGAAGCTATCGCGACCGATGCGCTTGCCCGCTTCAAACGGCTCGACGGCCATCCCGTGTTTTTCCTGACGGGCGTGGATGCGCACGGGCTGAAGATGAAACAAACCGCTGCCAAGCTTGGCATTACCCCTGCGGAGCTGGCTGATGAGAACACGCCAAAATTCAGGGAGATGCTGTCGGCGCTCCACGTAAGCTACGATGATTTCATCACCACCAGGGAGCCGCGCCACTTCGAGTCGGTGGCCGAGATTTGGCGCCGTATGGAAAAGACCGGGGACATTTATCTCGCCGGTTATCAGGGCTGGTATTCGGTTCGCGATGAAGCTTTTTATACCGAAAGCGAAACCGTCCTTGGTGGCAACGGCGTGAGGCTTGGTCCGCAAGGCACTCCAGTCGAGTGGACTGAGGAGCAGACGTATTTTTTCCGGCTGTCGAAATACCAGAAGAAGCTTCTCAAGCTTTACGAAGAAAACCCGGATTTCATCCTGCCTCCCGAGCGGCGTAACGAAGTCGTAAATTTCGTGAAGGGTGGCCTCCAAGACCTGTCGATCTCGAGGACGACGCTCGACTGGGGCATTCCGGTTCCTGATTCACCCGGACATATCATCTACGTCTGGGTAGACGCGCTGACGAACTATATCACCGCCGCGGGGTTTCCAAAGGTCCGCTCCAAGGCCTGGAAGGAACGCTGGCCCGCTCAGCTGCATGTGATAGGCAAGGACATCACCCGCTTTCATGCGGTGTATTGGCCGGCATTTCTGATGTCTGCCAAAATTCCCCTGCCTGAGCGGGTTTTCAGCCACGGCTTTCTCTATAATAAAGGGGAGAAGATGCCGAAGTCGGTTGGCAATGTCGTCGCTCCGCTCGACATGGTTCGCGAATATGGTGCCGATCAGCTCCGCTACTTCTTCCTGCGGGAAGTTCCCTTTGGGCAGGATGGAAGCTTCACCCATGAAGCCATCGTAAACCGCATCAATGCGGATCTCGCCAACGATCTGGGCAACCTTGCGCAGCGGTCGCTGTCGATGGTTGCCAAGAATTGCGCGAGCCGCATCCCGGAGCCAGGTCCATTCAGCGAAGCGGACAGGACCCTCCTGCAAGCAGCTCTCAGCCTTTTGCCATTATGCTGTGAGGCAATGGACCGCCAGGCTATTCACAAGGCAATCGAGGCGGTCTGGCAAGTTGTCGCCGATGCAAACCGCTATTTCGCGGCGCAGGAGCCATGGTCGCTGAAGAAGACGGATCCAGACCGGATGGGAACCGTGCTTTATGTTACGGCGGAAACGGTCCGGCGTGTAGCGATTCTGAGCCAGCCTTATCTCCCATCCTCGGCGGCCAAGTTTCTTGACCAGCTCGGTGTGCCTGAAGACGAGCGCAGCTTCCTCCATCTGTCGGAGGATTCGGCGCTGAAACCTGGGACGATGATCGCCACTCCACAACCTGTCTTTCCGCGCTATGTTGAGGATGAGGCCCGAGCTGTCGCAGCGGGATAGCGGCAGCGCCTGCAGTCCTTACGGTACCGTAGTAGAGAGGTCAGAATCCCCTCTTTCTCCCACGGAAGGAAACGAAACTTCGGAATGAGCGCATGTTAGTGGATAGCCATTGCCATCTGGACTTCCCGGATTTTGCTGGAGCGCTCGACGAGACTGTGAAGCGGGCGCGTAGCGCAGGAATCGGCCATATGCTCACTATTTGCACGCATGTGAGGAAGTTCTCCGAAGTTCTGGCTGTTGCAGAGCGCTTCCCCGATGTGACCTGTTCCGTTGGGACCCACCCTCATTCTGCGAGTGAAGAGCGTGATATCACCACAGCTGAAATCTGCGAGAGCACTGATCATCGCCGCGTGGTCGCCATCGGTGAAGCTGGTTTGGATTACCACTACCAAAATAGCAGCCGCGAAGATCAGCAAGCCGGCTTCCGGCGCCACATAGCCGCGGCGCGGGAAACGGGGCTACCACTTGTCATTCACACACGGGATGCCGATGAGGACACTGCGAGCATCCTGCGCGAGGAAATGACGAAAGGGCCTTTCAAAGCAGTGCTTCATTGCTACACGGGAGGGCGGCGTTTGGCCGAAACCGGGATCGAACTTGGGCTCTATGTGTCGTTTTCCGGAATTCTGACGTTTCCAAAGTCGAACGATTTACGCTCGCTCGCCGCTGATCTTCCCCTAAGCCGTCTTCTCGTCGAGACCGATGCGCCTTTCCTTGCTCCGCAGCCCCATCGGGGAAAGCGGAACGAGCCGGCCTATGTGCGAGATACCGCCAAGGTGCTGGCCGGAATGAAACGCGCGAGTGAGGACGAGATCGCGGCCATAACAACCGAGAACTTTTTCACGCTCTTTTCCAAAGCAGCCACTGCGGCGAACCGGGCCGGCAATGCCGTCAGCGCGGCATGAGCCTCCGCGTCACGATCCTTGGCTCGGGTTCGTCCACGGGCGTCCCCCGGGTCGGAAACGATTGGGGCGCCTGCAACCCGGCTAATCCGAAGAACAGGCGAAGGCGCCCGTCAATTCTCGTCGAGAAGATCACGCCTAGCGGCCGGACCGTCGTGCTCGTCGATACTTCTCCAGACCTGCGAGAGCAATTACTGGCGGCGAATGTCAAGCGTCTTGACGGAGTCATTTACACCCACGATCACGCGGATCACACTCATGGAATCGACGATCTGCGGATGCTCTGCTACGCGCAGCGGCGGCGAATCGATATTTGGGCGGACCCGCGCACCCTTGGTCTCTTGAGGCGCCGCTTCGATTATTGCTTCGAAACGCCGCCGGGATCGAGCTACCCGGCCATAGTGACGGCCCACACAATCGAGAACCTCAATCCCGTCACCATTACAGGCGGGGGGGGCAATTTGACACTTCAACCATTTCGGCAGATCCATGGCGATATCGATACGCTGGGTCTTCGGGTTGGGGGTGTGGCTTACTCGTGCGATTTGAGCGATCTTCCCGAGGAGGCGCTTCCCATATTGCAGGGGCTCGATGTTTGGATTCTCAACACGCTGCGCTACATGCCGCATCCAAGCCACCTCACCTTGACGAAGGCGCTTGACTGGATTGCGAGGATGGAACCGAAGCAAGCGGTGCTCACGCATCTGCACATCGATCTGGACTATGATGACCTTGCATCGAAGCTGCCGATAGGAGTGTCGCCAGCCTTCGACGGCATGGTGTTGGAG
>JBAUNL010000570.1:0-2241 GCA_049579205.1 Rhodomicrobium sp. | reverse complement strand
GTGCCTATGGGGGTGGTTAACAGGCGCGCCGTAAGCGCCAGGAAGCGCGAAAAACACGCCAAAAAAGCGCGTTTTCGCCTACGAATTTCGCGCTCGAATGTAAAGAAATTGCTTGTTTACCCTGCGCATTAACCATGCCGCCGCCAAAGGTGCCGTCGAGCCCTGTCGCTCGGACTGAAATTCTTGTGCAGTTTCATGTGCTTATACCCGTTAAAGCTTTCGCAAGCCGATTTGCCTATTGTGGCAAATTAAGAAATTGGCGGCATATACTTTACGTGACAGAAAAAACCGAAATTCGAATTTTTCCGAAATTTTCAGTTCCGGCTTTTAAGCGCGCTATAGGGCGAAGAGTGGAGAAGAACCAGGAGTTGGATTGCGATATTAGACGCTGAGTTGTCGATAGAAGAGGTATTGACCTTGCCCACAGCGCTTGCGCCCGGCAACATTCCCTTGTCACGAATCACAAGGGAGGAAGCGCATGGATCCAACTGCCATTATCATCATGCTTCTCGTAGGAGCAATTGCGGGCTGGCTTGCCGGCATAATTTATTCGGGCGCCGGGTTCGGCCTCGTTGGCAACATCATCATCGGGCTGCTCGGCGCCATCATCGCCGGGTATCTCCTGCCAGGGGTGCTGCCACTTAGCGGGATTGTTGGCCAAATTATCAGCGCCGCTATCGGCGCGGTGATCTTGCTCTTCCTAGTGAACCTAGTGAGGCGTGGGACGGTCTGAAACAGAAGTGAGCCGTTCGGTATGCCGGGCGGCTCACGTCATGGCCCGCGGAACGCTGAAGGGAGCGGTCGCCTTGTCGCGGAGTTTTAGCGCGTCATGATAGGGCGCAAAGGGAGGCCTGGATACGTACCGGCCGGCGCCTCTCTCGGTGCGGACATCGCCATCCTTGTAAACGATAGAACCGCGCGAAATTGTAATGGCGTTGACCCCGGTGACACTCATACCCTCGAAGATATTGTAATCGACGTTCTGATGATGGGTTTTGGCTGAGATTTGCCTTGTTCGAGCCGGGTCCCAGACCACGAGATCGGCATCGGAACCCGCCGCCACCACGCCTTTGCGCGGATAGATATTGAAAATCTTGGCCGCATTGGTGGACGTCACCGCGACGAATTCGTTTTCGGTCAATCGGCCCGTGCCGACGCCATGATGCCAGAGCACGTGCATACGGTCTTCGATGCCGGCGGTGCCGTTCGGGATCTTGGTGAAGTCCTCACGGCCGGCTGCCTTTTGCGGCGCGCAGAAGCAGCAGTGATCGGTGGCCGTGGTTTGAACATGCCCCGCCTGAAGCGCATGCCACAACGCAACCTGATGTTCCGGCGCGCGGAACGGCGGGCTCATCACGTGGGCGGCGGCTTTGGTGAAATCCGGGTCTTTATAGACGCCGTCATTGACCAGTAAATGGCCCGCCAGCACTTCCCCAAACACACGCTGACCCTCGCCGCGAGCGCGCGCGATAGCCTCGACCGAGTGGCGGCAGGAATTATGCACGATGTAGAGCGGGACCCCTAAAACACCTGCGATGGCAATTGCCCGGTTCGCGGCATCGCCCTCGACTTCCGGCGGCCTCGATTGCGGATGCCCCTCAGGCCCGGTGATGCCTTTCCTCAACAGCTCCTGCTGCAGGTGAAAGACAAGCTCGCCATTCTCGGCGTGGACGGTGCAAAGCGCACCGAGTTCTTTCGCGCGAAGGAACGATTTCACCAGCACTTCATCCTCGACCATGATGGCGTTCTTATACGCCATGAAATGCTTGAACGAATTCACGCCGTGATCGGCTACGAGCGTTCCCATATCGCGCCGGACGCTCTCGTCCCACCAGGTGATCGCGACGTGGAAAGAATAATCCGTGGCCGCTTTCTCGGCCCACCCTCTCCAGGTCTTATAAGCTTCGAGGATGTTCTGTTTCGGCGAGGGAATGACGAAGTCGATGATCATGGTCGTGCCTCCGGCCGCCCCTGCCGTGGTACCGGAGAAAAAGTCTTCGGAGGCAACCGTACCCATGAACGGCAGTTCCATATGAGTGTGCGGGTCTATTCCGCCGGGCATGACCAGCGCCCCGCCCGCGTCTATGATTTCGCCGCCTGCCGGCGCATCAAGGTTGGGGCCAACTGCCCTGATCGATCCGCCGTCAACAAGCACATCGGCGCGGAATGATTGATCGGCATTCACTACGGTGCCGCCGCGGATCAGGATAGGCATTGCCCCTCCAACTCTTTCGTAGGCTG
>JBAUNL010000569.1:0-2545 GCA_049579205.1 Rhodomicrobium sp. | reverse complement strand
GGCATACCGGTGCTTGGGATCGAGCCCGCGGCGAATGCCGCGAAAATCGCGGAGGAGCGAGGCGTTCCGTCGGAGGTAGCGTTCTTCGGGCGCACGACCGCTGTCCAACTAGCCGAACGAGGAATTCAAGCTGATCTCATCGCCGCCAACAATGTGCTGGCACACGTTCCCGATATCGCAGACTTTGTGAGTGGATTTCCGCTGCTTCTGAAGCACGATGGTGTGGCAACATTCGAATTTCCTCACCTCCTGCGTTTGCTCGAAAGCACGCAGTTCGACACGATCTATCACGAGCACTACTCGTATCTGTCGCTGCTTGCTGTCGAACGCATCTTCGCTGAAGGGGGGCTTCGGATCTTCGATGTGGAGGAACTCCCGACACATGGGGGATCGCTGCGCGTGTATACTCAGCGGCAGGATGGTCGGCACCGCATCACGGACAGAGTCGCCGCGATAAAGGGCCAGGAAAGAGGAGCCGGCCTCAACAAACCTCAAATATATGCGGATTTTCAAAGCAAGATCACGGAGGTTTCCAAGGGCTTCAAGGCTTTCCTTGAGCGCGCAAAACAGAGCGGAAAGCAAATAGCCGCTTACGGTGCCGCGGCGAAAGGCAATACTCTTCTGAATTATTGCGATGTCACCGCCAGCGATATCAGCTTTGTCGCCGACCGCAGCACGATCAAGCAGGGCAAACTTTTGCCCGGGAGCCATATCCCCGTGAAGGAGCCCGGCTACCTCCAAATCGCAAAGCCCGACTATGTCTTGATCCTGCCTTGGAACCTTGCTGCTGAAATAAGCTCTGCATATGCATCCATCCATGCATGGGGTGGGCAGTTCGCCGTTGCAATTCCGAGAATGCGGCTCCTTTGAGTTCCTTATCAGGGTGATTGGGTCTGTGTGTGCTGAAGCATTTCGGCAAACACGCCATTGACCGCTTTTCCTGGAATCGCCGTTGTCAGTGCTTCAAACGAACCATTCTTGATCTGCTCGGCCGCGCGCATCACGGCTGCAAGGGCAATCCTCGCCAAGGCGCCGCCAACGCTAATGCGCCGTACGCCGAGATCGGCAAGCTCGGCGACACCGAGACTATCATCCATCGCAAGCACGTTCAGCGGTTTCGGAGAAACGGCACGCACCATAGCCGCGATATCCTCCTTGGCACGCACACCGGGCGCGTAGAGGCAGTCAGCGCCGGCTTCGGCGAACGCAACCAATTTGCCGATCGCCGGCACGAGAGCGCGAGGATTACTGAGCAGCCCTTCGGTGCGCGCAACCAGAATGACGTCTTCTCCCGATTCATCGATCGCGCTCCGGGCCGCCTTGATCCGCGCGACCGCAAACGCTTTCTCATAGAGGCCTTCACCCTCGATCTTCCGATCCTCGATCGAAAGCCCCGCGACACCCGTGGCCAAGGCAAGCCTGACATTGGCTGCGACCTCTTCGGGCTCGGAAGCGAAGCCCGATTCAAAGTCGGCATTCACCGGCAAGTCCACGGCGCTACAAAGCGAAGTAAGATGCGCAAGCACCTCATCCCGAGTGACCGCATAGTCGGGGCGGCCTGTCGTCCAGGCATAGCCCGAACTTGTGGACGCAAGCGCGTCGAATCCCAAATGCTGGAAGAGTCGTGCGCTTCCCATATCCCAGGGATTGGGCAGAACGAAACAACCTTCCCTGTGCAGGGCGCGAAACGCGGCGCGTTTGTGAGCAATGGAGCGTGTCATAGGAAGCCTCCTTTAATAGTGTTGGCCATCGTTTCGGTCTGGAACTGCCCCCGGAAGTACCAACTAGTTCGAGACACGAAAACTTCTTGGCGCGGCTATGGCTTCGCCAGCTCGGCGTGAGGCGCCGAGGCGAGCTTTAAGAAGGTGCGGTCCTCACGCAGAATGAACCGCTCCCGCTTGGCGAACGCGTAATTTTCCTGCCCGATCTGGTCCGCGGTCAATCGCAATCTGTATTGCTCATAGGCCGAAAGGCTTTCGATGGAATAGATGCCATAGGCCAGCGTCGCGGACCCCTCATGCGGGGCAAAGTAGCCGACGAGATTGGCCCCGCAGCGCGGAATGGCCTGGCCCCAATTTCGGGCATATTGTTCGAACTGCTCCTTTTTCGTGGGATCGATGTCGTAGCGGATGATGCATGTGATCATGCGTTGTGCCTCCAGTGTGGGAGCTTTCTTCTAGCGCAGAAGCCGCCGGTGATGCTTCGGTCATCACCGAAGCATTTGCTGGGACTATGCACTGCGGCAGCTCGGGATGGAACTGACAGGATAGGCGGTGCAAGCGTCTGTGTTAGCGCAGAATCGTCTGGGCCGTGCTGACCTTTCTGAACGGGTTGCGCGCCGGCAGATCGGTGAGTCCGGTTCCCTCGGCGGCCCGTTGCAGAAACGCGGGATCGAGTGCCGTCCCCGGCAGCGGTTCAGGCATTAACCCAGCCTGCGCCTTCAGCATCAGTTCCTTCCAAATCTCGGCCGGCAGTGAGCCGCCGGTGACGCCTCGCATGGGGTGCGCATTATCGTTGCCCATCCAGACGCCGCAGACCCATTGCG
>JBAUNL010000568.1:0-30373 GCA_049579205.1 Rhodomicrobium sp. | reverse complement strand
ATGAACCAGCCATAGGTAGTCGCCCAGATGATGCCGGTGTAATTGAAGATCGTGACCAGCGCCACGGGCGCATATTTGTAGGCCATCGACAAAAGCACTTGCGCGAATGCCCCGGAGATGCCCGCGCCCACGAAAAGCGGCACTTCCCGCCATGCCGGTACCGTTGCCACGAAAGGCATAGCGAACGCCAGCATTACCGCGCCGATTGCAAGGAAATAGAAGGTTACCGTCTCCGGCCTCTCAGTGCGGCCCAGCACCCGAAGCAGCGTGCCAAGCCCGGCATGCATGAAGGCAGCAGATATCGCGAATGAAACTCCGGCGAGATTGACTGTGCCGCTTGGCCGCACGATGACCAGCATGCCGAGAAAGCCTACCAGCACGGCACTCCAGCGGTATGGTCCGACCCGCTCCTTCAGGAAGAAATAGCCCATCACGGGAATAAAAAGGGATGCCGTGAAGAACAAGGATTGCGCGTCCGCCAGCGGAAGAGAATTGAAGGCCGTGAACGTCGCGATAAGGCTGACCGTGCCGATAACGGAGCGGACTATGAGTGCGCCGGGATGGCTGTGAACTTTGAGGAGGTCGCGCCGGCCCAATAGGAAGAACCAAATCGCGAACGGCGCCACTGCGACGATGTTGCGGTAGAAGGCAACCTCGATCGGGGAATGATAAGGGCTCAACAGCTTCGCGAACATATTCATGGTGTTCAGCATGAAGAACGAAGCCGCGGAAGCGGCCATGCCAAGCACGATGCGGTCTTTGTGCAAGGTCCGCTTCGGAGATGCCGGAACCGCCAGAGGTTCGGCCTTTTCTAAACTGAATTGCATGAGCAGTTGAAATCGAAGCTGGGGCTCGGTTCGCCGCGAAGCTTGGGAATATGTCGCGGAAAGCCGGCCAGATCAATGGAAGGGATCAGAGGCAGCGATCAAAAAGGCGGCACTATTGCACGGGCGCCTCTCCTGGAGCCGTTTGCTGGAGGAGGTCGACGTTTCCAGAGCTCGACCGCGCGGCCCCTCCGCCGAGCGCTCCAGTGCTGGCGGATTGACCAGCCCCTCCCCTGACGACAGTGATCGACATTGGCGGCAGGTTAAGACGAAGCGGTACATCTTTCGCGGTTAACGTTTTCGAGGGCGGCTCGGAAAGCCCCGGATGCCCATCCTCCCTGGCCGGGACCCAGTTATATTGGCGGTCAGAATACTGAAGCACCTCAGTGGGCCCAAGCCACTCATGGCTGGATTTGCCATTGTCGAACGATATTTCCGCGTCGCTGCCACGGCCGGCACTCTTATTCAATACCAGAAGCGCCCATTGCTCATCGGGTCTGTAAACCGCGTAGGCGGCGATGCTTGGGTCGGAAGCGCCGCGCCCGGCCACTCGCACCGGATAAAGAGTATGGACGCCATCAGGCGGCCCCAGCCACTCCCCGCCGGTGAGGCTCGCACCGTAATAGGTGGGCAAACGCCACTTTGCGTTGCCATCCGGCCCTTTCTGAAGCGTCATCAGATTGCCCCAGCTCTGGCAAGCGCGAACCTCCTGAATCGGGTCGTTCGGCTCAATCCCATAGAGATAAAGCGCGCTGATGCCGGCCATTAAATACTGTGCAAGAATTTCGGCATTCAAAAGCGCGGCAGGCAGCTCTACCTCCCTCTGCCCGGCGTAAGATGAATAGCCGTATTCGGTGATGATCCAGGGAATATTACGTGGTACGCCGTCCTCCGCCAGCCTTCTCAAAGTTTGACGGATCAGCGCCGGATGTTCCACGAGCTGAGCCGAAGGCTCGTCCTCGCAGAGATCGTCGAAGGGATACCATTCGAAGGAGAAAAAGCCGAAATCGCCGCTGCGGTTTCTCTCCCGGAGATAGGCAAGAAAGCGTTTCATCCAGGACCTGTCTCCGGCATGGTCGGGAATGCTGTTCCAGCCGTCCACTTCCGATTGGAATCCAGGCCCGCCCAGCACCACGGAAGCGTCCTCACGGTGTATGGCATCCGCAAACTGAACGAAGAGTTCACCGTAATGCTCGGGCGAAACATATTGACCATCAGGCTCCTCACCGAGTTCGATCTGCCGCACATCATAGACGCGCTGCTTCATGTACCGGACTTCAGACGCAGCATTCTGCGGCGTGTCGTAAAGAAGGCCCGCAGGCATCAAGACCGGTTTCCCGTGCGTTAGTCCCGACTGCATCAGAAGGTCGACTCCGGGCTGTTCGATTTTTTCATCAATATCGCTGGCGCGATGCCAAGGGTCGGCCGATGAAGTCAACAGCTTTGTTTGGCTCTTGCCATCGGCGGCATGCACGACGCGATCAATAATCTCCCCTTTCGCGCTCAAGCCTCCCGCATAGAGTTCGCGGATGGCGAAGCCGAGCCGGTCGCGAATATCTGTGGAGCCTGCTGGCGCCGTCATCGAGCCCTTCTTTAAGAGTATGCGGAGATAGGGGGTGCGGATAGGGGTGCTGCTCAAGCGCAGAAGCTCGTCCCCGCCTCTGCCTCCTGTAATCTTGCCATTGGGGAAGGTTCGCCACCGTCCATTCAGCATGTCCTTATAGACCTCGGCCGGCTCGCCCTCCCAATATTCGGCCTCGTAATCGGTCGCAAACGGCTCGCTCCAAAGGATTCGCAGGGCCTGTATGTTGACCTTCTTCTCAAAGTTGATCAGGACCCATTGCGGGTTGAGCGCATTATCGATGCCGGTAAAGTGGGCGTCGAGATAAGGATTGCTCTTCCAAAAGCTCTGTTCATCGCCATCGGAAATGCGTGAATAGCCGTCATGGTTGGCTTGATCGTGCGTATTGCCTCTTCGCGGCAAGCGATAGCCGTAAGAGACGAGAATGGGTTTGCCGGGCTTCCCGCTTGATGTCCAGTAGCCCTGATGATTGGCCTCGTCACTCCAGCTGCCTTCGGGGTTCCAATGCCAAACCTCTCCACCCAGCTCGGTTCTGAGACGGTAGGCCAGCCGGTGAAACGGAATGGAAGAGATTTCCTTGAGCGAGCCCGGATTATAGATCAGGCTGCTTTCTCCCTTTTGTTGCCCATCGATGGCAGCTCCAATCGCTTCGGAAGGCACCACCTTTGCTGCAGGATGCGCGGTCTCAATTATGATGCTGACGGGGTTTTGACCCCTACCGATGCAGGGCTTCACCTGCATAAACGCGGCAAACAGGCCGCAGACAATAAGGAGCCGCCGCAAGATCCCCCCAATCCGCAATCACGGCGCTGCGCCGTGATTGCGGGCCTAATCCTGCGCGCCGAATTTCAGCCGCAGGCTGGACTTCTCCAGCAATTTCTCGTTCGCTTCGACCGCGCTGGTAATATCCTGCTTTTCCTTCTCGCTGCAGCCCTTTCCGTTCTCGGTTCCCGGCGCATCCTCAGCATCTGAATCCGGCTGACCCAGCTGCTTGTCCGCTACCGCCGGGCTTGTCCTTCCAACCAGAAGCTGCACGGTGAAGAGATGTAAGGCATTGATGAATTGGAGCTGGCTGTCGCTCCATTTGCCCGTCCTTTTCATGCGAAGAAGAAAGGCATCCCGGTTGGCGATAACTAAATCCTTAAGGTCACACCTTTGGGCCCGCGCCGTGAGCTGCGCTGAGCTAACCACGTCCCACGCGTCCGCATCGGGAATGATGATTTTGGCTGGATCGGATTTGTCGATTTCGAGGATCTTCTTGCCACCGATTATGATCTTGGTCGGAAGCGATTGCCAAGCCAAGGTTTCAAGGGCTTTCAGCGTTTCATCGCTGATATTATTGTCTGCGGCTTCCTGAGCTGCTGCGAGCGGCGCCGTCAAAAGGGCAAGCGCAAGGCAAAACGATCGCAATTTCATATGGGCCCCAGTCAGCGTTTAGGCTCCACTCGGTGCCCAACTTCTAAGCAATCGCAATCGGAGAATAGAGTCAACACTATCGCTGGATTGCATCGCCTAGCCAGCCGCACCTGGCCATGGACCGCGCCTCAGATTCGCGATGATACCTCTCAAGGTACGCACCTCCTGCTCGGTTGGAGCCATGCGCGTAAACATGGTCCTGATATTGTTGATCATTGTGGGCCGCTTCTCGGGCGGAAAGAGAAATCCGCATTCATCGAGTTCCCGTTCGAGATGCTCGAAAAAGCCGAGGAGCTCATGGCGCTCGGCAGGCCTGCTGGCCTTGAAGCGCTCACCCGCTACGGTGGGCGTGTCCGGAAGCTGGCGCCCAAGCGAGGAAGGGTCGGAAAGCTTCCGCCACTCATAAGCGAATAGCAAAACGGATTGAGCCAGGTTGAGAGAGGCGTATGCCGGATCGACAGGTGCCGTCACAATGACATCGGCAAGTGCAATATCGGAATTCTCCAAGCCGGATCGCTCCTTGCCAAAGAGAATTCCGCAGCGGTAGCCGGCCTCGTCCTTCTGATGCATCACGGCCGCGGCAGTGTCCGGGGCAAGCACGGGCTTAACAAGAAACCGGCCCCGCGCTGTTGTGGCGGCCAAATAGTGAAGATCTGCAATCGCCGCGCCGATATCGGGAAAGACTGCCGCCTGATCCACAATACCTACGGCGAGCGCCGCGGACGCTCGTGCCGCCTCGTTTGGCCAGCCGTCCCGCGGAGCCACGAGCCGCAGGTCGCTCAAGCCGAAATTAGCCATGGCTCTGGCAGCCGCACCGATATTTTCGCCCAATTGCGGTTCCACGAGAATGATGGCAGGCCCGGATGACTGAACCGGCGCTTGGGCGCCATTCATGTCAAACGCCCTTTCGAGCTATTCAATGATGCTTGGCTCACCAGCCATCGAGAGCTATGGTGCGGAAGTTGCATCCGATGCACCCGGTCACTTGCTGTCATACGAAGGTTTCCATGAGCAAAATTAAAGTCGCGAATCCCGTTGTCGAGCTCGACGGCGATGAAATGACCCGCATCATCTGGGCCATGATTAAAGAGAAGCTCATTAAGCCTTATCTCGATATCGACCTGCGCTATTACGATTTGAGCATTGAATATCGCGACGAAACTGACGACCGCGTCACCGTAGAGGCCGCGGAAGCAATCAAGAAATATGGGGTCGGCGTAAAATGTGCCACCATCACGCCGGATGAGGCTCGGGTGAAAGAATTTCACCTGAAGAAAATGTGGAAGTCGCCCAACGGCACCATCCGCAATATCCTCGGCGGAGTGATTTTCCGTGAGCCCATCATCTGCCGGAACATCCCGCGGCTGGTCCCCGGATGGACAAAGCCCATTATCATCGGCCGCCATGCCTATGGCGATCAGTATCGCGCCACCGATTTGCGCGTTCCCGGCAAGGGCAAACTCACGATCAGGTTCCAACCCGCAGATGGTTGCGCCCCGATCGATCACGAGGTTTTCGACTTTCCCGGAGCCGGCGTGGCCATGGCCATGTATAATCTCGACGACAGCATCCGCGATTTCGCCCGCGCCAGCATGAATTACGCGCTGCAGCGCGGCTATCCGCTCTATCTCTCCACCAAGAACACGATCCTGAAAGTCTATGATGGGCGCTTCAAGGATCTGTTCCAGGAAATATTCGACGCCGAGTTCAGGGATCAGTTCGCCGCGAAAGGCCTGACCTATGAGCACCGCCTGATCGACGACATGGTGGCCGCCAGCTTGAAATGGTCCGGCGGCTACGTCTGGGCCTGCAAGAACTATGACGGCGATGTGCAGTCGGACACCGTGGCGCAGGGTTATGGCAGCCTTGGGCTGATGACAAGCGTGCTGCTGACACCTGACGGGAAGACGGTGGAAGCCGAGGCTGCGCACGGCACTGTCACCCGTCATTACCGTGAGCACCAGAAGGGCCGGCCCACGTCCACAAATTCGACCGCCTCGATTTACGCGTGGACGCGCGGATTGAAGCATCGAGCCAAGCTCGACGGCAACGCGGCCCTTGACCGGTTCGCAGATACCTTGGAGCGCGTGACAGTGCAGACCATCGAGTCCGGCTTCATGACGAAGGATCTGGCGCTGCTGGTGGGCGATACTCAGCCCTGGCTTTCAACCGAAGCCTTCCTCGATAAGGTGGACAAGAATTTGCAGAAGGCGCTGGCTTAAGCTGCGAAGTTGCAGCTCTGCGCCCTGAATTTACAGCCCTTTCGTTACCTCTGGTTCCTGAGGCATAAGCGGCCAAAGCCAAAAGTGCCTCGACGATTGCATTTGTATCCATGATTTTGCCTCATACTAACCGTTGAGCGAAACCAGGGACCCCCTCAGCTGTTCCCGCCAAGGTGAGGATTGCTAAAAAGCAAAATTTCTTGAACAGTAGTTCCGGGATTCACGAGACGGCACGGATGGGCTTTTCTGATGCGGAGTTTTTACAGCCGCTTCGGCCGGAAGCGCGGGTATGTAGGACCGCCGGGGAAGGTTGAGGCGATGACGACGGATAATGCCGATCTGAAGGCTCTGATACGCACGATCCCGGATTACCCGAAACCCGGCATCATGTTCCGGGACATCACGACACTGGTCGGCCACGCGGACGGGTTTCGCGCTGCAATCCAGCGTCTCGCCGCTCCTTTCGCTAAGGAGAGAATCGATGCAGTTGCGGGCATCGAAGCGCGCGGTTTCATTGTCGGCGGCGCCGTGGCCGACAGGCTTGGCACGGGTTTCATTCCAATCCGGAAGAAAGGCAAGCTGCCATGGCGCGCTATCGGCCAAGATTATCAGCTTGAATACGGCATCGACATTATCGAGATACATGAAGATGCTATCCGGCCTGCCGAGCGAGTGCTCATTGTGGACGACTTAATCGCTACAGGCGGCACCGTCGAGGCCGCCGTCAAGCTGATAAGACGGCTTGGCGGAGAGGTGGTTGGAGCCGCGTTTGTCATCGATCTTCCCGAACTGGGGGGGGTACGCCGGCTTGAGCGGGATTGCGCTGTCCGCGCCCACGCGCTGGTGACCTTCGAGGGCCATTAAGGCCTATGCCGCGCCCCGTACCGGGAAGGCCGTGACATTTTCCCGGTGCCTAGGCTTTGGCGGATAGGCAGCAGGGATGACGCGCGACTTCGGTAGAGTTACCGTGGCCTCGGTACCAGCTCCGGCCTGACTGCGCAGCTCAAACCGGCCGCCATGCAACTCCGCAAGCCCAGTCACTATGGGTAGGCCGAGACCCGTGCCGCCATCGCGCATCTTGACCGCAAGCGATCCTTGCCCGAAGGCGCTCAGCACCGTCGGAATCTCCCCCTGGGGGATACCGGGACCATTGTCACGAACCGAAAGCATTGCGTCGCCGCCCGGCAGGATCGCTGTCCGCAGCAGGATGATGCCATTCTCAGGGGTAAACTTGATCGCGTTCGCGAGCAGATTAAGACAGATTTGCCGCAAAGCGCGCTCGTCCGCCAGAATGCGCGGCATCTCTGGCTTGAAGGTCGTAACCACTCGAAGGTTCTTACTCTGGGCATCGAGCCGTAACAAGTGCAGGCATTCGCGCGCAACAGCCCCGAAGTCCACCGGCTTCTCAACAAGCTGGTAACGCCCGGCTTCGATCCGGGACAAATCCAGGATCTCGTTGATCAGCTTCAGAAGATGCTCGCCTGACGCGTGAATATCAGAGGCGTAAGATTTGTAATTCGCATTGCCGATCGAACCAAGGATCTCGTTTTTCATCATCTCAGAGAAACCAAGGATGGCATTAAGCGGCGTGCGAAGCTCATGGCTCATATTGGCCAGAAATTTCGACTTCGCGAGGTTGGCGGCCTCCGCACGGGCACGGGCTTCGTCGGACGCCGCTTTCGCTTTTTCCAGCTCCTCAATAAGCCTGTCTTTTTCCGCCCGGTAATCGAGCATGGAAAGGGCTGTCTGCTGCAAATTTTTGACGAGGAATACGAAGTAGAGGTGAATTCCAACCGCAACGACCGCCATCAGACTATAGAAGGCCTGGCCGGTCATGAGAAACCGGAGTGCCAGAGCGGCGGTCACCGGCACCGTGCCGGCATGAAGGATCGGCATGACAGACGCCGCGAACAGCATCCGGATCGCGGTCACGACCATCAGCGCGGCGAAAAGGAAAAAATACGCTGCCTGGCTTTCCTGATTGAAGCCTGTGAATGCGATGGCAGCCCAGGAAACACCATATAGAAATTCACCGGCGGTCAGCTTTCGCCGCCACAAATTGAGGTCCGCATCCTCGCGAGGCTGCTTCCGGAATTGACGGCAAAGCGCCAGTAAAATGCCTTCTGAAATGAAAATGGTCGCGAGCCAAAGAAAGAGCTGGCGGGGATTAGCCCAGTTCAGCATGGTCATGGCAATGACGATCGCGAGAATGGGCACCGTCAATGCGGCAACACCCTCATTACGCACGAACATCAGAAGAAGATCGTAGGCGAAATCACGCTCGCCTGTTGGCCCTGTACGTGCCGATGCGCCGTCCTTGGCCAGGTTGAAGCTTCTTTGCCCGCCCACGCTACCGCTCCAATTCAAAGAGCCTACGGTACCCATCAAACCATGTCCAAACTATGCGAGGGAGGCTGAAAGCGTTGTCTTTACCCGGAATGCTTTCGCTGTAAGCATCGGGCAAAAATGCTAACATCTTATTGACGAACTTGAGGCGTTCTTACGTTTAAGCCTGGGTTGGATAAATTATTGGGGAGGTTGGTTAACTATGAAAATCTTGGATGAGAGACGAGCCCCCAATCCCCGCAGGGTAAGGGTCTATCTGGCCGAGAAAGGGATTGAGGTCCCGTTTGAGCAGGTCGACATCATGACCGGTGCTCATAAGTCGGCTGATTTTTCCCGCCTCAATCCCGTCCAGCGCGTCCCCGTTCTTATCCTCGATAATGGCACGGCGATTTCCGAGACAATGGCGATCTGCCGGTACTTTGAAGCCCTGCAGCCCGAGCCGTCTTTGTTCGGCGGGACGCCGCTTGAAATTGCGCAGGTTGAGATGTGGAACAGACGCGCCGAATTGAATTTTCTCTTCCCCGTCGCACAATGCTTTAGGCATTCGCACCCGGCCATGGCAGAACTCGAAAAACCACAGGTTCCGGCATGGGCCGAAGCCAACAGGCCTCGCGTCGCCGAAATCATCGGGGTTTTTGATGAGGCTCTGAAAGAAAAGCCTTTCCTTGCGGGCAACAGGTTTTCGGTTGCCGACATCACCGCAATGATTGGTGTAGATTTCATGAAACCAGCCCGCTTGGCTGTCCCAGAAAATGCGGCACATTTCAAACGCTGGTATGCGGAAGTCAGCGCCCGGCCTTCCTACAAAGCGTAAGCGCCATGAGACTGACGGTCGTCGGCTGCAGCGACGCTTTCGGATCCGGTGGCCGTTTCCATAGCTGTTATCTTCTAGAAACGTCGCAAGGCAGACTTTTGGTTGACTGCGGCGCCAATTCACCGCTGGCGCTCAAAAGGGCGAATATAAAACTATCAAGTATTGATGCTTTCCTTATCAGTCATCTTCATGGAGATCACTTCGGGGGGCTTCCCTTCCTTTTCCTGGACAAGATGTTTGTAGATCAGTCTCCGGCACCTATCGAGATTTTGGGTCCGCCCGGAATCGAGGCGCGGACAGTGGAACTGATGGAATGCCTTTATCCCGGCGTATACGCCCTACGGCGTGGTTTTGACATCATCTACCGCGAGCTCGAGCCAGGGCAAACCACGCGGTGGAGAGGGCTGGAAATAGCGGCGTATGAAGTGCAGCATTACTCCGGCGCGCCGTCGCTTGCTTTTTCCATCGCGGACGGAGAAGGGCGCTTTGCTTTTTCGGGCGATAGCGGCTGGTGCGACGGCGTAATACAAGCTGGGCGCCGGGCCGATGTTTATTTGATCGAATGTAGTACCTACGCCACCAAAACGGATATGCACCTCGACTATTTAACACTCGCAAGCAAGTTTTCCGAAATCGGGGCGAAGAAGTATCTTCTCACTCACATGGGTGAGGAGATGCTGGCCAAGCTAGGTAACATCGACACCGTCAACTGCATCGCGGCCGAGGACGGTCTCTCGGTCGCGATTGGGGCGCCGGCGGAAAAGCGCAGGTGGCCGCGCCTTGCTCTCCCGGGCTTCCGTTAAGCCGGCACCGCGGCAGTCAAAAAATTCTCCGCTTGAGCACAGCATTCTATATCTTCCGTTCCGATTGAGCCTGTTGTAGTCTCTTCTTGCAAGAAAGAGCTCATTCGAGAAACGATTTTACTAGGCCTGCCGATGCTCGACAGCATGGACATCAAAATCCTGACCATCCTTCAAGAGGACAGCACACTGCCCGTCGCCGAAATCGGGAAAAGGGTCGGCCTTTCCACAACACCGTGCTGGCGCCGGATTCAAAAACTGGAACAGGATGGCGTCATCGAGCGCCGCGTGGTTCTTCTCAATCCGAAAAGTGTCAATGCCGGTGTCACCGTTTTCGTCGCCATTACGACCAACCAGCACAATTCGGCGTGGCTTGAGCGCTTCCATATGACGGTGGCCAAATTTCCGGAAATTGTGGAAGCCTATCGCATGAGCGGACAGGTTGATTATCTTTTGCGAGTGGTCGTTCCGGATATCGCGAGCTACGATAAGTTCTATAAAGCTTTCATAGCACAAATCGATCTCACGGACGTAAGCTCCAGCTTCGCCATGGAGCAGATAAAGTTCACGACGGCGCTGCCGTTGGCCTTTGCCGCCAACGCCCTCGCGAAACGGTCTCATCAGGATGCATAACGGTTCTGCCAAACTCGCACTGTCCATCAAACGATGACTCAGCCGAATGCGCAGCCAGCGCGCCACGAGTGGAGCAATGCGCGCAGGGTAACAGTCAAAATCGGCTCTGCCCTGCTGACAGAGCACGAGAGCGGAGCTTTAAAACACGCTTGGCTTGAAGCGATTGCCGCAGACGTCGCGGAGCTGCGCAGGAAAGGGCGCGATGTTATCCTCGTTTCCTCAGGCGCGATCGCACTTGGACGCCGCGCGCTCGGCCTTGAGCCGGGACCGTTGCGGCTGGAAGAGGCGCAGGCGGCCGCTTCAGTCGGGCAGATCACTCTTGCTCATGCTTACCAGACCGCATTCCGGCAGCTCGGGCTTACGGCCGCGCAAATCCTCGTAACGCCCGGCGATACCGAGGAGAGGCGCCGCTATCTCAATGCTAGAAACACCGTCGAGACGCTTCTACGATTGGGCGCGGTACCGGTCGTGAACGAGAACGACACAGTGGCAACGGCTGAGATCCGCTATGGCGATAATGACAGGCTTGCTGCGAGGGTCGCCACGATGATGACCGCGGATTGCCTCGTGCTTCTGTCTGATGTGGATGGACTCTATACCGCGCCTCCTTCGCAAAACATTGATGCGAAACGGCTCGATACGGTAACGGCGATCACACCTGAGATCGAGGCGATGGCGGGAGATGCAGGAACCGAATTGTCGCGGGGCGGTATGGTCACTAAGCTGGCCGCCGCCAAAATTGCGATGCCGGCGGGCACGAATATGGTCATCGCTTCTGGGAAAGAGCTGCATCCGTTAAAGGCATTGAGCGATGGCGCGCCCTGTACCTGGTTTCTGGCCTCCGCCAATCCCATCACCGCGCGCAAGCGTTGGATCGCGGGAACACTGGAGCCGAAAGGCGCTATTGTCATCGACGACGGTGCTCGCAATGCACTCCAGTCGGGGAGCAGCCTTTTGCCCGCGGGCGTTAAGAGCGTGTACGGCCGCTTCGAGCAAGGAGAAGCCATCATTATTCGCGACACCGCCGGCCGCGAAATTGGGCGTGGGCTGATCGCGTATAGCGCAGAGGAGACGGCCTTGATCGCCGGACGGAATTCGATGGAGATCATGGCCATCCTTGGCTATGCAGGACGAGCTGCTCTCATTCACCGCGACGACATGGCGTTGCTGCGGGATCTGGGATAAGTTTGTTCGCCGCAGGTGAATGTATGACAGCTGCTCCCATTGCCGATACGAAGCTGGATCAACGGCTTCAGGAACTCGATCTTCTTGCACTTGGGCGGGAGGCGAGAAAGGCGGCGCGCGTGCTTGCTCTTGCGCCTACGCAGCAGAAGAACCTAGCGCTGCGGTCATCTGCGGAGGCGCTGCGGTCTGGGATGGCGAGGATTATTGCGGCCAATCGCGACGACAAGTGTGCCGCGGACCACAGCGGGAGGCCAGCCTCGTTCATTGATCGCCTCACGTTGACGGAATCGCGCATCGAAAGCATGGCACGCGGCTTGGAGGAGATCGCCGCTCTGCCTGACCCGGTTGGGACGGTCGTGGCCGAATGGGAGCGGCCGAATGGGCTGAAGATCTCGCGGGTTCGCGTGCCGTTGGGGGTCGTAGGCATGATCTACGAGAGCCGCCCGAATGTAACAGCGGATGCGGGCGGCCTGTGCCTGAAGTCAGGCAACGCGGTGATCTTGCGCGGGGGCTCCGAGAGCCTTCGCAGCAACAGCGCGATTCACGCGTGCCTCGCCGAAGGCTTGCGGGCAGCTGGCCTGCCCGGGACGGCGATCCAGCTCATTGGCAGCACAGACCGCGAGGCGGTCGGGCATATGCTGGGCGGTCTCGGCGGCGCGATCGACGTCATTATCCCGCGCGGAGGCAAGAGCCTGGTTGAGCGTGTTCAAAACGAGGCGCGTGTTCCCGTCTTCGCCCATCTCGAAGGCATCTGCCACGTTTATGTAGACAAGGCGGCGGAACTTGAGAAAGCGCGGGCGATCATTCTGAATGCGAAGATGCGGCGGACCGGCGTTTGCGGAGCGGCCGAGACACTTCTTGTCGATGAGGCTGCAATAGGTACGCTGCTGGCCCCGCTTGTGGCCGCCCTTCTCGATGCGGGTTGCGAGGTGCGCGGCGACGAAACTGTCCGCGCCGCAGATTCGCGGGTCCTGCCGGCCTCCGAAGCGGATTGGCATACGGAATATCTGGACGCCATTATTTCGGTGAAAGTGGTCGCGGGCGTCCGGGGCGCGATGGAGCATATAGCAAAATATGGGTCGCAGCACACCGACGCCATTGTGACCGAGGACAACGCCACCGCGGAGACATTCCTTCGTGAGGTCGATAGTGCGATTGTCCTCTGTAACGCATCGACGCAGTTCGCGGACGGCGGCGAATTCGGCATGGGCGCCGAAATCGGTATTGCCACCGGACGCTTCCACGCTCGCGGCCCCGTCGGGTTGGAACAGCTTACTACTTTCAAATACGCGGTTCGCGGCAATGGACAGACCCGTCCACTATGACTGCCGGGGCGATCGCTGGCTCTGATTTGCGCCCGCCGCCCGCCCTGCCGGGTATGCGGATCGGGCTTCTAGGCGGTTCGTTCAATCCTCCGCACGCAGCGCACCGTCTGATCAGCCTAGTCGCATTGAAGCGGTTGCGCTTGGATCAACTCTGGTGGATGGTCACGCCGGGCAATCCGCTGAAGGATCTTAGCGAGCTTGCACCTCTAGCGGAGCGCCTTGCTCTATCGAGGCGGGTCGCGAACCATCCAAAGATCAAGATAACGGCTTTCGAGGCGGGAATTGGCACAGCATATACCGCAGCGGCATTGCGCTTTATACACCGGCGCTTCCCCGGCGTTCACTTCGTTTGGGTAATGGGCACCGACAACCTCGCCGGCTTTCACCGCTGGAATGAATGGGAAGCCATTTTTGAGCTTATGCCGATAGCAGTCGTCGATCGGCCGGGATGGCGATACAGGGCTCTTTCATCTCCCGCCGCCGCGCATTATGCGAAATACCGATTGCCAGAGGCGCTGGCGGCGGCACTTCCGATTACGGCGCCGCCAGCTTGGAGCTACCTGTCGGGACCATTGTCCCGGATTTCCTCGACCGCGCTCCGCGCTGCGTTCCATCCAAAAGCACCGGCGCCATAGCCAAGAGCCTTGACAGGAATTGATGCGCAACCTGATACTAGGCCGCAACCTTAATCCATATTTTGTTTTCGTTAATTTTAAGACAAATCGGGAATTCCGCTAACCACTTTTTAGAACAAGCCTGAATGACAGAATGCGATGAGCCGCCCCGCAGGGCACCTGCACCATGAGAAACTGTGAGTTGCCAATGTCTATAAAGCTTAGTGTGATCGCGGCGGCAGCAGCATTTGCGCTGTCCATGCTCGGGCAAACGGCGTTCGCCGATCCAATCGGGTTGGCAGGAGGTCAGACAGCGTCTCAACCGCAACCGGTCGCTACTCTAGTCTCCAACGACAGTGCGGATGCGTGGCGCATGAGGCGCTATTGCCGGCACCACCCTGGCCGTTGCGACAGGCACGGCGCTTATGCCAATCAAAGCAATCACCTGGTCTGGGGTAGATGCTATATCAAATGCATAATGTCAGGCCATCCTGACGATTATTGCCAAAGCTATAATTGGCATTTCTGCTATTAAAAGATCAAGGCGGCACGAGCCGTCTTCTAATTAGAAGACGGCAGACCAGCCTTGTTGGATGTGCCCAGAAGCCGGCCTGGTTCAATCACAATTTCTGAACCGTGTCTCGCACGCCCCCAGGCCTTGGAGCCTGGGATCGAGCCAAAGCAAAGTTTTAGCACTCTCCTCTTGACAGTGCTAACAGTTCTAAATATTTCATGGGGTAAGGAGTGCTGGCCTAAGCTGCCGGACCCTTTCCAACCCGATCTAATTTGGTTTCAGGAGGATACCCATGAAATTCAGGCCGTTGCATGACCGCGTGGTAGTGCGCCGTGTCGAAGAAGAAGAGCGCACAAGGGGAGGCATCATTATCCCGGATACGGCCAAGGAGAAGCCACAGCAAGGCGAAGTAATAGCGGCAGGGCCGGGCGCACGCAATGAGCAAGGCCAACTTGTCGCTTTGGACGTTAAAGAGGGCGATCGCGTCCTTTTCGGCAAATGGTCCGGCACTGAAGTCAAGATTGACGGCGAAGACCTTCTGATCATGAAGGAAAGCGACATCCTCGGCATTATCGAAAACCATGCGGCCGAAGCCGGAAAAGGCAAGAAAAAGGCCGCGTAACTTAAAGAACCCAATCCCACAGCATTAACAGATACAAAGGAGTCATGAACCATGGCTGCTAAAGACGTACGTTTTTCTCAAGATGCCCGCGAGAAGATGCTCCGCGGCGTCGATATTCTAGCCGAAGCGGTGAAGGTGACGCTCGGGCCAAAGGGACGGAATGTCGTTCTCGACAAGTCCTATGGTGCGCCCCGCATCACCAAGGACGGCGTAACCGTTGCCAAGGAAATCGAGCTTGAGGACAAGTTCGAGAACATGGGCGCCCAGATGGTGCGCGAAGTCGCCTCCAAGACCAATGACATCGCAGGCGATGGCACGACGACGGCGACCGTCCTCGCTCAGGCGATCGTGCGTGAGGGTGCCAAGTCCGTTGCCGCTGGGGCGAACCCCATGGATTTGAAGCGCGGCGTGGACCTGGCGGTGGCAGCTGTCGTGAAGGATCTACAGAGCAAGGCGAAGAAAGTTACGTCCTCGTCTGAAGTTGCGCAGGTTGGAACCGTCTCCGCAAATGGCGACATCGAGGTTGGCCGCTTGATCTCCCAGGCGATGGAGAAGGTCGGCAACGAAGGCGTCATCACGGTTGAAGAGGCGAAGTCTCTTGAGACCGAGCTAGAGGTCGTGGAGGGCATGCAGTTCGACCGCGGCTACATTTCGCCCTACTTCATTACCGACGCCGAAAAGATGCGCGTCGATCTTGAAGATCCTTACATCCTGATTTACGAAAAGAAGCTCTCAAACCTTCAGGCTCTCCTGCCTGTCCTTGAAGCTGTTGTGCAGTCGGCTCGCCCGCTGCTCGTGATCGCCGAGGATGTGGAGGGCGAGGCTCTCGCAACCCTCGTCGTCAACAAGCTGCGTGGCGGCCTAAAAGTTGCCGCCGTGAAGGCGCCTGGCTTCGGTGATCGCCGCAAGGCCATGCTGCAGGATATCGCTATCCTGACAGGTGGCCAGATGATCGCGGAAGACCTCGGCATCAAGCTTGAGAACGTTACGGTCGCCATGCTTGGCCGGGCCAAGAAAGTCACCATCACGAAGGACGATACAACTATCGTTGATGGCGCTGGCAACCGGAAGGAGATCGAGGGCCGCGTCAGCCAGATCAAGGCTCAGATCGAGGACACCACCTCCGACTACGATAAGGAGAAGCTGCAAGAGCGGCTTGCGAAGCTCGCAGGCGGCGTTGCGGTGATCCGCGTCGGCGGTGCGACCGAGGTCGAGGTGAAGGAGAAGAAGGACCGCGTTGACGATGCATTGAACGCGACCCGCGCTGCTGTCGAGGAAGGCTTCCTCCCCGGCGGCGGTGTGCCGCTACTCCGCGCAATCCACGCCCTTGAGCACCTCAAGCACGCCAACGAAGATCAGAAGGCTGGTATCAATATCGTTCGCCGTGCGATCCAGGCTCCAGCCCGCATCATCGCCGCCAACGCTGGTGAGGATGGTGCCGTTGTGGCAGGCAAAATCCTTGAGAACAAAGAGTATAACTGGGGTTACAACGCTCAGACCGGCGAGTACGTTGATCTCGTCAAGGCTGGCGTTATTGACCCAGTGAAGGTGGTTCGCATTGCGCTGCAGGATGCAGCTTCGGTGGCCGGCCTCCTGATCACGACCGAGGCGATGATCGCCGAGAAGCCGAAGAAAGAGTCAGCGGCTCCGGCTATGCCGGGTGGCGGCATGGACTACTAAGCCCAGCGCTTCCGAAAGAACTCAAGCCCGCGGGGAAACTCGCGGGCTTTTTCTTTGCCCCAACTGCAAACAAGGTCCATCCAGATTGGCACGACAGCTGCCTTTCTGGCCGAAAGGCGCCATTCGCGGGCTACCCGGAGCGAAAGCTGCACGAGCGTGTTCCGAAAATGCGCTAGGTGGAAGCGGCACAGCCAACTGACGACGTGGAGGCAATGATGTTTGACCACAAAGAGTTGAACCGGAGAGGAGCCATGGCACTGGCAGGAGCGCTCGGTACTGGGGTTCTTGCTTTACGCAATGGCGCCGTAGTTCCTGCGTTCAGTGCGGAGAAAAAGGGCGAGGAGGCGGGCGGTGAGGAGGTCTCGGCAACAGAAGACTTAATGCGCGAGCACGGAGTGCTCAGACGCACGCTCGACGTCTATGCCGAACTTTCTAGACGGCTTGAGAACCATAACGGAGACATTGATCCCGCCGCGCTCGCGGACACGGCCGAGCTGTTCCACAATTTCGGGGAGGATTATCACGAGCGCATGCTGGAGGAGGTCTATATCTTCCCCGAATTGCGCAAAAGCGGCGGTGCAAATGAGAGGCTGGTGGATGTACTTTTGCGACAGCACATACGGGGCAGGGAAATCACGGATTATCTTTATCGCATCGGTTCGCGGGGAAACATTGGAGGCGATGCCCAGCCGCTCGCCAAAGCGCTGGCTTCCATGTCGCGCATGTACAACGCGCACTCGGCCTGGGAGGACACTGTTGTTTTTCCGGCGTGGAAGGCGATGAACTCCAAGGCCCGGCTCGATGAGCTCTCCGATAAGTTCGAGGATATCGAGCATAAAATGTTTGGCAAGGACGGCTTCGAGGACGCGGTTCAACGTGTTAGCCGCATCGAGCAAGCTCTCGGAATGGGTAACCTTGACTACTTTACGGCTCCCGCGCCACCGCCTGCCTAAGCGCCCTCAGCGCTCTCGGCAAACCTTGACCCAGTGGCAGACCTTTTTGAAATTCACCCACCGGCATTGCTGCTCCATGCGGCAGCGCATCTCGGCCGAGGCCGGGGGCACATCCATGGCTGCCGCGCAAGCAACGGCGACAATTACACAGGCGCAGATAGCTCTCATGTCATTTACTCCGAAGTGCGGGCAAGCCCCTTGATTGATTCATGGACAAGATTGCACTGGAACGCCAATAGCCGCGCGCCGCTTGCCATCGTTGAAGCAGCCATCGCGCCACGTCCCATCAAACGTGCCTGAAGCATCTGCCAGCACGCCTTTCCCACTCGGCTTCCCATCCAGGAAGAAGCCGTCGTAGCGAGCGCTGCCAACCAAGAGGACTCCATGCCCATGCGGCATGGCGCCGGACAATTCTCCTCTATATTGCCCGCCAGGCCAAGCTTGAGTCCCCTCCCCCACTTGGCGGCCACCGCGCCACTTGCCTTCGTCGCGTTCATAAGGCTTGCCGCCGCGAAGCCACTCTAGGGCGCCTTTGCCTTCGGCGTACCCGTCTTTGCATGGTCCAGACCAATTCACAGTCTCGCTAGCAGATGGCTGTGGATTCCAGACTTTGCAACCGGTCTTAGCATCGGCGATCCAATCACCCGCCAACGCAACCCATGACAGGCTGAGAACAAGCGTCAATGCGAACGCAGCTTGTAATGCCCGAAAGCGCGGGCGGATCATTTTGCGCCCGCCTTCTTGACCGGCGGGGCCGCTTCGCGCAAAAGCGGCACAACCACCTCGTCTAGCAGTTCATCGTCAATCGCGATGAACTGATCCCGCACAATGCCCCGAGCGTCGACGACATAGCTGACCGGCACCGCCTCGGGAATCCCAAAGCCGTTACGGCTTGCATCGCTTAACAGCGCCGCCTGAAACGGGAGCTTCGCGATAAGCCTCCGCATTTTCTCCCGGTCGCGCGGTCTGTCGATACTGAGAGCGATTACCTCGAAACCCTCGGAGCGGTGGTCGCGGTAAAACTTCTCAATGGCTGGCAACTCAGCCAGACAGGGCGCGCACCAAGTTGCCCAGAAGTCAACGAGCACAACCTTGCCATGCATGGAGCCTAGATCGAACTCGTTCCCCTCCACAGTCTTGATGGTAAGCGCAGGGGCATGCTGCTTCGTGATCGGTTCCGCGGGAGCTGTTCCAAGCCCGGCAGAAAATGCAATGACCGCAGCAGCAACGGCGGCCAGCTTCAAACTTTTAAGCATTTGACAACTCTGATTCAGAACGTGAAGGCTCCAACGATCTTACACAAATAGGGGGCAACAAGCTGATTGCCATTGACCCTCTGATAGACCGGGATCTCAATATCCCCATAAAGCTTGAATGTCTTGTTCTCCTCGTCATTCAGTACTTTCGTGATGTCGAAACCGGGGGAGATGAAAATGCGGTCATAGCCGGTGTCGCCAGGGTGCGCTGCCGCGCCGCTATCGGGCTCGCGGTGGGAGATGATGACCTGGAGGAGGGGCGCGATTTTATCCAGCGGGCCGATGTGGTACCAGTTGTTGTAGGTAATGCCGATGGCTGTATCAATTGACGTGCCGGGGCGATAGTCTCCGGCGCCAGACCCAAACGTTGGGTCCGCCTCGGCATGGGTCAGCAGCGGCTGCACAAGTTTGGTTTGGCCGAAATATTGCCAGGCATTGTCGCCGGTGATTAAGCCACGCCAAAACCCGCCGAGCACGAGATCCGTGCTCCCGGTGCCGATTTGCGTATCCCGGTCAAAGCCATATGCCCGCCAATTTCCCGTCGGCAGCTTGAAGCCGAATATCAATCCCTTAGAGAGGTCGCTCGAGAAGCCGGTATACATGCCCGTGAGCTCGATGTCGCCCACCGTGGAAACATGATATCTCTCCAGTTCCGGAGTATCGCCCGGACCCTCGGGAAAAGCGGCATCGGTCAGGAAGGACCGGTTCGCGGTCGGTATCCGCACTCCAAATCCCCAATCGCGATTGATCATATATTGGAGACCAACAACGTACCAATCGGTCTGAATTTGCTTATCGCCGTTGTTCGCCGGAGACGCTTTCGAGAGGCCGCTCCAGTTTGTGTTTTGGTTCGAGTGGTCCCACTCGAAATAGACGGCGCCGCCATGGTCGCCTTCTTTTGGCAAAAGCGCGCTCGATCCCACATCGAACACGCTACAGCCGCAGGCGCAGGCGAGGGCCTCGGCCGGGATCAAACAGGACACAAGAAGTGTGGCTGCAACACAAGCGCGCCAGCCGAAGCCAGCGATGATACCGTTAGAAAGGAGCCGCATGATCTATTCTCCGCCGGCACGTCCCTGTGCCGCTAATTTCTGAAACTCAAGCCGAACTAATGCGCAGCACTCAAGGCGGGTTCCCACCCGCTCTTCGGAACTGCCCCGATAGGGAAAGCCTCACAACGTTTACGCTGCAGGCGGAGCGCGCGGTCTTCCTTGATTGGCGGCGTGAAGGCTTGGCTCAAACACCGCGCTTCTTGGGCCAGTGCGAAGGATCAGAGTCCAGGACTGGGCGGGAACGCAGGCAGCCCCCGGCGGCACCAGCATTGCCTGATGGTGAACCCCTAGGCAAAGAAGGCAGCAGCTCTTACAAAGGGGGAGCTGATCCTGATCTGGCGCACCTGATGAGCCGTCATCGTTGTGATGACAAATCAAGTTCTCTGCCTGCCCCCCCAAAAGGAGCTGGATCTGCGTCAGCTCATCATTTGCCGCAGCAGCTTGCGCCTCATGCCTGGCAGATGCAGCCGCGCTGAGAAGGAGGAGAAGGGAGGCGAAGATGCTAATAGTGGCCCGCCGCAAACGGCACAGTTCAGAAAGCGGGCGGGCATGCCTATGCGCCGTTCCCCCTCTTTTGCGCCAGCTCTTGGATCGGCCCATCATCAACGCTTGACCCCCGCTGTTCATTATAACCAGTTCTAACGCGCATGTGGCAACACTCGCGTGAACTCGTCACGTCAATATTATTTGTTGCGCTAGTAACACATTCCACATGCTCCGCTTCGAGGAACGGCCCTTTCCTTCTAAACCATGCCGCGGCATTGAATGGCACAAGAGACCGCGATAGCGTTCCAATCGG
This sequence comes from Rhodomicrobium sp., assembly GCA_049579205.1. GTDB lineage: Bacteria > Pseudomonadota > Alphaproteobacteria > Rhizobiales > Rhodomicrobiaceae > Rhodomicrobium. Next base: position 9,736 of record JBAUNL010000568.1, on the reverse strand, counting down.
CTAAACTGATTCGGCGTACATAGCATTGGAGGTCTTCTTTGGAAAACGGGTTCGACACACCATCCCCGGCAAGTACCATCGGGCAGGCGGCGAAAGATCAGCTGCGGTCATTCATCGAGCGCATCGAGCGTTTGGAAGAGGAGAAAGCCGCGCTCGCCGGTGACATCCGCGATTTATTTGCTCAAGCAAAGTCGTCGGGTTTCGACACGAAGGCGCTACGCACTGTTATCCGCCTTCGCAAGCAGGACGCCAACGAAAGGCGCGACCAGGAAGCAGTGCTGGCCACCTACATGCATGCCCTCGGGATGCTGGACGGGGAGCAATAATCAGCGAAACAGAGGGAAACCTCTGCGCTTATTCTTTAGAGATGCTTAATTACGACGGCTTGCTCACCGCGTAGCACGGGGTTCCTCGTTTGCGTTCATCAGGGCAACCATTCGTGCCTTCTGTCTCTCCAAGAATGCAATGGCAGGCCCCTTGAAAGTATTCGCCTCATACAAGCCTTCGATTTGCAGGCGATGCTCAAACTCTTCGCTGGCGAGACTGCTGGGCGAGGTCATGAGCAGTCCGATTTTCTGGAAAACCTCCGCTCGCGGCTTCTCTGCCACGTCGGAATAGGACAGTGGTTTTTCCGCCAGTAGGAAAGTCGCAGGCAACGGTTCGAAGGTTATGTCATCATATTGTTCCTCGCCCTCTTCCGAGAGTTGCGCCTCGTGAGGTGCTTGCGGAGCCAGGCTTTCTGGCTTTGCCAGCGGAAGTGCATGGGGAGGTTTGGGGGTCGCGGCAGGGGGATTGGGAAGTGTCAGGCTTGCTTGCCGCAAAACAGACGGCTCTGAAGGACTTAGGTTGGCGAGCATTGGGCCCGCCACACGTTTATGACTGAGAGCCCAGGGTAGCTCTTGGCCACTTGATTCCAACTTGGCCAGCGCCATCCGCGAATCGGACGGAGTTATCGGCCGACCATCCGCAGGCACATAAGGCGAATGCCCTTTGGGAAATAATGCTGCAAGCTCCAAGCGCGGCATGCGGGGCCAATAGCGCACATTCCCAGTGTCGACGTGCACGAACGGAAGCCCGGAAGCTGGATAATAACCGACGCCACCACGCTCCATAATAAGAGCCGAATAGCGAAGCTGCTTCAGAGGCACATCCGGGAACATAAGGTCTGCTGCCTGACCCGTAATGTGACGGCTGTTCCGTGCCTGCCCCCCGACTGTGTGCCTGAGCATCTCGTTGGTTCCGGCCGAGCGGTAGCCGCAAATCAGATGCACAGGCTCTTTCGACCCCAATTGTTCATGAATCTCCCAAACGAGATCGATCAGGGCGGGGTCCATCCTGATTTCCATGTTCCGCCGCCAGTCGCGCATGAAGTGATTGAGCTGCTGGAGCGCTTCGGGAACGTATCTGCCGTTCCGCTTGAAGGTGACGGTAATCGTCTCCTTCGTATGGATATTGAACATGGAAATCGTGCGGTCTTTAGCCAGCGAAGTATTCGTCAGCGAGAACACGATCCCGGCAAACGCGAACAAAAGACTCAGGCTTTTCAGGCCTACGGCCACGCAACACTTTACAAACTTCACGCGATACACCCTCTACGACACCCGCCAGTGTCTGTGTTTCCTGCGACAAATGCTGGAAGCTGAGGCAGGCAAGGTTACACGTCTAGGTAGTTACTCCATGTTAGGTTAACAAACCGTTAGGAATGAATTGCGCACAAAACAAGGCGCAGCTTCCGCTGCCATGGCATTTCCGCACCGCTGCAAGCTAAATCGCTATGGGGAAAGACAAAAAGATGTCCCAAAACCCGCCAAGAGCTCAGGAAGAATATTTTTCGGATTAAATAGGCAACTAGCAATGGTTAAAGATTGCCTAGCCCTTTCGATAAAGAAACCGGAATACGCGGCGGATTAACCCACGCCATCGGCGAACACTGACCCAGCAGTTGACCCTCACGTGGAAATAGCCAAATGCGTCGAAACGCAAGTGAGAACACAAAGAAGGATCTTCGACATGACAAGGCTTGCCCCGCTCGGCTTCACAATACCGTATGCTGCTGTGGCAGGCGGAGGATTCTTAGAGGCAGCGCCCCAGCCCATCGGAGATATGCCTGCCTGGGATCTGAGCGGCCTTTATGCCGAGGGGGGCGCGCAGCTTACTAGCGACCTGGAAAAGGCTGCCAAGGATGCGCAACATTTCCGGGATAGTTATGCCGGGAAGCTGGAAAGCCTGGCACGCGAAGATGCCAATGGCTTGGCGGCAGCCATCGCCGCATATGAGTCCCAATCAGACCGCATGGGCCGCATTGGGTCCTTCGCATATCTAAACTACGTCACCAACACCGCAGACCCGGCACGCGCAAAGCTTTTTGGCGATGCGCAGGACAAGCTTACCAACATTAGCTCACAGCTCTTGTTTTTCGAACTCGAATTGAACCGTATCGGCGACGAGATCATTGACGCCGCGCTTCGGAATGAGAAGCTCGCTCACTACCGTCCGTGGCTGACGGATTTAAGAAAGGAGCGGCCTTATCAGCTTTCAGACGATCTTGAGAAGCTGTTCCACGAGAAAAGTATGACGTGCTCGGCAGCGTGGAGCCGCCTTTTCAACGAAACGCTAACGGGGCTCAGGTTCGATATTGATGACGAGAAATATACCCTGGAAACAGCGCTCAATTTTCTTAGCGATCCCAATCCCGAGAAGCGCGCATACGCCGCGGAAGCGCTTGCGAAGGTCTTCAAGGAAAATGTGCGGCTGTTCACACTCGTGATGAACACGCTCACTAAAGACAAGGAAATCTCGGACCGTTGGCGCAAGTTTCCCGATGTGGCTGCCTCGCGGCACTTGGCGAACCGGGTCGAGCCGGAAGTCGTCAATGCGCTTGTTGCGGCGGTTCGCAACAGCTATCCCCGTCTGTCACACCGCTATTATGCGCTGAAAGCGAAATGGCTTGGTCAGGACCAATTAAACTATTGGGACCGGAATGCGCCAATCAGCCGCGATCCCGAGCCAATAATGGAGTGGAAAGACGCCCGCAGGACCGTGATCGAGGCTTACGGACGGTTTTCGCCCCGAATGGCGGAAATTGCCGACGGGTTCTTCGCCAAGAACTGGATCGACGCACCTGTCCGCGAAGGGAAATCGCCCGGCGCGTTTTCCCACCCCACAGTACCCTCCGCACACCCCTACATCATGATGAACTACCTGGGAAAACCCCGGGATGTGATGACGCTGGCGCACGAGCTTGGCCATGGCGTGCACCAAGTGCTCGCCAATGGACAAGGGGCGCTCATGGCTTACACGCCTCTCACGCTGGCAGAAACCGCGAGCGTCTTTGGCGAGATGCTCACCTTCAAGGCGATGGTTGCGCAAACGCGCAGCCCCCGCGAAAAACGGGCGATGCTTGCTCAAAAGGTCGAGGACAAGATCAATACGGTGGTGCGTCAGATCGCTTTCTATCAATTCGAACGGCTTGTGCATGAATCCCGGCGGGAAGGCGAGCTGACCTCGGACAAGCTTGGGGAGTTCTGGCTCAATGTTCAAAGCGAAAGCCTAGGCCCGGCGATTCGGACGAATGAAGGCTACGAGAATTATTGGACCTACATCTCTCACTTCGTCCATTCGCCGTTCTACGTTTATGCGTATGCTTTCGGCGACTGTCTGGTGAATTCCCTATACGCTGCTTATGAGCGGGCCCCTGAAGGCTTCGAGGGCCGATATCTCGATATGCTCCGCGCGGGCGGGACCAAGCATCACAAAGAACTGCTAGCGCCATTTGGGCTTGACGCTTCGGACCCAGGCTTTTGGGCTATGGGCTTGAAGGTGATCGAGGATATGATTGCGGAGTTGGAAACCCTCGACGCGTAGGCGCTCATGCAGGACAAGCCAGACAATCCCGAGTTTGACGGTACGCCGGAGCCTGAAGACCGCGAGGGCAACCGCTTTTCCCGGCGCGTTCAACGCTATGCGCGCGTGGGCACTAATGTCGGAGGTGTAGCGGCTAGAATAGGCGCCAACTACATTTTCGGTTCCGGTGGCCCCGAAAAAAATGCGGCGCAGCTGGCGGCAGCTCTCGGGGGCCTCAAGGGACCGCTGATGAAGGTGGCGCAGCTCATCTCCACAATTCCCGACGCCCTCCCGCCTGAATATGCGGCCCAACTCTCGCAGCTGCAAAGCCAGGCTCCCCCGATGGGCTGGCCCTTTGTGCGCCGCCGGATGGCTGCGGAGCTTGGTCCAGATTGGAAGGCCAAATTTGCGAGTTTCGGAGAGCAGGCCGCTGCGGCAGCCTCTTTAGGACAGGTCCACAAGGCCGAAAGCACGGATGGACGTGCCTTAGCGGTGAAGCTGCAATATCCGGAGATGCAGTCGGCGGTCGAAGCGGATCTCAATCAGCTCCGCGTCGTCATGAGCATCTACAAAAGGATGGACACGGCGATCGATACTTCCGAGATCGTAAGCGAAATCGCTGCGCGCCTACGTGAGGAACTAGACTATGGGCTCGAAGCCCGGCATATGGCGCTTTACAGCCTTGTCCTCGAAGGCGAACGCGCAATCCGGGTTCCTGAGGTTCTGCCGGAACTATCGACGAAGCGCCTCCTGACCATGACCTGGCTCGAAGGGCGGAAGCTTCTTGAGTACAAAACGCGGCCTCTTGAAGAGCGCAACGTCATCGCCCGCGCCCTCTTCCGCGCCTGGTGGTATCCATTCAGCCATTACGCCGTCATTCATGGCGACCCCCATCTCGGCAACTATACAATCTTTGAAGAGGACGGCCGCGCTGCCGGAATCAATCTTCTGGACTATGGCTGCATCCGCACGTTCCAGCCGAAATTCGTGGGCGGCGTGATCGACCTTTATCACGGGCTGCGCACGAAAAATCGCGACCTTGTTGTCCATGCCTATGAGACTTGGGGCTTCCGCGGGCTTTCCAAGGACTTGATCGACATCCTGAACATTTGGGCCGGCTTCATCTATGGGCCCTTGCTCGAAGACCGGGTGCGGCCTGTCGCGGAAGGTGTTTCTCCAAGCGAGTATGGCAGACGCGAGGTGTTCCGCGTTCACCAGGGACTGAAGGCGAAAGGGCCCATCAAAGTGCCTCGGGAATTCGTGTTCATGGACCGCGCCGCCGTTGGCCTCGGCGGGGTTTTCCTGCATCTCGCGGCTGAGCTCAATTTCTATCGTTTATTCAATGAAGTGATCGAGGACTTCAGACTAGAGGATACGGCATCGCGCCAGCAGAAGGCTTTTGCGGCGACCACGGTTCCGCTTCCTGCAAACGAGTGATTGGCATACTGCCCCCTGCAATGGAAGGAATGGGAGGCGACGTTCATTATAGAGATATATTCGTAAGGCATTAGGGGGGTGTGATGCTGCGGAAAGTGAAGCGATTGCTTATGTGGGCATGCTTCTTACCGTGTTCGGCGCGGCAACTACCTTTGCACAAAACACGCCTGACATTGACGCTCTTGATGAGCAGTATCAGCAGCTCATAAAGCAAAAGAGGTATGTTGACGCGGTCCCGGTCGCGGAGATGCTGGTCCAGCTCCAACTGAGCCGCTTCGGCGAAGACGACCCCAACACCATTACTGCTATTCAAAATCTTGATTGAGATAATCCCTTAGCCCTTGAGTAGCTGTCGGGCACCTGAAATGCCGCTTGAAGCCTCCTGGCCGGAAGGGGGCAGAGAAACACTCAACAAATGACACAAAACCGGGGACGTCATGAATGAAAGCGGGATGCCCGGGGCGCTCTTTCAAAAAGGGCCCTTGGATCCCCTTACTCATATTGCTTCCAAATCCAAGTTTTGGGCGTCGAGCTCACGTCCGCCAAAAGGCTGGCAAGGGTGCCCCTGGTCTCGGGCACCCGCGCTGGCGGAAGATTAGGCGCGTCCTGATTTTTGGACAGCTTCCCCGATCAGCCTATGAAGCTCTTGCGTCTGCGCGGCGTAAGCCTGCATTTGCTCTTGAGCAAATCGAGTCTGAAGCGTCAAAATTTCCTGGAGGTTCTGTGCCTTCGTGATCTTATCAACCAATCCAAAGGCTGAGTCCGCGTTCTTCTTCGCGATTTGCACCGCACGGTCCTGTACTTCCTTGAAGCCAGTTGTCATCGAACTAGCGGGCATCGAGCCCATCCAGGCGCCCATGGCTTGGGTCATGAAATCCGTCATCTGCTCGAAAGCGGCATGCGCCTGTTTCATGTTCTGTTCGGTCATTTCCCGCATCTGTTGCGGGATTTGGAATGGGTTATCCGCCATAGGTTCCTCCTCGTCAGGGGCTGGACTCAAAGGAAACATGGGTGATCACAAGCTAAGCGCAATCGCAGTACAGGTCTGCTTCGGCTAGTACGCTCCACTTCCGCGCCTTTTTTTTGGCAGGACCCCTTACCCGCAACTGCAGAAATATTTGAAATTGAACGCATCTCTCGGAGCCGCCAGTGACGCTCCAGCGACTTGATCAAATTTTCTAGCTGCAAGCGGTTCAATCATGCAGCAGCGGCGCCTACCTTAATAGCGGTCGCAACCTCATTTAGACTGCCTGTTTTCACGTCCTATATGAAGCCAAAAATCAGATAATTCAGCAGACGACCCCAGTTCCACAGCGGCTCAATCGCGGGCATTTCATGCAATAAGCTGCCGGAGGGGGCGCTCCCTTTTGTTGAGCAGCCTGCTTCCCTATGTACGCTAGGAACTTGATCTGATCATCTAAAGGGGCAAAGGTTCCCCTATCGCTGGATTGGTCCCACAGAACCCCTAAAAGACTTCGGGGCATTGAAGCGACGACGCATACCGGTTACAATCCGGGCCGCCAATGCTCAGCTTTCCCACAAAAGTCTAATTACTGGGAACAAATACTGGGGAACAAAAAGGCGGGAACTGCCGTTTGCAGCTAGAGCTAAGCCTAGCGAAGGCAAAGTGAGTGATGCAGGGGGCGTTCAAAAGCCTCCCAGATAGTTCCATCCAAGTATTTCGGAGTAGAGTTGCGATGCAAGAAACAGCACATCTGTCAGCTGAGCCCGCGTCCTCACTCGAAAAGCAGGAAGCGTATGTCAATGGGGCAGAGCAAGGCGGCGACAACTTGCGCAGCCTCCTCACCGCGTTGCAATCCGCTCGAAATGGCGACTTCTCGGTTCGCTTGCCCGCGGACTGGGAGGGTCTCTACGGTAAGGTTGCCGACGCTTTCAACGACATTGTCTCCGTCAACCAACGTATTTCCGAGCAGCTGCACCTGGTCGGGCAATATGTTGGCCGCGAAGGGAAAACGAGGCATCGCCTGCGCCTCGGTTCTGTCCAGGGGGCCTGGGGAGACATGGAGATTTCTGTTAACGCCCTGATAGACGATCTCCTGTGGCCGACCACAGAAGTGACCCGTACGATCGAAGCCGTCGCGCGCGGTAACCTACTGGAATCAATGCGCCTCGACGTCGATGGGCGGCCACTGCAAGGCGAGTTTCTCCGGTCGGCGACAATCGTGAACACGATGATCAAGCAGCTCGGAGTCTTCACGTCCGAGGTGACGCGTGTGGCGCGCGAAGTGGGCATCGACGGCAAGCTTGGAGGTCAGGCACAGGTTAGCGAAGTCTCGGGCGTGTGGCGCGATTTGACCGAGAGCGTCAACTCGATGGCTTCGAACCTCACGGCGCAGGTGCGCAACATCGCGGAAGTGACCATCGCCGTCGCCCATGGCGACTTGTCCAAGAAAATTACGGTCGACGTTCGAGGTGAGATCCTTCTGTTGAAGGAAGCCATCAATACGATGGTGGATCAGCTTCGCTCCTTCGCGGCCGAGGTGACGCGCGTGGCGCGCGAAGTGGGCACCGAAGGCCGCCTTGGCGGTCAAGCCGTGGTGCCCGGTGTGGCTGGCACGTGGAAGGACCTTACCGACAATGTCAATCTGCTCGCCGCAAATCTCACAACGCAGGTGCGCAATATTGCGGAAGTAACAACCGCGGTCGCGCGCGGTGACCTTTCCCGCAAGATCACCGTGGACGTGAAGGGCGAAATTCTAGAGCTTAAGAATACCATCAACACGATGGTCGATCAGTTGAACGCTTTCGCGTCGGAGGTTACGCGCGTCGCCCGCGAGGTTGGCACCGAAGGGCGTCTTGGCGGGCAGGCTGCGGTTCCGGGCGTGGCGGGAACTTGGAAAGACCTCACCGACAACGTGAATTCGATGGCGTCGAACCTCACGGCGCAGGTTCGAAACATTGCCGAAGTATCCACGGCTATCGCGGGCGGAGACCTCTCGAAGAAAATTACCGTCAATGTGAGCGGCGAGATCCTGCAGCTCAAGGAAACCATCAATACGATGGTGGACCAGCTGAACGCGTTCGCCTCCGAAGTGACGCGCGTGGCGCGAGAAGTGGGAACGGAGGGGCGCCTTGGCGGACAAGCCGACGTGCGAGGCGTTGCCGGCACCTGGAAGGACCTCACAGACAGCGTGAACTCGATGGCCTCGAACCTCACGACCCAGGTTCGCAACATCGCGGAAGTGTCTACCGCTATCGCCAATGGCGACCTTTCGAAGAAGATCGCAGTCGATGTGCGCGGGGAAGTGCTGGAGCTGAAAGAGACCATCAATACAATGGTGGACCAGCTCAATGCCTTTGCATCGGAAGTGACGCGCGTGGCGCGCGAGGTCGGCACCGAGGGCAAGCTTGGCGGTCAGGCCGTGGTGCGCGGCGTGGCGGGCACTTGGAAGGACCTCACCGACAGCGTGAACTCCATGGCCTCGAACCTCACCGGTCAGGTCCGCAACATCGCGGAAGTGGCGACCGCCGTGGCGCAGGGCGATCTTTCCAAGAAGGTCACGGTGAATGTCTCGGGCGAAATCCTGCTGCTGAAGGAAACCATCAATACGATGGTGGACCAGCTCAATGCGTTCGCCGCCGAAGTCACACGCGTTGCCCGCGAGGTGGGAACCGACGGCAAGCTCGGCGGTCAGGCTGCGGTCCCGGGCGTGGCCGGCACCTGGAAGGACCTCACCGACAGCGTGAACTCCATGGCGGGCAACCTCACGGCTCAGGTTCGTAATATTGCGGAGGTTGCGACCGCCATCGCGAGCGGAGACTTGAGCCGCAAGATCACCGTTGACGTCCGTGGCGAGATTCTGCAGCTCAAAGAAACCCTCAACACGATGGTCGACCAGCTCAACCGTTTCGCGGGAGAGGTGACGCGTGTGGCGCGCGAGGTCGGCACGGAAGGCCGCCTTGGAGGTCAGGCCAATGTGCCGGGCGTGGCCGGTACATGGAAAGACCTTACTGATAACGTGAACTTCCTAGCTGCGAACCTCACGACTCAGGTTCGCAACATCGCCGAGGTGACCACCGCCGTGGCGCGAGGAGACCTCAGCCGCAAGATCACCGTGGACGTGAAGGGCGAAATCCTTGAACTCAAGAACACCATCAACACGATGGTGGACCAGCTCAACTCCTTCGCGTCCGAGGTCACGCGCCTTGCCCGCGAGGTCGGCACTGAAGGGAAGCTCGGCGGTCAAGCGCAGGTACCGGGCGTCGCGGGAACCTGGAAGGACCTGACCGACAATGTGAACTTCATGGCTGGCAACCTCACCGGCCAAGTTCGCAATATCGCAGAGGTGGCGACCGCCATCGCGGGCGGTGATCTTTCGAAAAAGATCACTGTGGACGTGCGCGGCGAAATTCTCCTCCTGAAGGAAACCCTCAACACAATGGTGGAGCAGCTCCGTTCCTTCGCCGCTGAGGTGACCCGCGTGGCCCGCGAGGT
>JBAUNL010000567.1:0-2336 GCA_049579205.1 Rhodomicrobium sp. | reverse complement strand
CACACGCGTTACGGCCTGCCGGATCGCTAAGCAGCCCAAGGCTGCCTTTGTCGCGAGGCTCCAACCTAACGCCAACGGGTGAGGCTGCTGAGGTGCTTGAAAGAACCTTCATATGGCGGCAAGGGCTGCTCATGGCTGCCGCTGGTCTGGCGCTAGGCTTGGCCTTTTCCGTCCAGGCGGTGCCCGCTGGGGAAATATTCGAGGTCAAGGAACAGCAGATCGACGATCTGAAGTCCGTCTTCGGCACCGTACAGAGCACCGATGTCGTCAACGCGCGCGTCCGCACGGGTGGCACCGTCGCCTCATTGCTCATCGGCAAAGACAGCGAAGTGCAGACAGGGGACCTCATCGCAACGGTCGCGGACCAGAAACTGGCACTCAGGATAAAATCGCTCGACGCGCAGATCGTAGGTCTGAAGTCACGCGCCGAGACGGCGAAGACCGAGGCGGACCGTCAAGAGCAGCTTGCCGCGAGAGGCTTTGCTGCCAGCGCGAAACTTGATGAAGCGCGTGCTGCATATCAGGTTGCCGCGAATGCGCTGAAGTCCGCCGAAGCAGAACGGGCGGTCCTCACAAAACAGGTCGAGGAGGGGGATGTGCTTGCGCCCGCGCAAGGCAGGGTGCTCAGTCTGCCCGTTACAGAAGGCACAGTCGTCATGCCTGGCGAAACCATCGCGAAGATCGCGGCAAACGCATATGTGCTGCGGCTCGAACTGCCGGAGCGGCACGCGCGGTTCATGCACAAGGGCGATCCCGTTCTCATCGAAGGCCGCGAGCTTACTCAAACAAATGCCCCGGCCAGCAAGGGTACCATCGTCCTGATCTATCCTGAGATACAAGACGGTCGAGTGATCGCGGACGCGAAGGCTGAAGGGCTTGGCAAATTCTTCGTGGGCGAGCGCGTCCTTGTGCTCATTTCGGCCGGCAAGCGGGAAGCGATCGTAGTTCCACGCGCTTATGTCTTCCGCCGCTTTGGTCTCGATTTCGTGCGGTTGCTGAGAAGGGATGGAGGTGTTGATGACGTCACCGTTCAACCGGGGCAGGCCGCGACAATCAACGGGGAAGCCGGCGGCGTCGAAATTCTCGCCGGGGTCAGGCCTGGCGACAGATTGGTGCAGCCGTGAAGCTGGGTATATCAGGATATCTGACGCAAGCGTTCATAGGTTCCCCGCTTACGCCGTTGCTGCTTCTCGCGGCGCTGATGCTGGGTGGCATCGCGTTGGCAATGCTGCCGCGGGAGGAGGAACCGCAAATCTCGGTTCCGATGGTGGACATACAAGTGAAGGCCGATGGGTTGAAGGCCCAGGATGCGGTGCGGCTCGTTACTGAGCCGTTGGAAACCATCGTCAAAGCCATCAATGGCGTCGAGCATGTCTACAGCCAGACTTACGATGACCGCGTTGTTGTTACCGCCCGTTTCTATGTCGGCACCAAGGGTGACGAGGCGATCCTTAGAGTGCATGAGAAGATACGCGGCAATTTGGATCGCATTCCCATTGGCATTCCCGAGCCTTTGATCGTTGGGCATGGGATCGACGATGTCGCGATTTTTGTGGCGACGCTCTCGCCAAAGCCTGAGGCGGCCGGCAGGTGGACCGAAAATGCGCTCTACCATCTTAGCGAGAATCTCCGGATCGAGCTTTCGAAGGTAGAGAATGCCGGCCTGACATACATCGTCGGCGGGCGCCCCGATCAGATTCGCGTCGAGCCCGATCCAGAAAAGCTTTCCTTGTACGGCGTTACGCTGGCGCAGCTTGTGGAAAAGGTGCGCTCGGCGAACCGGTCGTTTCTGGCGGGCCAGATCCGCGAGCTTGATCGCAACGTCGCGGTGGTTGCGGGTCAGACTTTGCAGGGCATCCCCGATATAGGGCTCCTGCTGCTCACCAGCCGCGATGGCCGCCCGGTTTACGTGCGCGATGTCGCGAATGTGGTGATGGATGCAAAGCCACTGGAGCAAAGGGCGTGGCAGTTCGGGAAGCCGCAAGGCGGGGAGCTTCTCCGCGTGCCAGCGGTCTCGATCGCTATCGCAAAACGCGCTGGAGCCAATGCCGTCACTATCGCGGCGGAACTTACGAAAAAGCTTGAAACACTCCGCGGCATCGCAATCCCCGCAGACATCTCCGTTGAGGTGACCAGGAACTACGGAGCCACCGCGAGCGATAAGGCGGACGAGCTTCTCTTTCACCTCGGCCTTGCAACACTTTCCATTGTGCTTCTTATCGCGCTCGCGATCGGCTGGAGGGAAGCAGGGGTCGTATTCGTTGTGATCCCGGCCACGATCCTGCTCACGATGTTTGCATCCTGGATCATGGGCTACACCATCAACCGTGTGAGCC
>JBAUNL010000566.1:0-3698 GCA_049579205.1 Rhodomicrobium sp. | reverse complement strand
TGTCATTCGCCAAGGCCGCTGGCGCTTCTGCCGTACAGATCCCTATCTATGGCAGCGAATATAGCTACCGGCTGCAACCGGAGCGCCTGCAGGCGGCGATAAGTCCAAAGACAAAGATCATCTATATCGTTGACCCGAATAATCCGATCGGAACGGGCTGTACCGCCAGTGAGATTGAAGCCATTGCTAATATTGCACGCGGAGCCGGCGCCTACCTGCTCTACGACTGCACCTATCGCGATTTCGCTTACAGCCACACCCTCGCCTCCAGTTTTTATCCCGAACGCACGATCACGATCTGGAGCTTCTCGAAATGGCTTGGCTTTGCGGGTCTGCGGGTGGGCGCGATCATCTGCGAAGAAGAGCTCATGGTGCGCCTCGCGCAAGCCATGCCCAATAATCTCGGCAGCTCCATCGTCGCGCAGCGCGGCGCAATCGCGGGGCTTGAAGTCAAGGCCGAATGGTTCCCGCATGTACTTGCATCCCAGCGTGAGAACCAGGCGCTGGTGCGCGCGGCCATCTGCAAACTGCCTGGGTTCGAAATTCCCGTCTATCCCTCTAATGGGAACTTCCTGATCATCGAATGCGATAAGGCCGGCATTAGACCGGAGGCTCTTTGCGCGATCTTCGCACGGCATAATATTCTGATACGCCAGGGCAGCTATCACACAGCCGCATTCGGCGACCGCTTCATCAAGGTCAGCGTTTCGGTGCCACGGGCCTGGGTCGAGGAGTTCTGCGCCCTTCTGCCAGAAGCCGCCGAGCAGGCCAGAGGCATGAATGAGCCAGTCAATCTATACTAGCGCAAAGCGGCATTTCCGGAGGATGGAATGGATCTCGGTTTGAGAGGAAAATGGGCGCTGATTACTGGCGCCTCTCAAGGCATAGGGGAGGGCGCGGCGCACACTTTCGCGGAAGAGGGGGTTAATCTTCATCTCACGGCGCGCAGCGCAGATCGGCTCGATACGCTAAAAGGCGATCTAGCCGCTTATGGAGTGGAGGTTCAAGTTTACCCCATGGATATTACGCAGGCCGGCGCATGCGAGAAGCTGGCAGCGGCCTGCGGCAAGATCGATATTCTCGTGAATAATGCCGGCGTAATCCCCAGCGGCTCGCTCTTCGAAATTGACGAACGGAAATGGCGCGAAGGCTGGGAGTTGAAGGTATTCGGCTATATCAACCTTTGCCGCCTCATCTATCCAAAGATGAAAGAATGGGGCGCCGGCGTGATCATCAACAATATCGGCAACGGCGGCGAAATCTTTGATCCGCAGTACATCGCGGGAGCAGCTGGAAATGCCTGTCTGATGGCGTTTACGCGCGCCCTTGGAGGCCATAGCCTGGAGGACAATATCAGGGTGATTGGCCTCAATCCCGGACCTGTCGACACCGGCCGCATCTACAATATGCTAAAGAAGCGAGCGCGCACGCTGTTCAACGACGAAAGCCGCTACACCGAACTGGAAGCGAAATACCCCCTTAAGCGGCCGGCGCATGTCCGGGAGGTTACCGATCTTATGGCATTCCTCGCTTCGCCGAGATCAGGGTATACGTCAGGTACCATTATTACGGTCGATGGCGGCATCGCCTCGCGGCGTTCAATCATTTAGGGGTGTTCAATGGCGATGATTACTGCAGACGACGGGGTAAAGCTTCATGTGACGGAAACCGGGTCGGGCGCGCCGATCGTGTTTGTTCACGAGTTTGCCGGCGACGAGCGGAGCTGGGAGCCGCAAGTGCGGTACTTTTCCAGACGTTACCGCTGCGTCACCTTCAACGCGCGCGGCTATCCGCCTTCAGATGTTCCCGATCACACCGGAGCATATTCCCAGGCGCGCGCCGTTGACGACATTCGCGACGTCATGAATGGGCTTGGTCTGGTGCAAGCGCATATTATTGGCCTCTCTATGGGCGGATTCGCGACGCTGCATTTTGGGCTGACTTATCCTGAGAAAGCGCTGTCCCTTGTAATCGCAGGCGCGGGCTATGGTTCCGAAAAACAATACGAAGACTATTTCAGGAAAAACTCGCTCGAAGTAGCACGGCAGTTCGAGGAGCTCGGCAGCGAGAAGTTTTCCTATGTTTATGGATCTGCTGCTTCTCGCATTTCTTTCCTCGTTAAAGATCCGCGCGGCTACGATGAATTTCGCCGGATGCTGGGAGAGCATTCGGCAAAGGGTTCCGCGAACACGATGCGCGGGGTGCAGGCGGCGCGCCCATCCATCTATGATCTTGAAAGCCGGATGAAGCAGATGCAGGTTCCGGCTCTGATTGTTGCGGGAGACGAGGACGATCATTGCCTGCAGCCGGCGCTTTTCATGAAGCGCGCAATTCCTGCAAGTGGGTTGGTGTTGCTTCCCAAGACAGGGCATACGATAAATCTCGAAGAACCCGCGCTGTTCAACTTCTATGTTGCGGAGTTCCTGGCGCAGGTGGAGCAGCACCGCTGGCTGGCCCGCGACCCACGCTCAAATCCGGCGGAGATCATGAAGACAGACTAAAGGCGATGCATTCCCTATCGGCTGACGGTGCAACGCTTTGGGAAAGGTTGACGACATTAGCCCGGCACGGAGGCCGTGCTAATGGCGGCGTCGACCGGCAGGCACTTTCGGACGCGGAAATTACGGCGCGGGCCAAAATAGTGGCTTGGGGGCGCGCCGCGGGGCTCGTTCCCTTTACAGACGATGCCACCAATCTATTCTTGAGGCTTGAGGGAACCAATCCCGATTTGCCGCCGGTTTTGGCAGGCTCGCACATCGACACCCAACCCACCGGCGGGAAATTTGACGGTGCGCTCGGCGTGCTTGTTGCTCTTGAAGCGCTGGAGTCGATCAAGTCTGCGGGGGTCTTGCCGAAGCGGCCGATTGAAGCGGTTGCGTGGATGAACGAGGAGGGATCGCGGTTTGCGCCCGGCATGATGGGATCGGCGGTTTATACGGGCGCGCGGAAGCTCCTCGATATTATGGGTATTCGTGATCTCTCCGGAAAAAACGTTGGTGAGGAGATTGAACGTGTTCTCGGCGCCGATTGCGGTATCTCGAAGCGCACGCTTCAAAGACCCATAGCCGCTTACCTGGAGGTCCACATCGAACAGGGACCTATTTTGGAGCGGGAGAAAAAGACCATCGGCATTGTGAGTGGCATCCAGGGCAAGCGCACCTTTCGGGTGACAGTTACCGGACAAGAGGACCACGCCGGAACTTCTCCTAGGGCCATGCGAAGGGACGCGCTTGCTGCTGCCGTTCGGATCATAAGCGCGATGCAAGACGCGTTTTGGGATGACGCCGATGCCGTCCGCTTCACGGTGGGACAGCTTCTTGTTGAGCCAAACGTCCCGTCAGTCGTACCGGCGAAGGCTAATTTTTCGGTAGATTTGCGTCATCCGGTGGCCGAGGAGCTGACGCGCCTTGGCGATTTCGTCGAACCTATCGCCCAAGCAAATTGCGGCCCTTGCGATGTGCAAGTGCAGCAATTCCTGCATGACCCGCCGCTGACATTCCCGCAAGACATCCGGGAGACTATTGCAGAGATCACAAACGAGCTTGGATACGATGCGATGGAGATAGCGTCGGGAGCGGGGCACGATGCACGCTACCTCCATTACTTCTGTCCCACTGGCATGATATTCATCCCCTGCAAAGAAGGCATCAGCCACCATCCGTCCGAAAGCATTGAGCCTGCCCATGCCACTGCTTGCG
>JBAUNL010000565.1:0-1868 GCA_049579205.1 Rhodomicrobium sp. | reverse complement strand
TTGGAACAAGGAGCGGCCTGCCAGCAGGCGTCTTTACCGGGCGTCCATCAAGGACAACACCAAATCGGCCGCTTTCATTGCGAGATACGTCCGCGCTTTGATAAAACCGCTTCGCGTTACCCGATTGGCTTGATGTGACCATAAGACTCTTACAGTTGCCTACAAAGAGCCGCGTCTCGCGGCACGCCAGATGCGCCAAAATTGCCTTAAGGGACTCACGGTTGGAATCGTATGTAAAGGATCGAAGGCTGGGGCTGCCATCGCCCTAAGATAAGGCTTAATAACTGCGAGCGGAAGGAATGCCGGCCAGACTAAGGGATCAAGTTCCGGAGATAGCGTCCGGAATTGATGCAGCGCTCTGCCAACCGCTCCTCGAAGCTCGGCCAGCGCCCCGCCGAAACTCGCATCCGTCTGCCCTCGATAAATGAATGCAATATTGACGCCTCGGCTTTCCAGGTAAGGAAGCGGCAGCATCAGCTTACGGCGCGCTGCCTGCAAAGGGACTGTCCGCAGGGTTTGCATGAGGCCATAGGCTAAACCGGCATGTTCCCCCGCTTTCCGGGCAAGCTCGCCTTCGCTGCCTAGAATACCGGCAGCTAGTTCGAAGACAGTTCCCTGGGTCGCCTGCAGCGAAGCTCTAAGAGCCGCGATATCAACTGGGGCATCGCCAACGATTTCCGGAATCCTAGCTTCCGCCATCCCGATCAGCCTGTCTTTCGGCAAATCATGCTCAAAAATCGCGCCCGCGAGAGAGTCCGCAATCGGGTTTCCAGTTCTTGTGCCGGGCACAGCCAGTTCGATTGCGTCCTTCCACCATTGCAGCCGGATTTGACCGACCATGGGTTCATTCGTGGTTGCCGCGATATGGGCGATTTCCGCGTTATAGGCATAAAGAGCAAGAAGTGCGGCTCGCCTGCCTGCGGGGGCGAAAAGCGTGCTCCAATAGCGATCTACATCGCGCCGCCTTACCAGATCGGCGGTGGCCGCTTCCTCGAATCGCCTTTGTTTGTTGTCTTTGTCCAATGGCATGTCTGGATACCGATTGGCCGGTTCCACTAGGCTTAGGCAGCCGCAGGCGGCCTTGCAAGGGGAGTGAGCCGCTATGTTGGGAGCAGGGCGGCGGTGAAGGCGCGTCCCTCGCCCAAAAGAATGCCGTAAGTGCGGCAGGCCGCCGGCGTATCCATCACTTCAAGCCCAAGGCCCCGTTTGTCGACCTCATGCCGAAAGCTGCCCGGCGGTAGAATAAGGCTAGGCCCCGTGCCGAGAAGCAGAAAATCACCGCGCTCCTGTCCTTCGGCATCGAGAAAACGTAAAAGGCCGGCTTCATCGACCTCTTGGGCGGAAAGAGCGGTCCAGGCGTAGACACCGCTGGACGAGATCAACAATGCGCCCGTGTGAGGCTTTCCGCTCACCTGAAAAGCCCCTCCCGGTAAGATAGAGACGGGTCCCTTTTCGCTGATACGGCGGAATGAAGCGCTCATGGCGCAGGCGTTGACCTATCTCCGTTTGGACCGCCCTTGCTTTGTCTGACTTTTGCTGCGTGCAGGGGAAGTTCTTGTTGGCGAGCTTGATGATTTCTGTGAAGCAGGCGCGATCGCGGGTCTCGAAGGCTGGACTTGCGCCAGCGGCGCGGCAACCGCGTCCACCGCCACAGCTTCACCTCCGCCCGTCTCCTCCTTATCGAGGCCGTTGCCGCGAGCAATAGCAGGACCGGAGGCAGCAGTGGGCCGCTTGGCGGCGCTGGCGCCGGCCTGAGTCTTCTTCGCCTTCTCTACCCCGCTCCAATCGCGCTTGACGCCAATGAGGATCAGAAAAGGCGCGGCGATGAAAACGGACGAATAGGTGCCGACCAGCACCCCGAACAGCAT
>JBAUNL010000564.1:0-3107 GCA_049579205.1 Rhodomicrobium sp. | reverse complement strand
TCACTAAACCGGCCTGGTATAGGGTGATAGGGCAGGGCATGGGGGCGGCCCTCAATATGGCGAGCGCAACCGGCGCCTATGTGCTGTCGGACCGGGGAACTTGGATTTCATTCAAGAACAAAAACGGCCTTGCGATCCTGGTAGAAGGAGATAAGCGCCTGTTCAATCAATATGGGGTCATTCTCGTCAACCCGGCGAAGTTTCCCTCAGTGAACCGCACGGATGGTCAAGCCTTCATAGACTGGCTCATATCCAAGGATGGGCAGGCCGCCATCGCATCCTACAAGATCGAGGGGCAGCAGCTCTTTTTCCCCAACGCTGGCTCCTGAGCTGTTCCCGGTTTTGCTTTCCCCAAGGGAAAGGGGTCGCGATCGCCTCCCCTCCCCCTTTGAGTGATTGGAATGCCTCCGCTCAAGACACCGCATAAAGCTCGCGCAACCCGTCGTCGCCGGCGCCAAAGAGGAGCCTCACGTCCATATAGCGGATGCGGCCCGCGACCTTTGCCTTCTGGACGCCTAGATCGCTGAACCGCCGCGTGAAGATCGGCAAGCCGAGGGGTTGCTTGCCCTTCGCTTCGCACCATTGGCAATAATCGTCGTAAAGAGCGAGTGCCGTCACGCTCGACCCCGGCTCTTTGCCGACGCGCTCATCATAATAGAGCTCGACGTCCGTCTTTGGTTCGGCCGGCTGGAGCATTGGCTCCGAATCCGGGACGGCCGTGAGCCGCAGCGCGGGCACATAGGCAGGTGCGCGGGCCGATGCTTGCGTCTGGGCGGGTACTGGGAGCCCCTTCACGTCGAAAACACGCCAATAGGAGAAAGCAGTGTAGAAACCGAGGCTTGCCCCTAATTCCACAAGCAGAGCAATGAGTACCGTCAAGCTTGTCTGAATTTCCTCGGTGCTGCGTCCCGTCAGCCCCGCCAACACTTGGCTTTGCGGATCGCTAGCCCTTACAACCGCTTCAGGGTCAATTGATCCCAGGCGTTTGCGGAGCTGCCCTATTTGTGTATCGAGCTTATCAGCCTGCTCAGCGATTGCCAGCTCGGCCTTCAGTTTGAAGAAGCCTTCGCAATAGCTCATACTCTTCATCGAGGTTGCGTTGCTGCACTCTTCGCTGGCCAGCCATCTGCCATTTTGTTTGAAGGCCTCGATCTCGCCGCTTACCGTGCCCGATGGGCGGTGCGCGGGCAAGGTCTTGAGCGCTTCCCGTGAGCGTTCCAGCTCAAGGCGGAGATCCTGGTGGGTTTCAGCCTTAAGCACCCGCGAGCCTGTCGTGTCAGCTCTGTTTAGTGCGGCAAAGCCAAGCGATGATGTGAGCGAATAGGAGAAGCAAACTGCAAACAGCATTGCTCCGCCCAATGCCTGGCTATAACTTTTATTTCTGAGCGCAGCGAAAATGAAGAACGGCAGGAGCGCCTTGAAGCAATCCGCCGCCGCGCTCGCCGCTCCGTAAAGCTGCGACTCGAAATCCGACTTCCCAAGGGTGTACCCGAACCGCCAATTCATGGCAGCCGAAACAATAAGCAGAACCGCGGCTGCGGTAACGCCTGCAATTCCTAGTACGTGTCTCATCGTTGCCCCCATGTGGGGCGCCGCGTCGCCGCCGGCGCCAATGCGGGGGCCAGCGGTTAGAATTTGAAAATAGGAACAAAAAAACCCAAGGCGCTTATGGCCGCGCTCAAACACGGGTACGGATTACTGGCGTCCGCCTTTGACGAAAGAAGGAGAATCAACTCCCAAAGACTGAACGGTCCGCCGCAGGCTCGCAGTCTTTTTTCGCCACAAGAATCAAACGCTTATTTAGGCCCCCGAATCACTCTTAGCGATTCGCCAATTGTTAAGCGAGGATTAATTTCTGTCCACAAGATGTAGTATCTCGTGTATAAAAGCGGAGCTTGATGTTGATGGGGTGGCGGAAAGCAGAAGGCATTCGCCTATAGAAGCAACGGTGCTGCGCGGCGTGTTGAGCGCCGTTACTGCGCCGATTTTTGTGACGTTTTTCATTTTGTGGGATGTGACGATGCGCTGGTTTTTGCTTGCGGTATTTACAGTTGCAACCCTGATCGGACTGCCGAGGCTCGCGGACACTTTCCGGGAGAATGGCGATAAGGACAGCGGAGCTTCACGAGCCAGTTCCCCCAGTCAGTCCCACCCGGGAACAGCCTCGCCCCAAGAGGCTGCCGCGAGCCTCGCCAAGGCGTCTTTGCCTGGCCTAGTCAAGGCCGCTCTTCATCCTGCGCAAGACACTTCTGTTGCAAGCGAGGGACTCCCTGTTCCGTCGAAAAGGACAGCCTTGGTCCTTGCCATAAAAAGGGAGTTGGACCGGCTGGGTTATTATGATGGGGCTTTGAACGGCGCTTGGAACAGGTCCGCCCGGCGAGCCGCACGCAGGTTTATCGCGGTCTCAAAGGCTAACGCGGATGCCGAGCCCGGTGTTCAGCTTCTGACTGCGCTTCGGGCCGCGCCTCGCATTGCCAAGGCGAAAAAGCTAGAGGTCGCGGAAAACTATCAGGCCTCGAAGCCCGGCTACGTGCCGCCAACCGCTCCGCTCCCAGCAGCAGAATACCCCACCGTCGCGAGCGACGATTACCTGCCGCCGTGGCAACGAAGGAACTCACCGGCCACTGCCCCCCAGCGATCCGGTGACGAAGCAGGAGCCGCCGAAGAGAGCCGGCCTCATACCCGGCGGGCTCATCGCTCAAGGCATAGGCGCGCCTATGCAAGGTATTGGAGCAGGCGCGCCTTCGATTCGCCGTTCTAGCGCCGCGGACGCCATAAGGAATGCGGCGACAGATGCGTTAGATCCCCGCCGTTTGTCCCGCGACATACCGGTGAAAATAGGTCGAAATCACATCCGGCAGATGCTCATCCAGCCAGTGCGCCATCGCCTCCTCTTCTGACAGGGTCTGCCTTAGAGGTTGGACGGCGTCCTGATTTCCCGTTTCCTGCGCAAGCTGGATAAGTGATTTATACGATGCAATTTCGTAGTTTTCGAATGCAAAATCGGCGAGCGAATTCTTCACGATCTCGTCCTGTGCCGCAGCATGGCCCAGCGCCGCCAAGTTCGCAAACAAGGACATAGTGTTATCCTTGAGTACCGATCTAGA